>DAOTMQ010000343.1:0-1515 GCA_035450385.1 Kiritimatiellia bacterium | reverse complement strand
CGGCAGATAGTAGACCGGCGTCAGGTTCGGCTGGAAGCCGATCACATCCGGCTGCGTGTCCTCCCCGTCACCCAGCCACGGGCTGAAGTCGACCGCTCCGGTGACCGCATCGCCGAGTCCGCCGGGATTGGCGGCGTTGGTCGGCCCGGTCGCGTTACCGAACCAGTTGTTCTCCGCTGCGAGCTGCGTTGTGGACAGGTTGACCACCCCGCCCTGGATGCTCGACTGCGAGAGGGCCAGCGTGCCCAAGGCCGCCTCACGCACAATGACGGCATTGAAATAGGTGCCCTCATCGGGCGTCAGTCCGTTCCGATCAACGGTGAAGACGCAACCCGCGATGTTCAGGTTCTGCGCCAAGCCGCTCTTGCTGCCAAAGCGTACGCAGTAGGTGTCGTTGCCCACGCCTTGCGCCACCACGTTGATTTCGCAATTGGTCACGGTCACTCCCTCACCAGAGGCATGCTGAACGTTGACACCGCTCTTGCAGTTGTCGATGAGGCAGTCCTTGACCAACAGGCCATCCACGCTAGCCGTGTTCTGAATCGCGATATAGTAACCGTTCGTGAACGTGCAGGCGTCGATCATAATGTTCTGGCAGGTGTGGTCCAACTGAACCGCCACCGCATTCGGCGATCCCATGAAGCGCCCGTCAGCATTGAAAGCGCAACCCTTGACCGTGAGGTTCGTGACCCCTACAAAGTTGAGGTTGTACTTGTCGTCCGCATTGACCTTGAAGTCGATATTCTCGATGCGCGTCGCCAAACCGCCCGTGTACGTCCCGGTGATCATGCCGACCAGCAAGGGCTTGTCGCCGGTCGCCGGACCGGTAAGCGTCAACGGCTTGTCTAGCGCGACACTTTCGCTGTAGTCCCCCGCCGCCACATTGACCGTGCCGTTTGTGGCGACCAGATTGACACCCTCCTGGATGCGGCCGACCGTGCCGACCTGCGGGCTGTCGGCGCCGACCCACAGCTTTGAGAAGTTGCCCTTGAAGCCGAGGGCGCCGCCGTCCATGTCCGTGCCGTCTGCCAGCCAGGGGCTGTAGTCGACCGAGCCAGCCACTACATTGCCAGCCACATCCGCCGCATCGGCGCTGCCCCACCAGTTGCCGGAGGCGTCCAGTATGCCGGTAGACTCGTTCGCCACGTAGCCATCGATAAGGTTGTTCGCCACTTGCAACGCGCCCGAGGCACCCGAGCGAATCCAGATGGCGCGGTGCCGAGCCGGATTGATCTCGAATCCGTTGGGATCAACCACGATGCGGCTGCCCGTGACCGTCAGGTCATGGCCGGCTCCCGCATCGGTGGACGAAAACCGCACGCCGTAGGAGTTTTCGGTTGCCCCTTGCACGAACACCGTGATATCGCAATCTTCGACGACCAAGTCGGTGGCACCGGACTGCATGTTGATACCGCTCTTCGTCCCGCTGATCAAGGTTCTGCGGACCGTCGCCTCTTTGGCCGCCCCGTTGATGGCCAGGTAGAGGCCGTTGGTAAACACCGAGTCCTCGACGGT
>DAOTMQ010000342.1:0-1534 GCA_035450385.1 Kiritimatiellia bacterium | reverse complement strand
TTCTGCATCGGGCGTGCAAAGGTACGCTTGCCGAGCACCTCGGTGGTCAGCACGCTGCCGTCCAGGCGTGTGATTTCACCGCACACCTTGTCGATCTGTTGGTCCAAAACATCATCTTTCGCCGTACCGACGAAGATGTACAAACCATCGTATTTTTTCATACTGCTCTCACTTGGGGTCATCCGGTGGCGTCTCTTCGGCACGCCAGCCGTTGTACCGGTTCATTGCTTCGTTCAATCCGTTTTCGGTCAGGCACTGCACCGCGTCGGCAGCCGTCTCGATCGTCGCCCGTATCAGGCGCATGCGTTCGCCGTCCAAGCGGCCGAGCACATGTCCGACCAAGTCGCCGCGTGCACTGCGTCCCACGCCCAGCCGGACCCGCGGGAACCCCTCGGTCCCCAACGCCTCGATGACCGAGGCCAGTCCGCGGTGTCCGCCGCTGCCTCCCGATGCCCGGATGCGCAACGTGCCGAGTGGCAGGTCCGCGTCATCCAGAATCACCGTCAGGTCGGTCGGCAGGCCGCCGTAATAGCGCAGCAGCGGCACCACGCTGGTTCCGCTCAGATTCATGAAAGTCTGAGGCTTGACCAGCAGCAGCGGGCCATCCGCGCAGACGGCGCGCGCGACATGCGCGCGAAATCCGGAACTGTTCTTCCAACCGGCCTCGGCGCGTTCCGCCAACAGGTCGACAACATCGAAGCCGACGTTGTGCGGCGTGTTCACGTAGGCCTTGCCGGGGTTTCCCAATCCCGCAATCATTTTCACGCGGTGGTGTCCTCCGGGTTACTTCTTGGCGGCGGGAGCGGCTCCTTCGGCTCCCTCTTCCTTCTTGCCTTTGGTGATCACCTCAGGTGCCTTGTCGGCTTCCTCCTCAGCTTCCGCCTCCTCCTCAGGTGCGGCGACCGTCGCGATCACGGCGTCTGCGCCGGTGATGAGCGTATAGGCATCGCCCAGCTTGAGGTCGCGCACGAAAACCGACTGCCCCGTTTTGAGCGCCGAGACATCGACGTTGAAGGCATCGATGATCTCGTTAGGCAGACACTCGACTTCCACCGATCGCAGCATCTGTTGCAGGATACCGCCACCGGTCTTGACGCCCTCGGGCTCGCCCTTCAGATGCAGCGAGATCGCGACGCGGACCGTCTCGCTCAGCGAAACCTCGCCGAAATCCACATGGATCGGGGCGCCTGTCATCACGTCGTACTGCACTTCGCGCATCAGCGCGGGTACCTCTTGGCCGTCGAGGTCGAGCGTCACGAGCACCTGCTCGGCTGCGTGGTGACGCAGCATGTTGACGAACGCATGCGTGTCAAGTTTCACTAGCGTCGTGTCGCCCCCGATACGGTTCACCGCAGCGGGAATGCTCCCGGCGCGGCGCAGCCGGCCCACAGCCACGGAACCCTGTTCCGTACGCGGTTCGGCCTTCATTCTGATTGTATCATTCGCCATTTTTTCCTCTGTCACTCATGCCGTTACAGCCTGCACCGACAGCACGGATCAACCCGCCCCGGAACCGAACACAACCCAAGTTCGG
>DAOTMQ010000341.1:0-1617 GCA_035450385.1 Kiritimatiellia bacterium | reverse complement strand
TGGTATCGACCGCACCGCAGGCGGTCTGCGAGGGCGGCAGGCTGCAAGTCAGCTCAGGATCAAGGATCGCGACTTTAGGGTACAGGCAGTCACCCCAGATGTATGACTTTTCGCCTAACTCGGCGTTCGTCACAACGGCACACCGGTTCATCTCGCTGGCCGTGGCCGGAAGCGTCGGCACCATGAGTGTCGGCAGCGCGCGCGTCGGCGGCACGGCTTGGATGTCATCGTGTCGGCTATAGACCATCTTCCACAGATCGTCCTCATAGAAGACGCCCGCCGCGATCGCCTTGGCCGCATCCATCGCGCTGCCGCCGCCGACGCCCACCACGACGTCCGCGTCAATTGATTTGGCCGCTGCGACACCACGCGCAACCATTGCGATCTCGGGATTGGGCTCGACCTCATAGAACGGTACGGCATGAAGTCCTGCATCTGCCAGTTCCGTGCAGATTCGATCCAGTACACCCTGTAAAGCCTTTCGTTCAGCGTACGAAACAACCAGCACCCGTTTGCCGAGCTTAGCCGCTTCCGCCCCCACCTGCTTAATCACTCCGGCTCCGAAGATGACCTTCACCGGATTCTGAAACTCAAATGCATTCATGTCCTTGTCCCCTTTTGAATTCTGCAACACACGTTTTCGACTACTTCATTTGGAATAGCGTACCGGGTTCGGCGTAGTAAAACACCGCAGTCCCCGCACCGACATCGTATCTGACACGCCAGTTCGCAGGCAAGTTGGTCTCCGCGAATGGCCCCGTCAGAGTGCCCGTACAGGTGGCGACCGTGTAGGTCATCTCCGGGTTCAACAATTCGAGTTTTGCGATTTGGAGCGTGAGACCAGTCAGAGACAAGTCGCCGGAACCGACCAAACGGTCGCAAGTGCCGGCTGGAGTTACGTTCACCCTCAGTACGCCGCTCAAAGTCACGTCCGCCACACCCAGCGTACCAACCGCCGTACCCGCAGGCGACAGTAATTCGGTCACCGACAACGTCCCGTTGGAAACCGTTCCACCACCGCTGATGGCCGTGACCTCCTGTACCGCGCCATCAAGATCCAGCACCGCGCCGGCCGCCAACTCAATCCTGCCGGGAATCCCATTTTGCCACTTGTCGCGTAGATAGGCCTCCACGTTCTGTCGTGCCATATTGTCTAGTGCCGTATCGAAGACCAACACCTCGCCGATTTGGCATCTGCCGGCATAGTTGACGTTACCGGTACCGATGCTGCCCAAGGTCAGGTCGGCAGAGCCTCCCGAGTCGACCGAGGTGAACGCTGGCAAGCCTGTCGTTGCATCGGAGACGCCGTTGATGTAAACGTAAGAGCCGCCCGGCACACCGTTTCTCAGCACAGCCGAGTAGACGGTAACCACGTCAACCTTCATACCCTTAACCGACTCCGCCGCATTAGCCGTCGCGATCTGGTAGTAGATATTGCCATTGCGGAAAAGTTGCAAGCGATCCCAGCCGCCGTTGTCGTGCCCCCACAACCCGCCGTTCCCGCTCTCGGGAAGTTGCTTGTACGCGATAACAATCGTCATGTTTGGCATCTCATCGGCATTGATATTCAGCAGACTGGTCAAGCTATCGTCCGCGCCATCGAACTCAACCGCCGGC
>DAOTMQ010000340.1:0-1673 GCA_035450385.1 Kiritimatiellia bacterium | reverse complement strand
AACTGTTTTTGGTGTGCGGCAAGTGCTTCTTTGGTCGTCAATGTGCCCCACGCCCTGTCGGCCGCTTCATCTGCGGCGAGCACCTGGCTGAACACCGCCTCGTGCGAAACCAGACCGGTCGTGACCAACACCGGCACGGCCAGCGCGTCAGCCACCGCGCCCGGCTGGGGTGCCGCCGTGACCGTGCCAGCCGCCATCGCGACGATCAACGTGTGTATTACAATCCGTCGTGTCATTGGCATTCTCTCAGTTACGCAATCGGTTGGCGGCAGGGGTGACGCGAGTTGAATGCGCGTTTTGTGTGTTCGTAGTCGGGAGCGCGGGCGTCCCCGCCCGTTTTTCTTGAGCGTTGAGCGTTTTGCTGGGGGGCGGCGTGACCGCCGCCGGATGACAGCCTGGCGCGGAGCGGCACCCGCAGGATCCGCAGTCCCGGCAGGATCGGCAGTGCCGCGCACTCCAGATTGCTGCGGGGACTGCGGGCACTGCCGGTACTGCGGTCGTGGGCGGCGCATGCGCCGCCGGGCAAGCAGACACTTGCCCCGGCGCTCCGCAATGAAACCTGAAATCAAGGGAAGAGTGCGCATCAGCCTTTTGCTCCCGACTCGCCATCCCGCTTTTCACCAGGAACGCACGACCTTCGTGCGCCCCTGCCATCAACCGGTTGCTCGGTTACAGACTGACCCACTGTCCGCTGGCTGCCGACTTCAGCACCGCGTCGCAGACCCGGGAGGTCTCGTACGCATCGCGGAAGGTCGGACGCGCATTCTCGCCCTTGGCTGCGGCCTCGAGGAAATCGGCGGCCTGATGCACGAAGCTGTGCTCGTAACCGATCTGCAGGCCGGGCACCCACCAGTGACTCATGTAGGGCTGGTCGCCGTCGCTGACGTGGATGGAGCGCCAACCGCGCACGATCCCCGCGTCGCTGTGATCGAAGTACTGCAAGCGGTGCAGGTCGTGCAGGTCCCACTTGATCGAGGCCTTCTCGCCATTGATCTCGAAGGTGAAGAGCGCCTTGTGTCCGCGCGCGTAACGGGTGGACTCGAAGTTGCCGAGCGAGCCATTCGCGAAGCGGCAGATGAAGGTGCAGGCGTCGTCGATACCGACCGGCTCAAGTTTGCCTGTCACCGCGTTCTTGCGCTCCTTGACGAAGGTCTCGGTAAGGGCCGTCACGTCTTTGACCGGACCGTTCTGCCAGAGGGCGATATCGATGCAATGGGCCAGCAGGTCGCCGGTCACGCCGGAACCCGCCTCCTTAACGTCCAGACGCCACGTGTCTTTACCGCCCTGCGGCACATCGGCGTTAATCGTCCAGTCCTGCAGGAAGTTGGCGCGGTAGTGGAAGATCTTGCCGAGCTTGCCTTCGTCGATGAGCTTTTTCGCCAAGGTCACGGCCGGAATCCTCCGGTAGTTGAACGAGACGAGGTTGAGCACGCCAGCCTTCTCCACCGCTTCGGTCATGGCCAGCGCCTCGACAGCGTCGCGGGCGAGAGGCTTTTCACAAATGATCATTTTGCCGGCCTCGGCCGCCGCGATGGCGATTTCGGCGTGGAGGCTGTTGGGAACGCAGATCTCGATGAGGTCGATGTTTTTGTCCTCGACCACACGCCGCCAATCCGTTGCGACGGACTCATATCCCCAACTGTCGGCAAACGCTTTCGTCCCGGCTTCGTTCG
>DAOTMQ010000339.1:0-1779 GCA_035450385.1 Kiritimatiellia bacterium | reverse complement strand
TAGCATCCGCCCCGTTTGGCGTCCGGCAGTTTACCGTGCCGCGAGACGCCCACCAGATAACGCCCCTCTTTGCCCAAGCGCAACGGACGCTGCCAGTTGCACCAACTCGGTGGTATCAATGGATCGGGATCATCCAGAATGCTGCGCTTCAGCGGTATCATTTTCGGTGCCGACCATGTGTCTCCCTTGTCATCAGAATACGCGCCGAACATCTGGCCACAGTGCGGCCCGCGGCTGGTGGTTTGTTGATTCCACAGGCAGTAGATACGGCCCGACGCGCTGATCATTGGTTGTTGCCAACTCGCCAACAGCGCCGGGTTTTTCTTGTTGGGCGAACCGGCCAGAACCACGGGCTCGCTCCAGCTCTCGCCTTTGTCCGCGCTTTTTGAGAAAGCGATGTGCTGATCAATATCCGCCTCGCGCGAGGCTTGCGTCCAGAAGGCGTACAGCATGCCCTCGTGCTCGATCACCTGAAAGTGGTCGTTGTAGGTGTCGCCAGGCCGAGCGGGATCGCGCTTTGTCTTGTCGCGCGGCTGCCGGGGAATGAACACCACATAGTCGGGACGGTTGACCAGAATGTCCTGCGCGTTCAGCTTCGCGTCCAGACGGGTCGTGTCGGCCTTCAGCGCCTCGACCACACGCGCCACCCGTGCGTTCGGCGTGAAAAAATCTTGGCCTGCGAAATCGACACCCGCCAGCACGACCCATTTTTTGAAGGTGAACGACTCGCCGCGCGTGACGGCTTTCTGATAAATGCGCACGGTGTCGACAGGATTCTCTCCGAACAATTGGAACTGCGCCGGAGACTGAACCCATGTGAAGCCGCGCGCTTCCAATTCGGGGGCATTTGAGCAGAACGCGCCCTTGATGTCCGGTACCGGCGTGAGCACGGTGAGCAGGCCGTCTTTGGACACGGTGACCGGCACGTCGCAATCGATCGATCCCACCAACGCAGGCATACCCTTGAGGCCAGCGGGCGGCCGATGGTAGACGAAGGCGCGGTCGGTGAACACGGTGGCCCCCTCCTCAATGACACCGGGACGCACGCCAGCGATCTTTTCAAACGCCGCGCCCGGCCCGCTCAACAACGCACGGGAAACGAGCGGCTCGGCAGCGCGCGTGTGAAGCGGTACCAGCCCGCACAGTGTGATCGTTACGGCTATGAGTGTCGTTATCCTTCTCATCATTTTCCCACCTTTCATGAAGTTTCATGTGTTTCATGGTTCCCTCGCCGCACTCTCCGCCCCTCACAAGTCTCATGGTATCACTTGCCGTAGAAGAGTGGTAGTCCCCATTTCCCAAAGGTGACGGTCTCGCCCTCGGCGCAGCGCTTTTGGAACAGCGTGCAGAAGTTGCGCGGATTGGCCGGATCGAACAGGCGTACCTCGGGCAAGCGCACTTTCTGGAAACCCTGCTCCAACAGGGCCTTGGACACGCTATCCGAATTGCGCTCCGGCAACGGAGTGAGCACCGCGACCATCCCCGCACGTGTGCAGCGTAACGTCTTGGGACCGTCCATGGAAACGCGCAGAAAGCGCGCGTCTTTGAGCGCGTCGGGCACTTCGGCCAGCGTGTAGGAGCGATCGGTGAAGAGCGTGACGCCGGCTTTAAAGGCCACGGGATCCAGCACCTCCGCAGCCAGCAAGCCCGCACCCCCCGCCGCAAGCGGCGCGCCATCGGCATTCGCGTTGACCTGCGGCTTAGGGCGTTCGGCACCGCCGGACCCCTCGCTCACGATCTGGCGCAGACGTACCGCGCCGGAAACCGGCTTGCCGGCCA
>DAOTMQ010000338.1:0-1792 GCA_035450385.1 Kiritimatiellia bacterium | reverse complement strand
CAACCTGACGACGCATTTCACGCTGGCGAAACCCCTCGGCAAAGAGGACGGCGATATCTGGGTGCACGAAGACCCGTCCAACTGCCCGACCAACGAATTGAGCCGCATCCTCGCCTTCGGCGGCGAACTCATGAGCTACACGGGATTCACGACGGCGCGCCCCTACAAGTTCACCGGCGTAAAGCGCGGCGCGAAGGAAACAACCATTGTCGAGCATCCGAACGGACAGATCGGCGGCATCCTCGATGTCTGCGAGTTTGGCGGCAGAAGCTGCTACATTAACCAGAACAGCGACCTGCAGGACGAGATCGCAGAAAAGATCGCGAAAATCTATAACTGCGGTTTCGAGTTCATGTACTGCGACGGCTCGGAGGGCGTCAACGTTCCTCAGGGCATCCACGTCCCCAACGCCCAATACCGCGTTTGGAAAAAGTTCGACAAGAAGCCGCTCTTTATGGAGGGCGCAGCCAAGGCGCACTTCGGCTGGCATCACCTGAGCGGCGCGAATGCCTTCGACGTTTTCCCGCCAGAAATTTTTAAGGATATGATTGTCCGTTGGCCGCTTTACGCCGCTCCGATCATGCGGCAAGATTTCAGCCGACTCAATTTCGGTTGGTGGGGCATATACCAGCCGTCGGACAAATCTGTCGGCACGCAGCCTGACATGTGGGAGTTTGGCACGTCAAAGGGCGCGGCTTGGGATTGTCCCGCAACGATCCAGTTCAACTTGCCGGCCCTCGAAAAGCACCCGCGCATGGCGGACCTTCTGGAGGTCATGCGCCGCTGGGAGGATGTCCGTGCGAAGAAGTGGCTCACCGATGTGCAGCGGGAAGCGCTCAAGGATCCGAAACGCGAGTTCCACCTGTATCTTGATGACAAGGGCGCGTACACGCTTTACGAGATCGAGATGCTTCCGGCCAGCGCTGAGGCGAAATTGTTGCGCGGGTTTGTCTTCGAGCGTGACGGCAAGCGCGTCGTCGCCTACTGGCATACGCGCGGCGAAGGCGAGTTCACGTTGGACTGGGCCGGGCCGAAGACGCTCAAGGCGGACAAAGTGCGTTATCTTGAAACATCCATGACAAAAGCCGAGATCGCAAAAGCTTTCTCGGCGGCTAAGAACGGCGGCACAAAATGAATCCGATACTCGGCATGCTCATTTTCACCTGCGGCGGTCTCGCGGGTGCGACCTTTCTCCTTCCGGCCCGCTATGTGAAGGGCTGGGCGTATGAATCATGGTGGTTCATATACGTCCTGGTCGGGCTTATCATCTGTCCGCCGGTGATCTGCACTTTCACCGTTCCCGACTTCTGGAACGTCGTCATGTCCGCCCCGAATGCGGTGCTGCTGCGCTGCGCCGGCTTCGGCATGATGTGGGGCGTCGGCGCGCTGGCTTGGGGGCTCATGGTGCGCTACCTCGGCATCGGGCTCGGGCTTGCGATCGGCTGCGGACTCTGCGCTGCCACCGGGACGCTCATCCCGCCGATCGCGACCGGTCACGCCGCCGACCTCGTCAAAGACGCTGCGGCGCTCACGGTGCTCGGCGGCGTGTTCGGATCCTTGGCCGGTATTGTCTTTGTTGGTCTCGCGGGCAAGCTCAAAGAAGACGAGCTGCCCGAAGAGGAGAAGAAGAAGGCGGTCATGGAGTTCGACTTCAAGAAGGGCATCATCACCGCGATCATCGCGGGCATCTTCTCCGCAGGCATGAACTTCGGCCTGCAGAGCGCGGGCGTGATTGAGGAAGCCGCAGTCAAAGCGGGGGCGAACCCCTGCTGGCGCGGGATGCCGGTCATTA
>DAOTMQ010000337.1:0-1832 GCA_035450385.1 Kiritimatiellia bacterium | reverse complement strand
TCGAAAGGCACATCGATTTCAGCGGTACCTTCTGCTCCGACCCGTTTGCCGGTACGGAGATCGAAGAGCGGACGGCGCTCGCCGTATGCGAAGGTCACGCGCACGGCGTTGCGTTGCGTCGGCAAATTGTGCGCTGTCACATCGTCGCTGTGCTGTCCCTGCTGCCGCTGCTCCAATGCGAAGAGTTGCGACGAGCCCTCGCGAAAGCGATAGACGCAAACACCGCTACCGGGCGTGGTGATGCGGATTGCGGGAGGGGGCAGGGCGGCGACGAGTTGCGCGACTGTCTGCGTGCTTGCGGTGAAGAGCGGCTGCGTGCGCGGTGTGCCGTTGGCGTGGAAGACACCCGGTTCGCCGGTGTAGAGCAGGCGGTTGCCGGGTTTCTGCGCGAAGTCGCGCAGGGCATGCGCTTCGCGGTCGGAAAGCGCGAAGGCGTCGGGGAGCAGGCAAGTGTGAAAACCATCCGCCTCAAGCTTGCCGGCGGCGACCTCCTCGTAAGAGACGAAGAGCGGCGACCAGCCGGCCTCGCGTAGGGCTTGCAACAGGTCGGTACGCAATGCGGCATGACGGTTGTGGCGTGCCTCGTAACTTGAGAAGCGGCGCGGCCAAGTCGCGCCGTCCTCAAAGGATTCGAACAGCCAGGCGAGCTGAATCGAGGCGTGGGAGTAGTGGATGGCGATCGGGTCGTACAGCCGTTCGGCCCGCAACAGCCGACGCGCCAACGGCGTGTGCATCTCGCGTATGACTGGCGCCAACGCGCGTCCTTTGGCACTGAGCCGCAGCGCGGGGCCGTCGCCTTCGAGCAGGTCCTCGCTCCACCACAGAATTGCGCCGCTGTCGCCCTCAAGCAGCAGGTGCCAGAGGCGGCGCGAAACCGCTACCGGATCACTTTCACCGTACGTGGCGAATAGCGGTTTGCCACGCATGAACGATCCAAAGATCGCGCGTGCGGCGGTGATGTCGTAGGGCTCTACCCAGTCCAGCACACGCGACAGCTTCCAGAGATCATACCCGCCCCAAGCACTGGGCATCTGGGTGCCTTCGATGCCGACTGGCGTGACGGGGTCTACTGTACGCGCGGCGGTGCGTAGATCGGCTAAAGTCTCGGCGAGTGTGTCATCCATGAAGGTGCGGAAGTCGCACCACGGCGCGAGGTGCCAGCGTTTGGGTTCCGCACGCACATGCTGTGGCGCGTATTGCATGGCGCGCAGGGCGCGCCAATTCGGCTGTTGGTCCAGGGCCTCAATGCGACCGGCCAGCCGCGACTTGATCTCATCGGTCGAAAAAGGGCGCACCTCCTCCCATGCGGTGAACGGTGTCAGCCACGCCGCGTTCAGGGCGTCCAGCGAAGGGTAGCGCTGCTGCAACCATAGTCGCAGGGCGGCGAGACTGGCCGGAGCGAAATCATAATCGAATGGATTGGCGGAGACGGTGACGGAGAGTTCGTCGCGGATGTCGTATAGCAGTGGGCTCCAAGGCGCGTGATGTGTAGCGGCGCGTTGCATGGCGGCGCGGGCGCGGGCGCGCCAAGCCGGATCGGACAGACAGAAATCGCGCGTGAATGCCTCCGGGCTGCGCGTCTTCATCCACTGTGTGATGAATGCGTTCCAGTCAGTGACGGATGATCGGAACTTCAGGCAGAGTCCGGGGCTGACGATATTCTCCACATAGTAATTGAAGCCCAGTGCACGCCACAGCGCGGGGTCTTCCGTCGGACCGGTCATCAACGAAGTCACGCCCAATTCATTACAAGCGCGGACGAGTTCTTGCGTGCTGTCGCGGTTACGGGCCACCCTGTCGCTGCACCACAGGATCACCTGATAGTTGCCATC
>DAOTMQ010000336.1:0-1859 GCA_035450385.1 Kiritimatiellia bacterium | reverse complement strand
AACGTCCAGAATGACCGCCTCAGCCTGTATCTCGGCTTCGGTCATGCGCTTCGGCGACGCAACCGCTGCCACGTCCCGTGACTCCAAAACGAAGCCGTTTCTAAAGTGGATCTTCGCACCTGTGATCTTGTCTATGTCGGAAGCCTCAAGCCAAGCGGTCTCTTTGGTCAGGTCTTCCCCTTCGAGTTGTATCTGCCACTTATAGCATTTGTGCCGCCGGACAACAGCGACGAACGTCAGCAGCTTGTAAGGCCAGTCTGTCTCAAAGCACCGCCATTCGGAAGCGTACAACACGCCTGTGGCCGGTTCGCCGTTGTGCGTCAGCTTTTGCCAGCCCTGCCGCGCGGGGTAGTGCGCGGGCCGCTCAGGTTGCCCGCCGATTATGCCCAGCCGCTCGGCGTTCGCCCGCCGCTTGTCACGGCTGGCTTTTAGTAGGGCGTCCTGTGCCCTGCAACGCGCCCGCAACGCCGCCCGCGCCTGTTCTGCCGTCATGCCGTCGCAATTCAAAACGTCCGTCATTGCAACCTCCTGTTATGCGAATCGGGGAAGCCTGTTCAACGCCTCGCGCATGAGTTTCGCGTCGCTGTGGACATACGCCCGGTCGACCGACACGGAGTCATGCCCCACGATTTCCATTGCCAGCGACTCGGATACACCGGCATCGCGAAGCCATGACGCGGCGGAGTGACGCAAGCTGTGGAACGTCAACGGGTTGACCTCCCGCGACACGTCGCCCTCCTTCTCGCGCTTGCGCTTGAAGGGCCTTGCCTTACATAATCCGGCGTCAACCATGACCCGCGTGAAGTCGCGGCTAACGAGCCCTATGCCGAATCTCTCGCGCGTCTCGCACGCTCGCGGGTGCAGGGGTGCGGTCGGCGTTCCGCGTTGCAGGGTCAGGATGTGAGACCATAGCGCATCGCACGCAGGTATGGCCATGCGCCGCCCTGTCTTTTCGGTCTGGAAACGGATTTCTCTTTTGTCGAAGTCGATCTGCGCCCAAGTCATCATGGCGATGTCGCCCAAACGCTGGCCGGTGAAGATGCCGAACGTAATCATTGAACGCCATTCGGGATCCGCCACGCGCAAAAGACGCTGCACCTGCTCCACCGTGAACGCCTCCTTCTTCGCGGCGTCGCCTTTGAGGCTTTTCAGGATGAAGGGGTTCCCCTGTCTGATTCCATCCTTCATTGCGCAGTTGAACACGGCGCTCAGAATTTTAACGGCATGGTTGGCGGTAGCGGCGGAAGCCGACCTCTTTATCTTTGCCCTGAACGCCAGCGCGTGCGAAGGCTTCACGCAGTCAACAGTGAGCTCTTCACCGACGTGATCCACAAACTGCCGCAACCGCAGGGCATAGGAAACGAGGGTGCGGGGGGCCAGTTCCCCGCCGTGCGCCTCGCGCCATTGGTCGAAGTACTCTTTCACGGTCGGCACCGTGGCCACCGACTCCGGGTCGATCTGCCGCGCAAGGGTCGAAAACTGTTCGCGCAGAAACGCGACCGCGTCCTTTTGGCGGTATGCCTGCTCGTACGCCTCGGCTATGCGTTGCGCTTTCGGTCTGTTCGCGTGCGTGGCCAACAACCGTGTTGAGCGGTTAGTGCGGCGGCCGTTCCTGTCGGTGAAACCGGCAATCCAGAAAGGCGACTTCGGGAGTTTTCGCAGATATGCCATGATGTCCTCACGGGTAGGTGTGCTTTCCAGTTACAGCACAGGTTACACCGTCCCGCGTAGTTTTGGCAAGTGCTATTTTGAAAAACCCCAATAAAAACGCTATATCGTACTACAGAAAACGCGCGAAATCTTTCGGGAGTTCGATTCTCCCCGCCTCCACCATTTAGAAAAGACAAACCCGTCTCTCC
>DAOTMQ010000335.1:0-1871 GCA_035450385.1 Kiritimatiellia bacterium | reverse complement strand
AACCATGCGTGAATACCTGAATGAGATTACGGCGATCCTGAATCGGATCGAGAATGAAGAGCCGGAGAATCTGGCGCTAGCCTCGGATGCGGTGGCGGACGTCATCTGCAACGATGCGCTCGTGCATATCTTCGGCTGCGGACACTCCCATCTCGTCGCGCTCGACACCTTTTACCGTGCGGGCGGGCTGGCGTGCGTGTCGCCGCTTCTCGACGAGGATCTGATGCTCCATGATGGCGGCGCGAAGTCGAGCCGCATGGAGAAGATACCGGGCATTGGTGCGGAGGCCTTTCGCCGACACGCGGTGAAGCAGGACGACCTCGTGGTCGTCATCTCCGCAAGCGGCAAGAATGCCGCGCCGGTCGAGGTGCTCCGGTGCGCCAAGGCCGCAGGCGTGAAGACCATCGCGATTTCGTCGTCTGCGTACAAGGCGCACGGTGCGGTGCTGCTGGACGAGGCGGATATCGGCATTGACTCCAAGGTCGTCTACGGCGATGCGGTCATCCCGGTCGGGGACGTGATGATGGGCGGCATGTCCACGTTCGCCGGGCTTTTCATTCTCAATTCCGCCCTCATCGAAGGCGCGCGCAAAGCGCTCGCGCGCGGCGTGACGCCGCCGATTTATCGGAGCGGCAATGTCGAAGGCGGTACGGCGCTGAACGTGGTGCTTGAAGAGCGGTATTTTGGACGCATAAAACGACTCTGATGCGGGCGGAGCCCGCAACCCGATTCAATCTCACACAAAGGCACAAAGGACACAAAGGTTTTCCATAACACCTGTTCCTCTTAGTGCCCTTCGTGTCTTCGTGTGAGAAAACTTGTTTTTATTGGCCTTATCGGCCGGCAAGGCACTGACATGGCGAACATTGCAATCATAGGACTGGTGGGCAAGTCGATGTTCTTCGACGTGCCGCGTTTTCACACGGGCGGCGAAACGATTACGGCCTGCGGCTATTACGAAGAGTGGGGCGGCAAGGGCTTCAACCAAGCTATCGCTGCGGCGCGGCAGGACGCGGAGGTGGCGTTTCTCGGCGCCTGCTCGACCGATGACAAGAGACCGATCGAGGCGTTTTGCAGGAACGAGGGCGTCATGGCGCGCATGTGCGTCAAGAACCGACCATCAGCCTGTGCAGCCATCCTGACGGACGGAACGGGCGAGACACGCGTCACGGTCCATCCCGGTGCTGAGCTCGCGGCAAAGGACGTCGACGGTTTCGCCGGGTCGATTGCCATAGCCGATTTCCTTCTGCTCAACAACGAAGTGCCGGAGGACGTCAATCTTGCGGCGGTCGAGATCGCCCGTCGGTATGGCATCAAGATCATCTTCAATCCGGCACCGGCACGCCCGTTGCCGCAGGCGATTCTCAACGCCGTCTCGATCTTCACGCCGAACGAATTCGAGGAGTCCTCTCTGCCACATTCCTCCGCCGAGGTTGTCACGACCCTTGGCGCGCGGGGCTGCCGTATCCGTTCGACGGGCGAAATCATCCCGGCGCCGGTGACGCAAGCCGTCGATTCGACCGGGGCGGGAGACACGTTCAATGCGGTGTTGGCCGTGCGGCTCGCCGAGGGCACAACGCTGCGCGAGGCTTGCGTTGCGGCGAACGCCGCAGCCGCGCAGTCCGTTGCTGTCAAGTACGTCATGCCATCCCTGCCCCGGCGTTAGAGGCCGGGAAAACGCTCAACTCTCAACGCTCAACGTTCAACTCACAAGCAGCGCGGCTCGTGGGGACACTCGCCCTCCAGTGCTACAGTCTGGATTCGCGAAGCACCGGGAGGGTCAAGCGTCTGCTTGACCGGCGGCGGTCACGCCGCCACTCGTGCGCCCAGCATGGGCATGTACTAGTCAACTGAAAGGAGTTGATCGCAAA
>DAOTMQ010000334.1:0-1933 GCA_035450385.1 Kiritimatiellia bacterium | reverse complement strand
GCCCTTAGCTCCGGGTTGGTTTCCGTCAGCAGATAGTATCCCATCCCGTCTGGCATTTCGTCAAAATCAGGGTGGCGCACTTGGGTCATCACGCCCGCGAACGGGGCGCCCACCGACTTGTGCACCAGCCTCCTGCCGCTGTCGTAATCGTAATATTGCTTGAACCTACCTTTGTAGATGCCAGTCATGGGCGAATAGCTCAGTGTCGCAAGCGCACTGTTGGCACCCGTGTAGACGTAGTTGCCGTCGCCATCCTTCACCGGCCTGACCCCTTCCTCAATCACAAGGCGCGTCCCTGTCGACGTCACCGGCACTCCGTACGGTAGTGCCTCATATTGCGGTAACACCGCGCCGCTGGACAGGTAATAGGCGACATCGTTAGTTTGCGCACACAACCAGTATTCGGCGACCGGCAACGCTGCACCTTTGCCAAAATATCCGCCGCACGGTACGAGCAGCGCCTCAAAACCATCCGGTCCGCTGCCGGGCTTGTCCCAACGCACGTACCAGTCTTTTGACCAGTCCGTATCCACAACACGCGAGTTCGGAGCGATCCAGAGCATGGCGCCGATTCCCCCCAGCCGCCTGTACAACGGCCGGAAAAACGGCACGCTCGCCATGTCGCCGTATTCACCGAACAGCAACAGCGTTGATGCCTGCGACACTTTGGTGCCTTCCGCCAACACGCCGGCGATCCTGACCCTTCCCCCAAGTCCGACGGTCATCGTCAGATATCCGCTGCCCTGCGGCTCTTCTTGCGCGGCCCCGCGCGACAGTATACCGTAGGGGAACAGTGAAACCGTGTAATACCCCCGCAATTGCGCCAGATCGGCCTGCGCGTAATTATCCGCACGATCGGCGAACACATGATAGGCGGCCTCAATGAATATTTCTTCGTTGCCCAGTGAACCACCCGACAGACGACCGAGTGCCGTAATCCAGTTGACCCAAAGCTCAAGAACCTCCCCGCCCGAACTCTGCATGCGGACATAGTAATCGCCGTCTTCCGTCACGCCCTGCCAGCCCGGTGCCTTAAACCTAAGCGAACGCCCTTGCAGTACAACCTTTGCCGAGATCCGTCCGCGTCTGGTCACATTCATCGAGAAGGTACCGCACACATCCGGCAAAGGGTCTCCGCCTCCAAACCTTTTGTCACGAAAAGCCACGCCGGGATAAGTGCCGATAGGCTCGCGGAGTTCCGGTTGTTGCGGTATCTCGTTTTCACCTGTGAGCCACCCCTTGATATCCTCATACGTGACATCGAAGCGCCCGAACGCATCGATCCCGCCGCCCGCCTCGCACGATGAACTCCCGCCCACAAGCTGTCCGATCAATCTCCCCGTCTCATCGAAGAGCGGCGCACCGCTACTGCCCGGCTCCGTCGCGCCGTCCGTAAAGTTCACAAACCAATAATACGGATCAATCTCGTCCAGCCTGCCGAAGCTGATCCGCTTGTAAGCACCGCCCGGATGATGGATGCAAGTGAGCGTTTCGGTGTACGACGGCTTATCCGTCGACCACCCGACATAGGTGGCACCATCCGGCGATGGCGAGCGCAGGCGCAGCAACGCAAAGTCATTGCCTTCCTCGTAAGTTTGCCCCGCGAGATAATCGGCGCCGCCCTCCGTGACCGTCACGGCGGCCAGCGGCGGAGGTGCGCCATTGCAAGTCGCCGTCTGGAAAAACCAGTAGAACTCGGCATCGTTAGCCTCGCTCTGGTTGGCGACGCAGTGCGTCCCCGTCAAAAAGAAGTCAATCCATGTGCTGTCATCCAGATCGTTCAGCAGGCATCCCGTGCAATAGAGGTAGTTCTCCGCATAAAAGACCCCGATACCCGCGACACCCCGGGAAGCAGTGCCCCACTCTGGATAGCAACTCACGTCGTTGTGGCAGTTTCCCTCCCTGAGCGTTACCATGCCGGGCGCCCGGTAGA
>DAOTMQ010000333.1:0-1970 GCA_035450385.1 Kiritimatiellia bacterium | reverse complement strand
TTTCGTCCAAACCTTGAATCTTCGGCTTGGACGTTTCGGCTCCCTTCGCTCCGCTTGCCGCAAGAAACGCGGCACTCGTACCCATGAAAACCCTACGTGAAAAATCCATTTTGTTCCCCCTCTCATTCACATTGGCGTGATACCCAATTGGCACTCATCTGAACAGCCGGTAGCGGTTGGGCGCGATGATCTGCCCCTTGTGAACGTAATCGCTGTCGGTGTAGTTGCAGATGATCTCGGCACCGTTGGAGAAGGCGGTGCGGAAGACGTTGGGCGCAAGCTGCTCGTGTTGCTCCATGAATTCGAATTGCAAGTCGGACAGCGCCTCAAATTCGTCATAGCCCTTTTTGACACATGCGACCGTCTGCTTGAGTTCCTCGTCGGTGGCGCACCTCAGATCGATTTCGCCCATCCAGTTCTTGTTGTCGGATTTGAACTTGGAGTAGATGTAGAACGTCGGCCGTCCGTTGAACTCGACGAGCTTGGTTTGGGTGAAGAGGTCTTTGGCAGGGGCGTTGACCGTCTCGGTGAAGGGGTTGTTGAGGATGATGCCGTTGTAGACAAGCTGCCAGATCGGGACCAGGCGGTCATGCATCGCGTTGTGCTTGCCGGAAAGTCCGCCGAAATAGACATAGAGCGCGTAATCAAGATTACCGCAGGCGTAGTCGAAGCCACCCTCTGAGGACACCCCGCCAATATGGTCTTTGCAGGCGGCGAGAATGCGGTCGAACCACATCGCGCTCTCCTTGGGTGTGCAGGGATGATTGGGATCGAAGCAACGCGGCGGCTGTACGATCGTGATAACATCGATATAGTGCAGGCCGCGGAAGCCGAGGTCGGCCACCTTGCGGATGTCCTGCGGATAGAAGCGCTCAAAGACGCGTTGCGGACAGAGCGAATACATCCGGCCGCCGCTCCAGACGGCATGGGAGTAGGGCGTGCCGTCTTGGCGCTTGACCGGCAGATCCCAGTCCCAGACATTGGCGATGCTGTAGCCGTCGGAACTGTTGGTGTGCCCGACAATCCGGTAGCCCATACGATGCGCCTTGCGGATCAGCCGCCGCAATTTCGCTTCACCGCCCAGCGCTTCTTCTACCGGGAACATCTGCGGCCAGCGTCCGTCGTGGCCCTTCTGGTTCCAGCCGACCAGACAGAGCTGCGCGCGCTTGACACCGACGCGCTTGAGGGCGTCCAGAATGTCGCCCACGCGATCAAAGGTGACCGCGACCTTCATCGGCGGCTCGGTGGCAAGGCTCTGTTCCATTACCGGGCTGGGCGCGGGCTTCCAGCCTTGGCGGATACGGATTTCGGGGCAGCGCGCGGCGTAGTCGAGTTCTGGCTGCTCCTTTATGCGCACGCTGATTGGCTTACAGACCTCGCGCAGGAGCTGGTAATTACGATAGGCGCGTGCCATACCGGCATAGTCTGCGTTGCGCCCTTCGAGCAGATGGTAGTGGATGACGATATCGTCCGGCGGCACAAAGCCAGCCACCCGAAAGCGCGGCGCGATCGTATACACGCCTTCTTTGGCGCGCACGTGCAGGTCGTACTCAAAACGCATCGTGGCGACAATGCCGACGAATGTCGCGCGCGGATTCTTCATGCCGAAAATCGGCATGTAGTTGCGTCCGTGGACAACGCTCGGCCCGCCGATCATGTAGGCACCATTCTGCAAGCGGAAGGTGCCGAGAAAGCCGTCGGGCGTCACGTAGTAACCCTCCTCACCGACTTTGGCCGTGGCGAAATCCGGCAACACCGACACCCACTCCACACCTTGCGGCAACTGGCTGCGCTTGACGATCACCGTCACCACACCCTTGGCGTCGGGCGTGACCGACACCGTCTTCTTCTCCTCGTGCTTGTCGGCGAACGTGTAAGTCAATTCCACCTGCGCCGCCATCAGGCCGCACACGCAAAAAACCGTTAGTATCGAAAACAACATTCGCTTCATAAACGACTTCCTCGTTTTA
>DAOTMQ010000332.1:0-2054 GCA_035450385.1 Kiritimatiellia bacterium | reverse complement strand
GTTTCACCAAACCTGCCACCATTGATTCGATCGATCATGCGGACGTGCTTCCCATCGCTCACTGAACGGCGGTAAATGTCTCGCCGTCGAAGTCGTAAAACTGAATCCGTGCGCCTGGTGGCTCGGCTGGCTGATCGCCCTTCGCCCGCCAGTTTCCGGTCGTCCGGATGGTGAACACGCGCACCTTGCCCGCTGCGCGCGCGGCGGGCACAAAATCGGCTCCCTGCCCCGTGCCGAAGCGGAACGTTTTCAAGGGTTTGAAATCTTTGTCGAACGCGACGAACGGCGGACTCCCCTTCGCACCATAAAAGTTTACGTAGAGTATCTTCCCGTCCGTCAGCATATTCTGTGCGCCGTAGTGCGTCTCAAAACCGTAGTCGACCTCCTGACGCGGCGCGGTCTCTTTCAGCGAGACCGGATCGAATCGTCCGAAAAGATTCACGCGGTGCGGCTCTTTCGAGGGTTGCGTTTTGGCACCCATGCCCACATAGAGCGTGCCGTCCAACAACGTGATCCCGTCGGTTCCCCGGTCGATGAGCGTCTCACGCTGGAGATCGAGATTTTTGTCGAACACCTGGATCATCCCCTTGCCCTTGTTCGGCCCGCCGTAGACGGCAACGGACGTGTACAGACATCCGTCGTGCCAGCAGACGTCGCCTGTGTGGGTGATCACGTCGAGCGTCTTGAGCATCTTCCCGTTCCAGTCAAACTTGCATATCCGCGTCATCTGCGCCAGATAGAGCGCCTCATCGGATGCCGCGGCACCTTGTATGTGCCCGCCCTTCGGATCGAACGCCGCCGCCTCAAAATCAAACGTCCCTGCCTTCGGCGCAGGCAGAGCCGCACTCACCGGGGACTTGCCGAACGCCGCCTGCTGCGAACCCGCCGCAGCGGAAAGCGTCGTGAAAAAAATGCCCCGGAGACAATCTCTGCGATTAAGATTCATCCTTTTTCTCCCATTGTCGGCTTACCCAACCGTTGATCACTACAATACCCGACTGTCTATTTTCGTATTATAGCTGGCCCCCGTGTCGAAAGGCATATTAAAAAATTGTAAATTAACGGCTAGAAAATTGTAATATCACGGACATGCGCTTTGACGCACAACACTGAATCCGGTAAAATGAGTCCTCATGCCACACAGAAAACTATCTTTGCGGCAGGCTGCACGCCACATCCGCATCTCGGAACGCGAGTTGTTCCATCTGGTACAGCGCGACGAGATTCCTTTTATCCGGCAGGGCGATGACGTGGTCTTCGAACACCGTGTACTCGACGACTGGGCACAGCGCAGGATTATGGGACTCAGCAGTCGTATGCTCTCGGAGCACCACCGCCAAGAGACCGAAGGACGCGCGGACCGGGACTCGGACGACATCCTCATCAAGCGTCTCTGCCGACCCGAGTGGATCGACCCCGTGCTGTCCGCAAAAACCAAGCCGGGGGTAATCCGCGACATGGTCGCCCTCGCGATCACCACGGATCTGCTCTATGACGATGCTGCCTTGCAGCGCGAAATTGAAGAGCGCGAGAGCGTCAGTTCCACTGCGATCGGCGGCGGTGCCGCCTTTCTGCACGCGCGTTATCACGACCCCTACTATGCCGCCGATTCCTTTATCGTACTCGGCAAGACTGTGCAGCCGATTTTCTTCGGGGCACAAGACGGCGATCAGACCGACCTTTTCTTTTTAATCTGTTGCGTCGACGACGCCCTGCACCTGCATGTTCTGGCCCGGCTCTGTATGTTGGCGCATGGCACCGAGCTGCTCTCCGATCTGCGCGCCGCTACAAGTGCGGAAGAGATGTACAACATCCTTCTGAACGCCGAGCTTGAACTGTTAAAAGCCATGTGAAACCACACACACCGTACAGCCGCTAAACCGCCGTATGAAGACACACATGCCCGCACTCTCATATCCGACAAAAAAGATGTGCATCGCCGCATGGTTCTTCGGCGTAGCCTTCTCCCTGACAGCCATCGCGCAAACGCCGCGTGACTTCGCGATCGACCTGCGCGCCACGGTCTCTGACACCGCGCCCTGCATCACCCTCTC
>DAOTMQ010000331.1:0-2084 GCA_035450385.1 Kiritimatiellia bacterium | reverse complement strand
TACACGCGCTGGGGCGACCGCCTGTTGGGACTGCCCGGCGCGATCTTGCTGCTGGTGCTGTTGGCGAGCGGCGTGATTGTTGTGCCATGCGCGACGTGGCGGAGAAATTTGGAGTGCGGTGACAAGAGCCGCGCTGTGCGCGGGTCGCGGCACCGCTTTCTCTCTGCGCTGTACGCGGGGACACACTTAGTCCTTACTCTTAGTCGAATAGTCTTAGTCTCAACACCTAGTCGATTGCGCCAACGACGAAGTGTTTCGACGAAGCGTAAGCGACGAAGTGTAGGTCTGCGCCTCTGCGTCTCTGCGTTAAAAAACTTTCAACGCTCAACGCTCAACTTTCAACGCGCAACTTACGCGAGGGAGTGTGATGACAGACGCACCATGGACACCTGAGCGCCTGCACGAGGCATTGCGGCAGCATTTCGGATACGAGGCCTTCCGTGACGGACAGGCCGAAGCGATCCTCAATCTGCTGGCGGGCCGGGACGTCGTGTTGGTGATGCCGACCGGCTCGGGCAAATCGCTCTGCTATCAATTGACCGCGCTGCTGCTGCCCGACGTGACGGTGGTGGTGTCGCCCTTGATCGCGCTGATGAAAGATCAGGTGGACGCGCTGGAGCGGCAGGGTATCGCCGCGACCTTCCTCAACTCATCGGTGGACAGCGCCGAGATGGCATACCGGCTCGACGGTGTGCGTACCGGCCGCTACAAGCTCGTGTACGTCGCGCCCGAGCGTTTCCGCAACCGGCGGTTCGCCGATGCGCTGGCGCAGGCCCGCGTGTCGCTTTTCACGGTCGACGAAGCGCACTGCATCAGCCAGTGGGGCCATGACTTCCGGCCCGACTATCTCAATTTGAAACGGGTGCTGGACAAGCTTGGCAGCACACGGGTGCTGGCGGTGACCGCCACCGCAACGCCGGACGTGCGCGAAGATATCGTGCGGCAACTGGGGCTGGGCGAACCGCCACGCGAACCGCCCACGGTCTCGGTCACCGGATTCGCGCGTCCGAACCTCTATCTGGCCGTGACGCGCTGCGCACGACACCATCAGAAATTCTCCCGGCTCATGCAAGCGATAAAAACCTATCGCTGCGGAATCGTCTACTGTTCAACGCGCAAGATGGTCGATCGCGTGGCCGCACGCCTTGAAAGCGAAGGCCTCGCGCCGATCACCTACCACGGTGCGATGGCAGACGGCGAGCGCACCGCCGCGCAAGATCGTTTCATGGCTGAGGCCACACCATTGGTGGTCGCCACCAACGCCTTCGGCATGGGGGTTGACCGCAGCGATCTCCGCTTCGTTGTGCATTGGGATATCCCCGGCAGTCTGGAAGCGTACTACCAAGAGGTCGGTCGCGCGGGACGCGACGGCGCGAGCGCGTGGTGTGAACTTCTTTTCAATTTCGCCGACGTGCATACTCGGAGATCAGTCATCGTCTGCATCCTGCTCCGCCTGCGACCGCTGTCAGTACCGTGCGCCGCACCCGCCGACCGAGTTGACCGAAGAACAATGGATCGAGGTCCAGAAGGTTCTGAGTTGCGTGACCCGCATGAAGGGACGCTTTGGCGCACAACGCATCGCTCAAGTCCTGCGCGGTGAAAACAACGAGGCGTTGACGCGGCACGCACTAGACCAGCTTTCAACCTACGGTCTGATGCCCGACAAGAGCGTGGCGCAAATCCGCGCAATGCTCGACGCCCTGCATGGCGTAGGATGCGTGGCGGTTACGCCTGACGCCTACCGGATGGTTTCCATCACGCCCAAAGGACGCGAAGTGATGATGCGCCGCCTTGAAGGGTTCCGCATCGCCTGGCCGCAAAAGCGCCGACGCACGAGCCGCCACTATTAAGGCCGAAACGTCGTTTTGGGTCTCAGGCTTCCGGTTTCAACAGGATGTCAAACGCCGTGAATGTGTTGCCTTCGATACAAATGTTTCTGTGCGCCGCAACCGCTCACAAAAACCGGTTGCGGTTGCAGTCTGAAAAGGGTATGATCCGGGGCAGATCGTTCACGGTGAACGTTCCAGCTTGAGCAACGAACGCATGAGATAGAAAAGACCCCTCGACACGCTGATTTTTGCGCT
>DAOTMQ010000330.1:0-2125 GCA_035450385.1 Kiritimatiellia bacterium | reverse complement strand
CAGGCGTTCGGGTGCGTTTTGTCCCTTTTTTGACAAACACGAAAATGATGACGGGGTCGGGCTTCTCCCTCTCGGCGCACACGGCGTGTTGAGGAAAGCGAGGACTGCCCGCGTCATCACCGAGCAGTCCCCGCGTTTTACACACGGCGCGTGTTACTTGATCTCAACCTTGGCACCGGCCTTCTCAAGCTGCTCCTTCAGCTTCGCGGCCTCTTCCTTCGAGACGCCTTCCTTCACAGCCTTCGGGGCGGCCTCGACCAAGTCCTTGGCATCCTTCAGGCCGAGGCTCGTGATCGCGCGCACCTCTTTGATCACGCCGATCTTGTTGGCGCCGACATCGGCCAAGATCACGTCAAACTCGGTCTTTTCCTCAACCGGCGCAGCAGCAGCGGCGGGAGCCGCGGCGACAGCCACGGGAGCGGCGGCGGTGACGCCCCACTTCTCTTCCAGCGCCTTAACCAGCTTGGAGATCTCAAGCACCGAGAGGTTGCTCAGATATTCAATCACTTCTTCGTTCGTCATGGTTCTCTTCCTTTTCTTTTGTGCAACCGCACGCGTCCATTCGCGGGCGGGGTTCCCGCTAGCGCCACTCCTCATAAAGGAGCCGTTCGCGCCACATGGCGCACTGGGGTGCCGACACCCGCCGACACCCGCGCCGTCGGTTTTTACGACACACGTTTATGCCGCAGATCCGTCTTTCTTCTCCTCGTACGCCTTGAGGGCGTAGAGCATATCCAACAACGGCGCGTTCAACACGCGCACCAGGCTCGTCGCCGGCGCCTGCAGCGTGCCCAACAGCATGCCGCGCATAGCGTCCTTCGACGGCAACTTCGAAAGTTCTTCCACTTCCGCCGCAGTCAGCAGCGCCGCCTCGAAGCTGGCGCCCTTGATCGACGCCTTGTCATTCTGCTTCACAAAGGCGACCAGCGTCTTGGCCACCTCGGCCACATCGCCGCTGCCCGTCACGATGGCGGTCGGGCCGGAAAACAGCGCGGACACGTCGTCCCAGCCAAGCTCTTTGGCAACTCGGCTTAGGTAGGTGTTTTTCACCACCATGGCACGCGAGTCCAACTTGGTCAGGCTCTGGCGCAGCGCGGTCAGTTGCGTGACTTTAAGCCCGCCGTAATTCAGGACAAAGCAGAAATCGGACGCTTTGACGCGCTCGATGACCTCATTCAGGATAGAAACTTTTTCGACTCTCATGTCATCCGTCTCCCGTGATTAAACCGCATCCTCGGTTCTGAGCTGTACGCGCACGCCCACACCCATCGTCGAACTGACCGTGAGGGAACGGATGAACGTCCCTTTCGCTGCCGCCGGGCGCTCGGACTGAACCGCCTTCACGATGGCGTTGATGTTGCCGACCAGTTTGTCGGCGCCAAAGCTGCTCTTGCCGCAGAGCACGCAGACGTTGCCGGTGCGATCCATACGGAAGTCAACCTTGCCGCCCTTGGCCGCCTTGACCGCCGCCGCCGTGTCATCCGTCACCGTGCCGGTCTTGGGGTTCGGCATCAAGCCGCGGGGACCGAGCACGCGGGCGATCTTGCGCACCTCTTTCATCGCGTCGGTGGTCGCGATCGCCACGTCAAAGTCAGTCCAGCCGTCCTTGACCTTTTCGATCAGCTCCTCATAGCCGACTTCATCCGCGCCAGCCTCCTTCGCCTCATCGGCGTGCGTGCCGGCCGCGAACACGATCACGCGGACCGTCTTACCGGTGCCGTGCGGCAGGGTAACGGTCCCGCGCACGGTCTGGTCGGACTTCTTGAAGTCCACGCCGAGGCGCATCGCGACTTCCACTGTCTCGTCAAATTTCGCATTGGCGTTGGCCTTAACGAACGCCACCGCCTCCTCCAAGCTGACCAGCTCCGTCGGAGCCTTCTTCAGCACATCGCTATAACGCTTGCCATGTTTTGCCATGATCCGTGTCCCCTTATGCCTTAGTCAACAACCTCGATACCCATATTGCGTGCGGTACCTTCGATCATCCGCATTGCGGCCGCTTCGTCAGAGGCGTTGAGGTCTGCCTTTTTAATCTCGGCGATCTTGCGGACCTGCTCGCGCGTGACTTTACCGACCTTGTCGCGGTTGGGGACCCCGGAGCCCTTGGCCAGCCCAGCCTCCTTCT
>DAOTMQ010000329.1:0-2153 GCA_035450385.1 Kiritimatiellia bacterium | reverse complement strand
ATCGCTATCGGGATCGATTATTGTGACCACGCAGTGGCTCACAACGACGGGGGTTTCGGGGTTCAAGGGGTTCAGGTCGGACAATCCGTGTTTACTGCGCGAGGATTTTCTGCAGAGCTTGGCCGAAAACCGTGCCCTGCCGCATCATGCCAAGGTCGTTGGGATGGCATCCGTCCACGGTTCCCTCGCCATCGTGACCGAGCATCTCCTTGGCCTCCAGATAGTGCAAGCGCGACCACTTGGCGCTGTCCTCCGCCTTCAGCTTGTCAAAAATCGTGCGCAGGATTTTCGATTTGGAGGTCGGCGCCCGGCCATAGACATTGCAGTCCTCGGCCAGCAGGATCGGCGTGTCGGGCCGTTTGTCGCGCAGGGCCCGGATGAACGGTTCAGCACGTTCGCTGACCAAGGCATCGTTCATGTTCCACAGACAGTCGAGCACGTAGACCGACGCATCGATCTCCGCAACCAGATCGCAGAGCGCGGGCTCCATCTTACCGTTGCCCGAGAAGCCGAGGTTAACCACCGGCGCATCCACCAGACGACCCGCAACCGCCGTAAAGGCCATGCCGGGGCGCGACGCACAGCCGCCGTGCGTAATCGACGTTCCATAAAAGACGATCGGGCGGACTTGTCCGTTGGCGCGCGGCGGCGGCGTGCTGAGCTTATGGCCGGAAGGGATACCAATCTCGACCATAGAGGTCCCGTTGTAAAGCGGCAGATAGATCAAGCACTCTGCATTCGGCGTGACCGAGACATCGACAGAGTTGGTCACCGCCGTGGGGCGGCCGTTCCTGACGAAGCGCCAACCCTGAGACGTGCGCTGATAGATATCCACGCCACTGACACCGGTGGCGGGCATGTGCGGCATAGCCAGCGAGGCGTTACGCACAGCCCAGCGCACAGTCAGTCGCGGCGCATCGGTGACAAAGCGAAACGCCATGCCGGCCGAATGTCGGCTCAACCCCCACACGCTGGAAGGCACGGTTTTTTGGGCGCGTGCAGGCAAGCGGTCGTAGAAGCACTCGGTGTCGGTGAACGCCCGGCCCTCGATCGGCAGTGCCTGGCCATCGTACCAGACCATCTTACCCGCCGCATCCTCACGTCCCTGCAACTCTGCGGCCTGCGCCGCCCACGACATCCCCGCCAGAACGATGCCGCACAATACCGCCCTCAAGCCTGCATTCATGACTGTTCGCCTCAGTTCTTGTGACGATAGATGATGCGCCCCTTGGTCAGATCGTAGGGCGAAATCTCCAGAGTCACCCTGTCGCCCGCAGCGATCTTGATAAAGAACTTACGCATCTTGCCAGAAATATGCGCCAACACCTCGTGGCCATTCTCCAGTCTTACTCTGTACATAGTGGCAGGTAATACTTTGACTACGACACCGGTCACTTCAATGGCATCATCACTCGCCATAATTCTCCGTCCTTAGGTTTGAAAACAACAACTCGGACACTGTAGCATGCTGTCACGGGGTTGACAAGCCTTGCGTCGTTTTTTGCGGCTTGAACCGTTGGCTTCAGGAGGTTCATACCCATCGGCATCGAAATCGGGATCGGGATCGAAATCGATTTGCTGCGACCACGTAGTGGCTCGCAACGACGAGGGTAAAAAGGGCGGCATGACCGCCTCCCGAACGAGTAGACGCTCGTCCCAGCGCTCCGCAAGCCTGATCATAGGCTGGAGGGCGAGCATCCCCGCGAGCCGCAACCGCGCTGCGCGTGGAGTTGTCATTTAGGATTTAGGAGTTTGGCACTTGAGAGTTGAGAGTTGAGAGTTTTTCCGGATATGCTTATACTGCGCTTTTGTGTGAGATTGAATTGGGCTGCGGGCTCCGCCCGCGTTCGGAATGGAGGAAGAAATGAAGGAGTTGACAACCAAGCAGCTCAAGAGGCTTTTCGTGCTGATTGAGATCAACGTGTTGATGTGGTTATCGGTGTGCGGCGCGATCTGGTCGTCGCCGTCAGTCGAATCACACGTCAAGTACTTCGCCACCGTCGGCACAATCATTGCCGCATTGCTCCACCACTGGGCATACCACAACATCTACAAACGCGCCAAAGGGGAAAAAGAAAAGCAGGGTCACGAACAGGCAAATACTACCTGTTGCCGCTAGTGCGGCTTAGGCAAACTTGCACCGTTGGAATCAG
>DAOTMQ010000328.1:0-2155 GCA_035450385.1 Kiritimatiellia bacterium | reverse complement strand
GCTTGATGATAACGGGTGGCTCCGTTCTTATCGGCTCGGGCTATTGATACTTTTCCTGTGACATACGAAACCTAGGGATACCATAGAATGAACAAAAGTCTGTGTTATGTTTTGGCCGGTGTGTTGTTGCCGGTTATGACGTCGGTAGCGTTTCGTCCTCCGGCTGTGCCGCTGGTCTCGGTAGAGCCGCATTTCAGTGTGTGGAGTGCGGCAGATCGTCTCTATGACCGCGACACGACCCACTGGGCCGGCGCGGTGCAGCCGTTGGTGCTCCTGCTTGATGCGGACGGCACCACGTATCGGCTCTGTGGACGCGGGCGCGGCCACATGCTGGAACTGCCCGTCTTGCCGCAGACGTCGTGCCGCGTCGGGGCGACCGTGACGCGCTACAGCTTTGATAATGGGAAGGGACTATCGGCGGTGGTTGATTTCACGACGCCGCGTCTGACGGGTGATCTGGACGTGTTTTCCCGCCCCGTCACCTACGTTACGGTTCGCGTCACGGGCGCGAAAAACGCCGCCGTGCATGCATCCATCACGGAAGCATGGGCCACGAATGACGACGCGGCAAAGATGTCGTGGGCGACCAACACGGTCGCGGGTGTCCGCGATCTGTCTGTCGGGCGTGTGGACGCCCGTCCCTTCTCGATCTGGGGCGACCGCAAGCGAGCAAACTGGGGACGCGTACACCTTGTCGGACCGGTCATATCTCCACCTTCGACGACCACCTATGTTTTGGCTTATGACAATGAGAAGAGTGTCCGCTTCTTCGGTGCGGATCTCGTGGACTGGTGGCGGCGCGGCGGCAAGACATTCGCGGCGATGCTGGAAGAAGCGGTGCGTGATATCTCCGCGCTGGAGGCGAAATGCCGTGCGTTTGATGAGAAGTTCCGACGCGACATGGAACACGTTGGTGGTGCGAAGTACGCGGCCATCGCTGAACTGGCATGGCGACAGAGCTTCGCCGCGTGCAAGTTCGTGGCGAACACGGACGGCGAGCCGTTTCTGCTTTCCGCCGAAAACGATTCTGGTGGGATGATCGGCACAACGGATGTTTTCTATCCGCAGTTTCCGCATCTCCTGATCTCCAGCCTGACATTGGCGAAAGCGTCGTTGGCGCCCACGTGCCACTATGCGGCGTCCACAAACTGGCCTTATGCCTATGCGCCGCACGACCTCGGGCTCTTCCCCATCGCCGAGGGGCAGTACTACGGCATGAAGAAAGGACAGGCCGTTGGTGGGGGCACGGATGACACGTACCGCATGCCGGTGGAGGAGTGCGGCAACATGTTGATCCTGCTCGCGGCGGTTGCCCAGGCCGAGGGCCACGCCGATTTCGCGGGTCGCTGGTGGGGCGAGGTGACGAAGTGGGCCGAATATCTGGCTCAGTTTGGTTACGATCCCGGCAACCAACTCTGTACAGACGACTTCGCCGGACATCTGGCGCATAATGCGAACCTTTCGGTCAAATCCATAGTCGCCCTTGCCTCTTATGCGAAAATGGCGGAACTGCGTGGTGAGAAGGACGTCGCCGCAAAGTTCCGCACGCTGGCAAAAGAACTGGCGCCGAAGTGGATCGCAGCGGCAAGCGGCGGTGCGTTCGGTGGTACGCGCCTTGCCTTCGACCGGCCTGGAACGTGGAGCCTGAAGTACAATCTTGTTTGGGACCGAGTCCTCGGTCTCGGGCTTTTCCCGCCAGAGATCGCCGAAGCGGAGATGCGCACGTATCGGGCAGTGGCGCAACCCTACGGCGTGCCGCTCGATTGTCGCAAGACTTATACGAAGTCAGATTGGATCGTCTGGGCCGGAACGCTCACCGGGCAGCGGAAGGACCTTGAATTCATGTGCGAGGGGCTTTATCGGTTCCTCGACGAAACGCCTGACCGCACCGCGTTCGGGGACTGGTACATGACCGACTCGGGTCTCTACAGGAGTTTCATTGGTCGCAGCGTGGTCGGCGGCGTTTTCATGCCCGTCCTGCTGTCAAAGACGCATGAGTTTGCCAAGTAGACCTCCGCGACCGTCATCCTGCCGAACGGGGAGGCACGCGAGCAGACTTCCGGCAAATTTGCCTGAAACGGCAAGGACGACTGACGGTCATCGGCGCGGCGGGAATGCTGCCTTTTTTCACCTTGCGTTCTGTCTGCCAACGGGT
>DAOTMQ010000327.1:0-2172 GCA_035450385.1 Kiritimatiellia bacterium | reverse complement strand
AACCCGCTCGGACTGGTCTTTCTGGAATGACCAGATTTTTTGGGGAAAGTCCACTTGACATACCCATGCTCCCATACGACACTGGTCGCGATGGGTGGTTCTGGATCGTATGCCGAGGGGAGTAAGGACGACGCGCGCTTGAAAGGCATGCTGTTTACGGTGTCCTGATCAATTAAGAGAGCCAGGCAAACAAGGTAGGGAACGACTGTGAATCGTAGATCATTCCTCGGGGCAGCGGGTGCCGCGACGGTGATGGCGAGTGTTGCACGGCGGGCGAGGGCACAGACGCCTCCACCCGGTGCCAAGCTCTGCCACGCCTGCATCGGCGTGGGCGGCATGATGGGCGGGGTTGACCTGAACAACTTTATCTCGCATCCACGCCTCCAGGTCGTCGCGCTGTGTGACGTGGACAAAAACAACTTGGCCGCAGCCGCCGAGAAGGTTCAGGGCGCGCGGACTTATGTGGATTGGCGCGAGCTGCTGGCGAAGGAGGGCGACGCGGTCGACTCCGTCAGTGTCTCGACCCCAGACCACATGCACGCACCGATCACCGTGTCGGCGCTCCGGGCGCGCAAGCATGTCTACTGTCAAAAGCCGCTCTGCCATGACGTCGCGGAGGCCATCGCTATGATGCGCGAGGCCGAGAAGTCGGGATGTGTGACCCAACTCGGCACGCAGTATGCTTCTATGGTCGGGGACCGCATGGCCGTGCAATACCTGCGGGAAGGCGTTCTGGGCGAGATCAAGCGCATCATCCTCTTCCAAACCAGCGCGCCTGACCGCACTGCGCCGCGTCCGGCGCGGGGCTCGCCGGCGCCGCCCCATCTGATGTGGGATTTCTGGCTGGGCACCGCGCCGGCGCGCGATTACGCCCCCCATATCTATCACCCGTGCATGTGGCGCGTCTGGCAGGATTTCGGCACGGGTCGGATGGGGGACAACCAGAGTCATCTGTTCGACTCGTCTTGGAAAGGGGTGGGACTGACCGCGCCGCTGGCCGTGAAAGCTGAAGTGGATGAACGCTGGAAAACCGATGCCGCACTGCGTGCGGACGTTTGGCCGCAGGGCAGGCATGTGACTTGGACGTTCCCCGGTAACCCAAAGACGGGCGGCAAGCCGATCACGGTAGAATGGTTCGACGGCGAAATGAAGTTGCCCGACGAGTGCTACAAATACGCGAAGGACATCGGACGGGATGCGCCCCCTGAATTTGGTTCGCTGGTGATCGGCTCGGAGGGTGCCATGCTCATGGAGCACGGGACCGCGCCGCGCCTGATTTCGGACGGTCGCTTGGACAACTACCCCAGACCCAAGTTGCCGGACCATCCCAGCCACTACCATCACTATGTGGACGCCTGCCTCGGTGAGGCGAAGACCGCGTCGCACTTCAGGCAGTCGGGCCCGATGAGCGTGGCGATCCTGCTGGGCAACTGTGCGGTGCGGTTTCCCGACACGGAGTTGCAGTGGGACGCCGCCAGCATGAAGATCACCAATGTCCCGGAAGCCAACAAGCTGATCGGGCGGAAATACCGCGAGGGCTGGAATATTCTTGGACTGGGATGAACGTCGAGGGGTTGACAAAACGGGGGTGGGTGTTGAGAATGTAGCGCCATCAATCACTGACGAGGGAGAGATTATGCAAGACCGGGAAAAGTTGTTTTTGAAAGAGAACGGGCTGGACGTTGATGGGATCGACCGCGAAAAGCTTCTGGCCGCATTTGACGAGGAAATGGATGCCGGTCTGGCCGGTAAGCCGTCGTCGCTGATGATGATCCCATCGTTCATCTCCATCGACCGGCCGGTGAAGACGGGAACCCCCGTGGTGGTGCTGGATGCAGGAGGCACCAATCTGCGCGCCGCAGTGGTCACCATTGACGACGCGGGACAGGCGCAGATCGGATCGTTCTCAAAGGGCGCCATGCCGGGCACGCAAGGTGAGATCAGCGCGGAGGCTTTCTTTGATGCCTTCGCAGATTTTCTGATGCCGATTATTGCCGAGTCGGAGTCGATCGGTTTCTGCTTTTCCTATCCGGCGGAGATCACGCCGACCTGCGACGCGCGCCTGCTCCACTGGAGCAAGCAGATCGAGGCGCCCGCTGTGGTGGGGCAGATGATCGGTGCCGGCCTGTTGCGGCATCTGGCGCAACGCGGATATGAGCGCCGCGTGGTGAT
>DAOTMQ010000326.1:0-2174 GCA_035450385.1 Kiritimatiellia bacterium | reverse complement strand
CCGTGCCGTCTTCTTGGCGCACCTGCGCGAACCCGACTTCGTTCTGCGCGACCGCGCCGTCGAATGCGACGGTGATCATGTTACCGTTGACGCCGACGATTTTTCCTGTGGTTTCCATAAGTGTGTTTCCGTAATTGGGCGGGGGTCATTCGTCCGTGTTAAGCGTGAGGGGAATTTCAGTGAGGCAGTCAAAGGCGGCCTGGCCTTGTTCGGGTGTCCGAGCTGTCCAGCGGGCGACAATCGCGAGTTTGATGGCATAGGCAAAGACGTTCTTCACATTGAGCGGGTCCGGACCTTGCAACTCTTCGGCGACCAGCCAGCGGATTCTGTCAAGCGCCTTTTCGCGCTGCAGCGGGTCTTTCTCGTCAAAAGCATCTTCAACCAAGTTGCCAATGCGTGTATCACATCCCTGCTCGGGACGCAACCAGCGGGAAGCGTCGGTACCGGCCAGACGCGCGCGCTGGTAGGCGGCGGCATTGCGCAGGATCGTGTCGCGGTCGCGCCAAGTGGTGACAAAGGGATGGTCACATGCGGCATCGGTGAGCAGGGCCTCGGCCGCAGCCGCGTCGGCGGCACTGAGCTGATCACGGCAAGCCGCCACGAACGCCTCGGTCGTGATCGGTGCCGGCGCATCAAGCTGCAACGTGGGCAGGCTGGAAAGTAGGTAGATGACACTCATGGTTTCATCAGGGCGGCCAGACGCGGGCGGAGCTGTTTGGCGAGAGCCTCGGCGATCGCATCGCCGGTGAAGGTGTGTTCCACATGCCCATTGTCGAGACGCAGGCGGAAGCCGCTGCCGGTCGTTTCATCGGTCACGATCGTGACGCCGCTGTCCGCAGCCTCTGCGGCGAGCTTCGCGCGTAGCGCGTCGGTCAATTTGGCGGCGGCGGCCACCTCGATCCCGTCCTTGCCGTTCAAGTGGGCGCGTACGGCTTCGGCGGCCAGTTCGGCGACCAGTCCGGGATCCGCGTCGAAGCTGGCGTTGATGTTTTTAATCAAGAGCCGGTGCAAAAGACTCGTGATGGCCTTTTCGACCTTCATCACGGTATCGCGCGCGGCCTGCTGTATGGTCTCTTCGGCGCGGTGCCCGAAGTTTTCAGCCTCTTGACGCGCGTCGGCCGTGATCTTCATGGCCTCAGTCTGGGCGGTGTTCACGATCGACTCGGCCTTGGCCTTTGCGTCGGCGAGCAGGGCATCGGCCTCAGCCTGGGCCTTGCCGACGCCGTCGCGCTGGATTTTTTCGAGAAGTTGCTGCAAGTCTTGTGTCATATCATCACCTTAAAACTGTCCGAGCGTGGGTTGTGCAAAGAGCATGCCCCATTGCATGCGGATAACAATAAAGAAGGAGCGGGAGAGCGGTCAAGAAAGAACCGATATTTATCGCTCGATTGTCTAACGCGGGCGAAGCCCGCAAACCCAATTCGATCTCACACAAAGGCCACGAAGGCCACAAAGTTTCCCGTCTTTGCGCGCCACCCAGACGCTGCCCTCCAACACTTGCCATCGGGCTTGCTAAGCACAGGGAGGGGCAAGCGTCTGCTTGCCCGCGGACGAGCGACGCTCGTCCCTCCCATCCTTCCGCGTAGCGGAAGGCGGCTCGTGGGGACACTCGCCCTCCAACCTTCGCGTCTTCGCGCCTTCGCGTGAAACAACCGAGCAGTGCTTTTACTCGCGACTCGCGGCCAGCCCTGCCCCAAAAATAATCTGCGTAATCTGTGCCCATCTGTGGATAAAAAAACCGAGTAGTGCTCCAAAAAACCTCTGCGTCTCTGCGCCTCTGCGTTAGAAAAACTCCTAAATCCTAAATGACAACTCCGCGCATAGCGCGGCTGTGCCTTCGTGTGAGGAAACAATTTGTTTTTCATTGCGCTTGTCGAGCCGTAAGGCACTAAAGCGGCGTGATCGGTCCGGTGTAGGTGTCGCAAGCCTGTTGGAGCGCCTCCGTATGCTGGTGCATGATACGGATGAGGTGTCGCAGGTCAGTTTCACCAACGGTTTTATAAGCGCTGGTCTCTACAGCGTAAATTTCGGCTTTCAAGCGTTTCACCTTGTCAAGCCCTCTGCGTGTGAGGCGGATGATCTTGCGACGGCGGTCTTGTGGATGCGGCAGACGGGCAATCAGTCCCTGCTTCTCAAGGCCGTCGAGCAGGGCGGTCACGGTTTGGCGGGGAATT
>DAOTMQ010000325.1:0-2225 GCA_035450385.1 Kiritimatiellia bacterium | reverse complement strand
GGCTATGCATTGAAATATTTCGCCAATACTGTCGTCCGTGAACACGCGCCGGAACTATGTAACCAAAACTCTTTCTGCAAGCTTCACGCCACGATCAGTGCCGCAGCAATCGAACGTTGGTTGAAAACGCCCGTAACACGTCGTTCATCTGTTGCGCTGGCAGCGGCGGCGCATCACGGCAAGATGGAAACACCTCCCTTCCCTCCCGACATGTGTGAAATATTGGGCGGCCCCGCATGGTCGGAAGAGCGGCAAAAGCTGATCGTGCGTCTCTCTGAAGAGTTTGACGATACCCTGCAAGATGCTGCCGAAGCCAATGAATGGCTGCTGGCCGGCCTGACCTGCGTCGCGGACTGGATCGGCTCCGATGAGACGTTCTTTCCTGCCGACCGTCCGCCGGTTGTGGACGGAGATGCCGTCCTGACGGCGCGTCATGCGGTCAAGGAGTGCGGTTTCGCGCCGATGAATATCATCAAAGGGCTGTCCTTCGAAGATGTGTTCGGATTTCCGCCGCATGCGGCTCAGCAGGAGTTTATCGACCGTGTCACCCAGCCCGGCCTCTATGTCATGGAAGCGCCGATGGGACTCGGCAAGACCGAAGCGGCGCTCTACGCGGCATATAAGCTGGTTGAGGCCGGGCGTCACCGCGGCCTGTACTTTGCACTTCCGACACGCACCACCAGTGACCGCATCCATGAGCGTGTTCGCAAATTCCTCGTAAAAATCAGCGATGATCCTGTGATGCCGAAGCTCGCGCACGGCATGGCCTGGCTGTATGAGTGCCGCTGGCGTCCGGAAGATGATGACAACGTAGAGGCGCAACCCCAACGCGCGGTACACCCCTGGTTCAACCCTTCGAGGCGCGCGTTGCTCTATCCGTATGCGGTCGGTACCATCGATCAGGCCTTGCTCGGCGTGCTCAATGTGAAGCACAGCTTTGTGCGTCTCTTTGGTCTCGCGGGCAAAGTAGTGGTTCTTGACGAGGTACACAGCTATGACATGTATACCGGAACCCTGCTGGATGAACTTTGCGAACGCCTGTTGCAGATCGGCTGCACGGTGATCGTGCTTTCGGCGACTCTCACAGGCCGTCGCCGCAGCCAGTTGGCGCCTGCGCTCAGCGGATTTGCCGGTATAGAGGCATACCCGCTCATCAGCGGATGCCCGGCGGATGGAGAGCCGTTTTACGCGCCGCTTTCCGCGCCTGAGCCTCGAACCATACACATTCGCAGGGAGCACTGGGACAATCTGCGCCTGGCCGAAGAAGCGGTTGCCGCAGCACAGCGCGGCGAGTGTGTGGTCTGCATCGCCAACACGGTCGCGCGCGCCCAAGCCTGGTATCGCGCGGTCAAGGCCACGATGCCCGAGGGAGCCTTCCCTGTCGGTATCCTGCATGCCCGCTTCCCCATGTTCCGGCGCGAAGAGATCGAAAACGAATGGCTGAAAAAATTGGGCAAGAAGGGCGACCGACCCAAGGGCTGCGTGCTGATCGCCACGCAGGTTGTCGAGCAGAGCGTGGATATCGATGCCGACCGGACGATCACGGAACTTGCGCCGTCCGACATGCTCCTGCAGCGTATGGGGCGTTTGTGGCGTCACCCCCGCAGCGACCGTCCGTGTTCTGCTCCCGAACTCATTATCATCACGCAAGATTTGTCTTTATGTGAAACGGCTGAGCAGACGCGCGAGGCGCTTGGCAAAGAAAACACCTATGTCTATGCGCCGTATGTGCTGATGCGGACACTCGAGGTGTGGCGCACACGCTCAGAGATTACGCTCCCGAACGATATCCGGTCGGTCATCGAAGCCACGTATGCCGAGCGGGAGGAGATGCCTGCGAGTGTCATGGGCACGTTCAAAAAAGAGTTGTCGGAAAAGAGCGAGCGTTTGCGCAAGCTGGCATACAGCGCGCAAGACACGAATCTGGGATTCCCGACCAGTGATAAGGATGACGAACGCGCCGCCACGCGCCATAGCGACCTGCCCACGCAGTCCGTGCTGCTGTTGTCCGAACGGCCGGAAGAGCTGGGGTATGGACGCGCCCGCATACGGCTGCCGGACGGCGGCAGCGCGTTGCAGTTGGACGCGAACCGCCCGGATTTTGCGGCGACACGCCGACTCCATGCCAGCACGGTCACGGTGGCAGCTTATCTGCTTGCTGACCAGAGCGGTACCCGCAAGGATACGGTGTGGCTCAATCGTCACTTCTACGACAAGCCGGTCGT
>DAOTMQ010000324.1:0-2241 GCA_035450385.1 Kiritimatiellia bacterium | reverse complement strand
TCAGGAAGGTGCGGTCCCACTCTTCCATCGGGATCTTGCCGTGCATCGCCTCGGCGTTGCGCACGCTCGCAGCCTTGCTGCGCGCCAGCGTGGCGAACTGCCGCAGATCCTCCAGCGTGCACACCCACTCTTCCAGCCCGGCCGTGAAAACCTTGGGCTGGTAGATGCCGATGCGGATGGTGCTGATCTGCTGTTCCTTGGCCCACTCAAACGGATCGTCGGTGGCGCTGGCTATGTCCTCGTCCAGCAGGTAACGCAGCGCGCCCAACGCGTAGAACATGGCCTGCGTGTTGTTGGCAACCTTCACCGGCGTGTGCCCGGTCTTGAGGTCGTACACGCCGAGCTCGCCCTGATCCACGTTGACAATGATGCAGTCGGCCGTGCCGAACTGCCCTTCAATCTGCACGAACTCCGAGAAGTCCACGCGGGTTTCCACCAGCATGCGGTTGCCGATGCCGATCTTGCGCACGGTGTCGACGTAACCCTGCACCAGTTCGGCCATCTCGTCGGTGAACTCGACGTAGCGCGGCTCTTCGTTCTTGCTGTTGACCGGGATGTCCTGGCCCACGTACTTCGACGCGCGCCAGTGCTCGGTGAGGCACAGCGCGGCGACGTGGTGCATCGCGGTACCGTCGTCGCTGTACGTGCTGCTCTTGTTGGGGATGGGTGCTTCCAGCACTAGGCTGCCGGGGCAGGCGAACCACTTCTTGCTGCCGGAGGGGGAGAGTTTGGCGTGTTCGGTCACTTGTCGAGTTCCTTGATCAGCAGATCCGCGGTGCCAACGGCGGTTCGGCACATCTCGCCTACAGTGCATTCCGAGCGGCTGGAAACCAGACCCTCCAACACGGCCGTGGCGATGCGCTCGCGGCGATCGGGGGCGGCTTGGTGCAGCATGATTGCCGGACCTTCGTTCACGAAAATCACGACGTAGCCTTCCTTGTGCAGCTTGACCGGCTGGTCAATCTCAGAAGCAAGCAACTTGGCTTGGTTGATGACGGCAATCGGTTTCATGCAAGCATCCAGTGACGGTTCTGGTGGGCGCATGCGGCGAGGTAGGCTCGCCGCACGCGGCTCGGGTGCAGCGTGCCGCGGAGCACCACCGCAGGCCGGCGGATGCCGACCGCGGTGAGTGCCTTCGCGATCGGTGTCAGATTCACGCCAGGTCGCCGCCGGCCAGCAGCGCGTCGATCTTCTCGCCAAAGGCGGCGAACTGGTCGGGCTTGAGTTCGGGGCCCTTGCTCACGCCGAATTCCTTGAGCAGCGCGACCACGCCGGCCTTGTCCTTGCCGACCGCGGCCTTGATCTTCTCCGGCAGCCCGGACTTCTCGTAGGTCGGCGCGTCAGCCTTGGGCGTCGCCTTCTCGGCGGCATCGGCCTTCGGTTCCGCAGATGCCGGCGAGGCGGCAGGCGCTGCAGAGGACGAAGCCGGGGAACCACCGGTTTCCTTCTTGGGGTCGGCCTTCGGGGTCGCGGCCTTCTCCGGCGCGGCCGGCGTCGGGGCCGCGGTCGTGGGGGCGCCCAGCTTGGCCAGCGCGTTGGCCGCTTCCTGCACGGAAGCGAAGACGAGTTCGATCTTGACGGACATGATCACCTTTCAGTGGTGGGTTGGGAGAAAGAAAGCGCCTCACGGCGCTTGTTCGGTGAAAAAGTAGAGCGAAGCGTAGCAATCGCTCCACGACCCGTCAAGTGCTTTTTCGCAGTCTGTTGCAAAAAAGAACCCGCCGAGGTGGCGGGTTGGGAAAGCAGGCGAGCCGTCAGGGAGGGAAAACGGCCGGTGGTCAATGCCTGCTGCCTTGTAGGATACCGGAGCAGATGCTACGATGCAAGCATGCGAACCAAGATCACCAACCTGCCTGTCGGCGTGCTGCGCAAACTGAGCGCGATCACCGGGATCAGCTACGACATGCTGCGGCACTACGCCAGCGGTCGGCGAGGCATGAAGTCCCTCACGGCAATCAAGATCGAGCGCGGAGCCCGCAAGCTGCGCATCGATCTGCGCCGCGAGGATCTCAACGACGGCTGCGCCCAGTGCGAGTTCGCACGGGCCTGCCGCAAGTCAGCGGGACCGACGAAGATAGCCGCGAAGTGACCACGTGGTACACAGGCCCTTGACGCTTCGGAGCTTCCGGCCCGCTTTCTCCAACCGGAACTCCTTGCGCAAACGCCGGTCGGTTTAAAGCAGAGCGGCGAATCTCGGGCAACGGTCTTCAACTCTTTCTTCTTTGTGAGGTGTGTGATGGT
>DAOTMQ010000323.1:0-2245 GCA_035450385.1 Kiritimatiellia bacterium | reverse complement strand
TCAAGGCTCCCGTCCCTCGGCCGTTTGTTCACAGATTCGATCATCTCTTTGACTTGCTCAACCGTGAACTCCCGTATCACGTGCGGATCGCTTGCAGGGCGGGACGAATCGGCATGAACATCGGTCACCTTGCCATCGTGAATAACAAGGGCTGAGGAAGGGCTAAAGATTGACCCGGTAAGGAATGAGATCATGCCTTCGCTCGGAGTAGCCCGATCTTCCTTCTCAATTTTCCGTTCGTGACTCGATATTGGATTCCCGACCTGATACGGAAGGTTAAAGTCATCATCGCGCTTCAGGATTTCGGTCACCTCGCACTTGATCCTTCCCCAACGACTCGTGTGTTTGCACACGACGATTGCTTTTGCCTCGGCAATGCGTTCTTCCAGGGATTGCTCACCAAGCCTCCGAAGCGCCGCGTACTCGTGCGCGGGAACCGGGAACCGCGACATCTGGAAGGAGATGTCGCGAAGTTCGTTTTTTAACATCGTCTCGGGAGATCTGCTCCAGACAGCAACCACGAGGATGAGGAAGGCCACTGTGAGAACGCCGAAGAGACCGTACAGCATCCTGATGTGTTTTCTGATCATGTCTGTTTCGTTCATTTTTTCTCCTGCGAACGGGTTGTTTTTTACACACACAGACGCGGGGCGCGCGGGAAGGGAATCACATCGCGGATATTGTGCATGCCGGTGCAGAACTGCACCAGCCGCTCGAAGCCTAACCCGAAGCCGGCGTGCGGTACGCTGCCATAACGCCGCAAGTCGAGATACGCGGCATACTCGTCCGGCTCCAATCCGCTGGCGCGCAGTGTCGCCTCCAGCACCTCCAGCCGCTCTTCACGCTGGCTGCCGCCGATGATCTCGCCGACCTCGGGCAGCAGCACGTCCAGGGCCGCGACCGTGCGCCCGTCGTCATTGCGCCGCATGTAGAACGCTTTGATCTCGGCCGGATAGTCGGTCACCACCAGAGGGCCTTTGAAGACCTCTTCGGTCAGGAAACGCTCGTGTTCGGACTGCATGTCCATGCCCCAGTGCGGCGCAAATTCGAAGGTCCGGCCCGAGCCCTCGAGCAAGCGGACCGCCTCGGTATAGGTCACGCGACTGAACGGTGCGTCGGCCAGACGCTCCAGACGCGCCAACACGCCGGACAACACGCGCTGGTCAAAGAAGCGTAGGTCGTCCGCACTGTCGCGCAGCACAGCCTGAAAGAGATGATGCAAGAACGCCTCGGACAGCGCGGCGACATCATCAAGATCAGCAAACGCCATCTCCGGCTCGATCATCCAGAACTCGGCCAAGTGCCGCCGCGTGTTGGAGTTCTCGGCGCGGAAGGTCGGGCCGAAGGTGTAGATGTCACCCATCGCGCAGGCGTAGGCCTCGCCTTCAAGCTGACCGCTCACGGTCAGCGCGGCGTGTTGCCCGAAGAAATCCTGCTCGTAATCGACGGTACCGTCCTCGCGCCGCGGCAGTGCGTCAAGATCAAGCGTCGTAACCTGAAACATCGCCCCCGCCCCCTCGCAGTCACTCGCCGTGATGATCGGCGTATGCACATAGAGGAAACCCCGCTCGTGAAAGAAACGGTGGACCTCGATCGCCAGAAGATGGCGTACGCGCGCAACGGCGCCGAAGCTGTTCGTGCGCACACGCAGGTGCGGTAGCTCGCGCAGCCGCTCGAACCCGATCCGCTGCTTACCGAGCGGATAGGCCACGGGCGGCGAGAAGCCCAGAACACGCACGGCATGCGCTTTGACCTCGACCGCCTGCCCCGCGCCTTCCGACGCCTCCAGCGTCCCCTCCACCACCACCGACGCGCCGGGATGCAGCCGGAGCACATCGCTAGCATAATTGTCCAGCGTCGCCGGCGCGATCACCTGCAGGTTGGTCAGACAGGAGCCGTCGTTGATTTCAAGGAAGGAGAAGCCCCCCTTCGAATCGCGGCGGGTACGCACCCAGCCCGCGACCGTTACACAAGTGCCGGGCTCGGTGTCACCCAGCGCCGCTTTGATTCGTAGTCGCCTCATAAGAGATGGCCTGAATCATACAGGTTTGCCGCCGGAGAGTGAATAGCGAATCGTACCGCTAACGCGCGACGGTGCGATTGGCGGCGCGCCAGGCGCGCATGGAGTGGCCCGTTGCACGTTTGAAGAATTTGCGCAAGGAGTTCGGATTCGTGAAGCCGCAAAAATCGGAGATCGCCTTCAGTTGAATGTTCGGGTCTTTGAGTAACTGCTTGGCACGATCAA
>DAOTMQ010000322.1:0-2256 GCA_035450385.1 Kiritimatiellia bacterium | reverse complement strand
CGGCGGGCTGGCAGGGCGACGACCATCCGCTCGCCTACGGCTATGAAAACGGCGACGCACTACGCCTCGGCGCCAACCTGATTACCTATTGCCTGACCCACTAGTGCTATGTTGCAATTAAAACTCAACTAAAATCAATCAATTTGAATTTGTGATTTGTGACTGCTACTCGCCAGCAGCGGTGAGCATCGCCCGAAGATAGCCGTTGGCAAAGAGCCGTCCGAGCGTGCCGTAGCCTGGCACGAATCCCGGCTCGTCGCCCTCGCCCGCCATGGTCGGCACATGGTCGCTGCGGCAGGGCACGTCGTCAAGCCCCAGCTCCTGATAGGTGCGGAACAGCGTGAGTTGGTCGGTCTCGCCCTCGTCGTGGAACAGCTCGACGAACTCCTCCGCCGTGCCACGCACGTCGCGCACATGCACGAAGGCGATGCGCGACCCGAAGTGCCGTGCCGCCGCATCGAGGTCCACCCCCATCAGTTTGAAGTTGGCCTGACAGAAGGTCACGCCGTTGGCGCGGCACGGTGCCAGCGCGTAGGCGCAGTCGAACGCCTCCAGCGAGCCGAAGATGCGTGCCATGCCGCCCAGCGACGGCAGCGGCGGATCGTCCGGATGCAGCCCCATGCGCAGCCCCAGCCGTTGCGCTTCGGGCATCACCGCCCGGATAAAATAGGCGTAGTTGTCCCACACCTGCTCCGCTTCCAGCAACGGGCCGTCCATCACGTGCGGCGTCTCCGCCAGACTGAAATAGGCGGCGCGCGCATCGCCGCGTCCGGGACGCTCGCCAGTACGGTGCCAGCCGACGCCGACCATGAAGTTGTAGCAGAGCAGGCCGATACCCAGCTCGGCCATGTTGCCCAACAGCAGGCAGTAACGTTCCAGTGCCTCATCGCGGCCGGGCAGACCGAGCTTGATGGCAGAGAGATCAAAGGGGTCGCCCTCTAACGCTACGACACGCAGACCGGCCGCAGCAAGATCCGCCACCACACCGGCGAGTGCATCGCGTTGCCAGGGCGGCGGACGGCCGGTCAATTCAGGCGCGACCTTGACCACCACATCGGTGATGCCCATCTGGCGGCAGAGCGTCCAGAGGCGGTGCGGCACCGGCGGCACAAATTCAGTCAATCGCATACCTTCTCCTTAACCCTGCGCGAATCACGGGGTCGCTTATGGGCGTCGGAAAGATAGAAAAATACGGGGAAAAGTGTCAATGAGATTTTAATTTGAATTTTTAAAAAATTTTAAAAAAAATCGGTTTTCGGTGCGCTTTCGTGTTGCTGTCCCGCTGCATACTGTGGTATGCTCCTCATCACGGTAACAGTACAGCTTGCGCAGGGCATGGAGCCCGCGTCAACCGGAGTTGTTTTATGCCCAAATTCGCATATATCGCTGTGGATTCCGCGGGAAAAGAGAGCCGCGGCACAATCGAAGCCCCCAACCAGGCGCAGGCCGTCGCTAAAGTGCGCGGCATGGGTCTTTTCCCCACGGCGATCGGAGCGGCCGGCGGGTCTGAGGGGGGGGGGGCTGCCAAGCCCGCGCCCGCGCCCGCAGCCAAGAAGGCCGGCAAGAAGTCCATGGGGCAGACGAAGATCGAGATCAAACTGCCCAAGTTTCTCCGCCCCAAGGTCAAGCAGAAGGACCTCATGACGCTCACGCGCCAGCTTGCGACGTTGGTGGACGCAGGACTGCCGTTGCTGCGTGGCCTGCATGTGTTGCAGCGGCAGACCCCCCACGTGACGCTCAAGGAGGCCTTGGCCGGGATGTGCGAATCGGTGGAGAGCGGCAGCACTTTCTCGGAGTCGTTGCTGAATTATCCCAAGATCTTCGACAATCTTTATGTAAACATGGTGAGGGCCGGCGAGGCTGGCGGTGTGCTTGAGGTGGTTCTCAACCGCTTGGCCGAGTTTGCAGAAAAGGCCGAGAAGATCAAGAACAAGGTCAAGGGCGCGATGGTCTATCCGATCGTGGTCTTGGTCGCGGCCGTCGGCATCACCGGCTTCCTGTTGGTCGCGGTGATCCCGAAGTTCAAGGACATCTTTAACGATCTGCTCGAAGGCAAGCCCCTGCCGGCGATCACGCAGTTTGTGATGGACGCCAGTAACATGGTGATGAATAACGGCCTGATGGTGGTCGCGGCGATCGCGGTGATCGTGGTGCTGTTTAAGCTCTTTGCCAAGACCAAGGTCGGGCGTTACCTGTTGGATACGGCCAAGATCAACGCGCCGATGTTCGGTTCGTTGGTGCGCAGGACCGCCGTGG
>DAOTMQ010000321.1:0-2266 GCA_035450385.1 Kiritimatiellia bacterium | reverse complement strand
TTCAAGTGGCGCGGCTGGTGGGATTTCGGCTGCGGCGCTATCGGCGACATGGCCTGCCACAACATGGACCCGGCCTTCTGGATTCTGCAGCTCGGCATGCCGACATCGATCAAGGCCGAAGCCTCGACTCCGGCCGGTATCGCGTATCCTGAGTGGTCGATCATTGAGTTGACCTTCCCGGCCACGCCGGTTTGTCCCAAGGGCATCAAGGTTGTTTGGTACGACGGCAAAAAGCTGCCGGAGCGCCCCGAGAACGCCCATCCGCAGCTCAAGCTGGGCACCAACGGCTGCCTGATTGTCGGCTCGAAGATGACGGCCATGGGCGGTTCCCATGCGTCGCCGCCGATGCCGATCGCGCTGGGCAAGGAGGCTTACAGCCCGGCGGTCAAAGACGCCGAACGCGTCTGGCGCGAGGAGCTGAAGAAGACGCAGGGCTGCAACCACTACGGACAATGGGTCGAGGCGTGCAAGGCTGGTGACCTGAAGAAGCCGGGCAGCAACTTCGAGTATTCGGCACCCATGACGCAGGTGTTACTGCTGGGGTGCATTGCGCTGCGCTTCCCGGGCACGGAACTGAAATGGGACGCACGCCGCGCGCGCTTCACGAATCATGCGGAGGCCAATCGTTGGCTCGCCTCCGCGCAGCGTGACGGCTTCAAACTGCGGGTATGAACCAATGCGGGCGGAGCCCGCAACTCAATTCGATCTCACACAAAGGCTCAAAGGACACAAAGGTTTTTTCACGACAACCTATTCCCCTTAGTGCCCTTCGTGTCTTTGTGTGAGAAACAACTTGTTTTGTATCGGTCTTATCGACCGGTAAGGTACTAAAGAGTCGGAGGAGACAAGATGAAAGCATGGATAGCTGGAGGATTGGCGCTGGCAGGCATGGTTGCACTGGGCGCGGAAGAGGGGTTTGTATCGTTGTTCGACGGCAAGACGCTGGAGGGCTGGGAGCGTCGCGGCGGACAATCCACCTATGCGGTGGAGGATGGCACGATCGCCGGGCGGGTCAATGATGCGGGCCGCAACACCTTCCTCTGCACGAAACGGTCGTACGGCGATTTTATCCTGCGGCTTGAGTTTAAGCTGGAAAGCGGCAACTCGGGTGTGCAGTTCCGTTCCGCCGCGCGTCAGCATGCAGACAAAACAGAGTCGGTTTTCGGCTATCAGGCCGAAATCGCGGGCGACCCCAATGTGACCGCGCGCATCTACGATGAAGGCCGGCGCGGCTTCAAGTTCGGGCGCACCTGGCTGGACAATACCGAGCCCGACGTGATCGCGCGTTCGGCCGCCGCCTACAAGCGGGGCGACTGGAACAACCTTGAGATCCAGTGCGTCGGGCCATCGATCCGCACCTGGCTGAATGGCGTGCCGGTCGTGAATTTCTTCGACAGCGAAAGCTTCTCCGGCTTCATCGGTCTGCAAGTACACGCGGTCAAGGAGCCTGACGGCAAGGTCTGCGCGCGCTGGCGCAATATCCGCATCAAAGAACTGGGCACCAGCCAGTGGACGCCGTTCTTCGCCAAGGGCGCGGATGGCGCGTACAAGCTGCAGCACGCGCGCTTTGTGCTGCCGGACGACTGGTCGTTCCGCGATGACGGCGTGCTGGTCGGCAAGCACCGCGCGAACGAGAAGCGCGACGGGCTGGTGGTTTCGGACAAAGTGTACAGCGACTTCATCGTGCGGGTGAGCTACCAGCTCTTCGGCGGCAACAGCGCGCTCTATTTCCGTGCGGAAGAGGTCAATACGCCGTGGCTGCTCAAGGGCTTCCAGAATGAGATCGCGGGCGGTGCCAAGGATTCAGCGCTGTGGCATACGGCCGGTGACAAGACCAAGGGGCGCGGCTGGGTCGCGCAGAACGATGAATTTATCCTCAAAGTCCGTAATAAAGAGGGGTGGAACACCACCTGCACGGTGGCTTATGGCGACCGCATCGTCGAGATTTTGAACGGCCAGCGCACCATCGACATCATCGACCCGCTCTGCGAAAAGAGCGGCAAGGTGGGCTTGCAGCTTCACGGCAGCGCCAACGTCGAGATGTGGTTCAAGGATTTTGAGATACTCGAGATCACGCCGGAGATGAAGGCGCTGATCGACCGCAAATAATGTGTAAGGCTCTTGCAAAATCTCTCGTGGCATGGGCGTCCCGCCCATGAAACACGGGCAGGATGCCCGTGCCACACCCGCAAGCAAGAGATTTTGCGAGACCTCTCGTGGCATGGGCGTCCCGCCCATGAAACACGGGCAGGATGCCCGTGCCACA
>DAOTMQ010000320.1:0-2290 GCA_035450385.1 Kiritimatiellia bacterium | reverse complement strand
AAAAACCGTTAGTATCGAAAACAACATTCGCTTCATAAACGACTTCCTCGTTTTACCTTCAAAGCTCCGGAATGGGGGGCACGATGATCGGCGTCCACTTCTCTGGCGGGGGCGCAGGCTCTTCCGGCACGGTGCAGTTCTTCAGGACGGCGTCGACGAACACGACCGCGCGCAGGCCATCTTCGATACTCATGAAGCCGTTGGCAGGGAGAGCGAGACTCTTTTTGGCTTTGCAGGATTCGTAGTAGTCCGCAAAGGCAGAGTAGGTCGACGCGAGCGCGGCGATGTAGGCCGCATCACTACCGAACGGGTTGGGGCCGGGTTTCTCTCCCGTGGCGGGGATACCCTCTGTCAGGACACGCTCCGAACCGTCAACGTCGCGCACGATCAGGCGGTGCGGCTCATTTTGCGACCACAACAACGCGCCGCGGTCACCCATGAGTTCAATGGTGAGGCCGTCGCGCCGTCCGGTAGCGATTTGACTGGCGAGGAACACACCGCGCGCGCCTCCGGTGAAGCGCACAAGCACGCTGCAGTCATCGTCCAAGATACGCCCGGGGACCGTCGCCCGCAGATCCGCGCAGACCTCGCTGACCGCCAGGCCCGACAGCCATTCCGACAGATAAAAGCAGTGGATGCCGAGATCAAGCAGGCATCCCGCCGGACCGCTGCGCCGCGGGTCGGCTCGCCAGCCAGCTTGTTTGTTACCGGCCGTCTCAAGGCGTTGTGCCATCCATCCCAGTGGGTAGCGGGAGACGATTTTACGGATCGTGCCGATCATCTGCTCCTCAAGCAGGAGGCGGCGCGCCAGTTGCAAGGCGGGATAACCCTGATAGACCATGGCGATCCCGTACACCAACCCGCTTGCCTGCTGCTTGCGCGTGAGATTCAGCCCTTCGTCCAGATTGCAGGTAAAAGGCTTTTCACTGAACACGGAGAACCCTGCGTCGATTGACGACATCGCGACCGGATAGTGCATCGCATTGGGCGCCAAGATGGACACAAAGTCCATACGTTCGTCTTCGGGCAGGGTTGCCTCCCGGCGAAACATGTCACGGTAAGTGCCGTATGAACGCCGCGTAGGGAGTTCCAGGCGCTTGCCGGTTTCAAACGAGCTTTGTCGCGTGGAGCCAAACGCACCGCAAACCAACTCCAGCCGACCGCACTGCTTAATGGCGGCACGGTGGATATCGCCGATGAACGAGTCATTGCCGCCGCCAACAATCCCGATGCGTAAAGTTTTACTCATGATCTCTTACACCTGCCATAACTGTGAACCACTGTGAACCTATCCACATCATGATGCACTGATTATAGGACAGACTGAGATATTCGCCAAACAAAAAATGTTGGTTTGTTGTAGTCGGTTAGTGACAGGGGAGTGCGAAGATCATGCGTTTCTGATGAAAAGGAGAGCAGTGAGTAGGGAGCGCGGGCGTCCCCGCCCGCAACAGCGTGTCTTGCAAAAGACAGATGCGCACACTTTCCTTAGGAACCAAACCGCGCATCGGAATCTCGATCGGCCTTTTACAGAACGGGCGGGGACGCCCGCGCTCCGACTGCGCACACACAAAACACGCACTCGACTCGCATGCCCTCTGTCGCTAACCGATTACTGGTTTGTTCGGCCATTGCAAAGGCGCGGATATCGTCCGCCTGTTCACTCCGTCTACCCGGTCTAACTCAAACTTAAAATTCTTGGAGACAGGCACAGCGTTGATGCGATAAGATCAAATGCAAATGAAAGAAGAAATTAAAGAAAAAATCGCGATTCAATATCTGTTCGAGTCCGAGCCGGATCATGCCTGGACAGTGAAGGATATCAGCCAGACATTGGGTTTCCGGGGCAAGCAGATCAAACGCCTCCACGATCTGTTGAAGCAGATGGTGCGTGACGGCGAGATCGTCATGATCCGCAAGGGCAGGGCGTACACGCTCGGCAAGCAGGCCGATCTGGTGACCGGGCCGTTGCGTCTCGTGCGCAGCGGCGCCGGCAATGTGACCGAGCGCGAGACGGGGCGGCTCATTTGGGTCGAGAATGAGGATCTGGGTACTGCGCTGCCCGGAGACATCGTCACGGTTCGTCTCTATCGTCGCGGCGGTGAATCCAAAGGCAAGGTGATTAAGATCGTCGAGCGTAGCATGCGTGACATTGTCGGTACGCTCTTTACCACCGGCAAATTCTTCCATGTGGTACCGCTCAATCCAGTGTACCGCAAAGATTTCTATGTGCCAGCCGCTAACGGCGCCAAGCCGGGCGACCGCGTGGTCGTGCGCTTCACAGGCTGGA
>DAOTMQ010000319.1:0-2395 GCA_035450385.1 Kiritimatiellia bacterium | reverse complement strand
GTATGCGCTCTCCTTCTACGCGCGTCGGCACGCCGACTATGCGGGCGGGCTCACCGTGCAACTGGAAGATGCGCAGCGGCAGTCGCTGGCTGCGTTCCGTATCGCGAAGGAGGCTTGGAAGACGACGTGTCCAGATGGGCGGGCCGCTACGCCGCTGGACTCGCCGCCGCCTGCGCCTTGGGCGCGTTACGAGGCGCTCTTCACGCCGACCGCGACGGTGACGAACGCGCGGCTCGTGGTGTTGCTCGATGCGCGCGGTACCGTGGATCTCGATCTGGTTTCGCTTTTCCCGCAAGACACCTACAAGGGCCGCAAGAACGGACTCCGCAAAGACCTGATGGAGATGCTGGCAGAGTTGAAGCCCGCGACCCTGCGCTTCCCTGGCGGCTGTCTGGTGGAAGGACGTAGCTTTGAGACACAGTATCACTGGAAACGCACGGTCGGACCGCTGGAACGCCGCGCGGTGAACCACAACCTCTGGGGGTACTGGCAGAGCCACGGACTGGGCTATTACGAATACTTTCAAATGGCCGAGGATCTCGGCGCCGAGCCACTACCGATCTTGGCCGCGGGCTTGACCTGTCAGTTCCGCAAGCCGACGGAGTATCTGCCGCTCGACAGCCTTGATCTGGTGATCCGCGACGCTCTCGATCTGATCGAGTTCGCCAACGGCGCACCGGACACACCGTGGGGCCGCGTACGCGTCGAGATGGGCCATCCCGCGCCCTTCAATCTCAAGTATCTGGGTATCGGCAATGAGAACTGGGATAATCCGTTCCTCGATCGCTACGAGATCATCGCCAAGGCGCTCAAGGCCAAACACCCCGAGATCACGCTTATCTCCTCTGCCGGTGCAGCCCCCGAGGGACCGACATTCGAGTTGGCGTGGAACCGGTTGACGGAGATGAAGGCCGAACTGGTGGACGAGCACTACTACAAGCCGCCGGAGTGGTTTCTGGCTCAGGCAACGCGCTACGACCGCTATGACCGTAACGGCCCGAAGGTCTATGTCGGCGAATACGCCTGCCATACGCGTGACCGTAAGAACAACCTGCTCGCCGCGCTGTGTGAAGCGGCCGCGATGACCGGCTTCGAGCGTAACTCTGATGTGGTGTGTATGGCGGCCTATGCGCCGCTCTTCAACAAGATCGGCAGCAAGCAGTGGGGCATCGATCTCATTTGGTTCGACAACACGCGCGTCTTTGGCACGCCTTCATATTACGTGCAGAAATTGTTTATGAACAACCTGCCGGATGTGCTGCTGCCTGTAGAAGTGCCGGACAATCTCGCGCCGCTACCGCCGACGGGGACGATCGGGCTGCACACATGGGAGACGGCTGCCGAATTTAAGGACATCCGCGTCACGCGCGGCGGCGAGACCCTCTACACCTTTGATCCGAAGGCGGGCACGAGGGGCTGGTCGAAGCCCAAGGAGGGCGTGTGGTCGGTCAAGGATGGTGTGTTGCGTCAATCCGATGCGACGGTACGGGAGACCGTTATTAGTTTCATCGCGGGCGCGTCGTGGGAGAACTACACGCTCGAACTCAACGCCCGCAAATTATCGGGCAAGGAGGGTTTTATCATCCGCGTCCGCGACCAACGCGATAAGATGATTCATCTGAACCTCGGTGGTTGGGGCAACAAGGAACACGGCATCGAACAGAACGGACAGAATCGGATTGTCTGCCAGCCCGGCTCGATTGAGACCGGACGCTGGTATGCGATCAAGATCCAGCTTGAGGGCGAACGTGTTCGCGCTTGGCTTGACGGCCAGCCGCTCTTCGACCGGCTGCTGCCGAACGGACAGACGGCGCGCGCTTATCTCGTGGCCGGCCATGACAAGACGGCGGGCGAGATCGTGATGAAGGGCGTCAATCCGCACAACGCGCCGGTGACGCTCGCGCTCAAATTGGCGGGCGCGAATGTGCAGGCGCAGAAGGCGCGGCGCATCACGCTGGCCGGTCGGCCGGACGACGTCAATACGATGGAGGATCCGCGCAAGATCGCGCCGCAAGAGGACACGCTTGACATTCCGGGTGCGGGTTCGCAGGTGACACTTCCCGCGTATTCGTTCACGATTCTCAGGATCAAGGCAGGGCAGGGGACAGAATGAGCGGCGGCATGGGCAACGTCATGAAAGCGCTGATTGCAATTCGGGCTGTAAAAACATCCCCCATGCGTCGCCTCTTTTCGTTGTGGTCAGCGTGGGGGGGCAACGGCGCATCCGCGAATCTAAAATTGGGCTGTGGAGGGACGTTTCGCATGATTCGATGGCAGATGTTGGTCGGAGGGATGATCGGATGCATGGTCTGGTGCTCGCTCGGGGCGCCGGTGCTTGAGTATGTCTATCCGGCGGGCGTTGCGCGGGGGAGCGAATGCGAGATCGAGATCGGCG
>DAOTMQ010000318.1:0-2462 GCA_035450385.1 Kiritimatiellia bacterium | reverse complement strand
AAACATGCCCACCGTGCGTTGTGGCAGGCGATCTTCTGTGTGAACGGCAGTTTTATGCTGGGATTGGACGACGGGGTGAATCGCCAGGAAGTACTGATGTGGCAGACGCATGTGGGGGTTCTTCTGGGGCCCGGCCTCTGGCACACCATGCACAGTTTCTCATCTGGGTGCGTCTTCCTGGTGGCGGCGTCCGACTACTACAATGAGGCGGACTATATCCGTGACTACCAAGAGTTTCTGGATTTCGTAAGGGGGAAACAAGCATGACCATCCCGATTGCTGATCCCGGCGCGTCGTACCGTCGTTTTGCAGAGGAGATCGATGCGGCGGTGCTGTCCGTTTTGAAACGGGGCTGGTATATACTCGGCTCCGAGTGTGAAAAATTTGAGCGCGCGTTCGCCGACTACTGCGGCGTGGCGCATGCCGTCGGCGTGGCAAACGGCACGGACGCGGTGGAACTGGCGCTGCGGGCGCTAGGTGTCGTGCATGGGGATAAGGTCGTGACGGTTGCCAATACGGCGGTGGCGACGGTGGCCGCGATCGAACGCATCGGAGCCTGCCCTGTTTTTGTCGATGTCGATCCCTTTAGTCAGACGTTGTCGCCGGAGACCCTGCAAAATTATCTGCGCACGAACAGTGCTGGCGTCAAGGCGGTGGTGGCCGTTCATCTGTTTGGATCGCTGTGCGACATGCCGTCGGTTTTGGAAGTGGCGGAACGGTACGGTGTGCGTGTGGTCGAGGATTGTGCACAGGCGCATGGCGCAGAGGTGTCGGGGCGGCGTGCGGGAAGTTGGGGTGCCGTGGGAGCCTTCAGTTTCTATCCCACGAAAAACCTCGGAGCGTTCGGCGACGGCGGTGCGGTTGTCACGTATGACCCTGTGCTTGCGGAGCGTGTTCGTATGTTGCGTCAGTACGGCTGGCGGCAGCGGTATGTGAGCGATATTGTTGGGCTCAACTCGCGTCTGGACGAGATTCAGGCCGCGATTCTTGCCGTCAAATTGAAGGCTCTGGATGAAGACAACATGCGCCGGCGCGCCATTGCCGAGCGTTATCGCGCTGAACTGCAAGCGTTGCCCGTCGTGTTGCCCGGCGATCCCCCCGGCGGCAAGCATGTGTATCACCAGTACGTGATGCAGTGCGGCGGGCAGCGCGATGAACTAGGGCGGTACCTGCGTCAGCACGAGATCGGCACGGCGGTACTCTATCCGATGCCGATACACCAACAGCCCGCTTATGCCGAAAGGTTTGCCGACGTGTCGTTGCCGGTAACCGAAGAACTCTCGCGCACGATTTTGTGTTTGCCCATTTATCCGGAACTAACCGACGAGGCGGTGGACAGTGTCGCCGAGGCTATAAATCGGTTTTATGCAAAGTGATCCGGTTATGGTGACGAGGCACTTTTGCACCTATTTCAATTCGGGGTATCTGGATCGTGCGCTCGTGCTGCTCGAATCCATGCGCCGATACATGGATTCCTTTACACTCGAGGTGTTGTGTTTCGATGAGGCCGCCTACGATTTTTTTGACCAGCATCCTTTTCCGGAGGTTCGCTGCCAACGCCTGTCGGCTTTTGAGGATCGGCAACCGGATGTCGCGGCGGTCAAATCCTCCCGCTCACGCGCCGAGTATTTTTTCACCTGCACTTCCGCCTGGATTGACGATGTGCTTGAGCGTCACAAGGATATGGATGTGCTGACCTATTTGGATGCGGACCTCTGTTTTTTTGGTTCGCCCGAATCGGTGTTTGAAGCGTTTGCGGACAAGGACGTGCTCATCACGGAGCACGGGTTTGTGCCGAGTGATCTTGAGAATCTGCAATACGGACGCTTCAATGTGGGGTGGCTTTCGTTCCGCAACAACCGCATCGGTCGAGACTGTTTACGGCGTTGGCGCGACCAGTGTGTGGCGTGGTGTTTTGACCGCCTTGAGGATGGAAAATTCGCTGACCAAAAATATTTAGACGAATGGCCCGAGCGTTATGGTGATCGCCTGACGATCGGACCGCCGGGCTTGAACACCGGGCCTTGGAGTCTGCGTAAATCGCCGCTGACTGTCCGCGACGCTTGTCTGTACGTGGGCGGCCATCCCTTGATCGTTTATCATTTCCAGGGGATCCGGCTTTTTTCCCGCAATCATTTTTATCTTGGCTATTACTTCGAGGTCGTGCCTGCTGACATCCTGCGTTTCTTGTACTTCCCGTACGTCAAGCGCTTGGTACAGGCTGCGGAGCAGTACGGGTTGCTACGCGCCGGGGCTCAGGAGCGCTATAAGCCGGGCAATATCGGGTATCGCTACGCGACCGGGTATTGGGTCGATTGCATCTTTATTTCATGTTTTCTGTGGTTTTTGCAGCGCTGTGCCTTGTGGTTACAGGCTGGTTTCTGCAAGTTGGTCGGCCTGTTCAGAGGTCGGCGTTACTAACCCGGCCACAAATAGCATTGCACTTTCCTCACACAAAGGCA
>DAOTMQ010000317.1:0-2499 GCA_035450385.1 Kiritimatiellia bacterium | reverse complement strand
AGCCATGCGAAGTCTTCGTCGAGGAGAACCCCGTCGCCGCGCCGATGCATCCGAAGTGCCGCGTCCTCAAGTTCGGCACCGAGGTGCTCTCGTACGAGGGCTACACCACGACGCGGCCCTACAAGTTTACCGGCGTGAAGCGCCGGCACTTCGGCACCCACGCGAAGGCCCATCCGCTCGGCGAGATCGGCGGCGTGCTGGGCATCAGCGAGGCTGGGGCCGTTTCGAGTTACGTCAACCAGGACTCCTCATTGCAGGACGAGATTGCCGAAAAGATCGCCGCCATCTACAGGTGCGGGCTCGACTTCCTCTACTTCGACGGTTCGGAGAACGCGAACACGCCCTGTACGGTCAACATCTCGCTTTCGCAGTATCGCTGCGTGAATGCGTGTACGGCGCAGTCGAGCAAGGCGCCGCTCTTCACCCAAGGGTGTGCCAAGAGCCACTTCGGCTGGCATTTCCAGAGCGGCGCGAATGCCTTCGACGTGTTCGGGCCGGAGATCTTCAAGCAGAAGATCATCGAGTACCCGTATGCCGCGGCGCAGCGACTGGCGAAGGACTTTACACGCGTCGACTTCGGATGGTGGGGGTTCTGGCCTGCACAGCTCGACGGGCCGCCTCCTGCGAAGGAGGGCCTTTTCCGATCAGGAAGACGCACTGTGGGCACGCAACCGGATATCTGGGAATATGGAACGAGCAAGGCCGCAGCTTTCGATTGTCCGGCCACGATGCAGTTTTCGCTCAGCACCTTGCAGAAACATCGGCGAACGGATGATATTCTCGAGACGATACGCCGGTGGGAGGACGTGCGCGCACGCAAATGGCTGACGCCCGAGCAGAAGGAGCTTCTCAAAGATCCGGCGCGTGAGTTCCACCTCGTGGACGATGGCAAAGGCGGCTACGATCTTGTGGAATGGAAACAGCTCGACGTGGCGGGCGGCAAATGGACGCCCGTGCGCGCGTTCCTCTACGAACGGCACGGCAAGCGGGTCGTCGCCTACTGGCATATCGCAGACAAGGCCCGGCTCGTCCTGCCCAACGGTTTGCCGACACTTGAGGCCGAAAACATGAAGACGTTGGAATCGGATCTGTCCGAAGCAGAAATCGTCCGTGCGTTCGCTGCGGCAAAGATCGAATGACTGTTTTTTATCGTTCTTGCCATCTATCTTTTTCTTTTTGTTGATTGTTGAAGCTTGGAGAACCAGACGAAGGCGGTGATTTTTTGTATTGCGAGAGCTTTGTCTGGGAGAAGTGGGGATGTAAAAGGTTTATTCAGAATAGGCTTGAGGTTCTTGCGAAACCCTTTGCTTGCAGGCGTGGCACGGGCATCTTGCCCGTGTTTCATGGGCGGGACGCCCATGCCACGAGGGGTTTTGCAAGAACCCCTGACGAAACATTTGAAAGGCTGCCGATGAAAAAATGAAACGTTTGCGCATTCTTCACTGGCTCCCGCTTTGGGGTTGCTTGCTTCTCCTTGGAGGTTGTCGAGGAGACGTTTTAAAAACCGCTTCAAAATTGACCCCCGACTTTTCAACGAATGAAGTGTATGCCCTCTTTTCTGACTATGAAGTTATGTCGATAAAGACCGGGGGTGTTGCGCACATCAGCAGGGACGCGGTAATGTTCCGTAGCCATGTTCCGGTCGCCTTAAGAATCACATTTGCCCCCCGCAGACGTTGGTTTCACACGTTTGAAAGTTGTAAAATCTACTTTGACGCAGATGGCAAGGCCCTCGGATATTACTACGAACGACCTGACTAGTGCTGTGTTGCGATTAAAAAACCAAAGTCGGAAACGCTCAACGTTCAACGTTCAACGCCGTCGCTGGCGCAATCGACTGGGTGTGGCGACTAAGCGGTAGTGTGCATGGATGGCCGCCATGCTCACGGCGTTGTTGTGTCGCCAGTGCATTCCAGCCTGTTTGCAGCGGCGCACGATGAGAACGCACACGGCGGCCTCGACGTGCCCGGCCCCGGCTGCAGAGCCGGTGGTCCGCCGTCCAGTCCGCGTCGGCCCGCCCGCCGAGGCAGATGAGGTTCGAGAGCGTCGCCCGGTCCGGCGAGAGCAGCGCGGCGGTCAGGTGCGACCGGAGCCGCTGGACGGCGGCAGGCCGACGGTTGTGCAAGCGGGGTCGGCGTCACCGTCGCTTGTTGGCGTGTGTCCGAGTGGTTGAAAACCGTCAAATGGCAGGTGCCGGGCTGACAGCCGAACCGCTCCAGCGTCATCGATGCGTTGTCCGAACGCGCACCGGTCACCGGCTCCCAGCCAGCCTCGGCGACCAGACGGCAGAGCGGAATGTATTAGAAAACACAGCTCACAGCATATCGCGAATACGATTGGCTTCGCGGATGTATGCGTCAAGACGCTCCCAGTCCCGCTCCTCCAAGCAACGCATGAAGGCGGTTAAGCGATCGGAGAAAGCCGCAACTGCAGCGAGGATCGCGTCGCGGTTCTGCTCGAAGATCGGCACCCACATCTCGGGTGAACTTTTCGCGAGGC
>DAOTMQ010000316.1:0-2520 GCA_035450385.1 Kiritimatiellia bacterium | reverse complement strand
TGATGATGGCGTGGGCGGATTGGATGTACACCGGCAACACGGAGTCGTTGGAGCGTATGTATGACGGTCTCAAAGCCAAAAAGACGCTGGAGTTCTGCGCGCGCGAAAGCGATGGTCTACTGGTGACCGGCGGTCCCTCCGCGCCGATGGGAAGCGGACTGCGCGACATCACGGACTGGCCGGTCGGCGAGCGTGACGGGTTTGTGTTCAAGCCGGTCAATGCGGTGGTCAACGCCTTTTACTGCCTGAACCTGCGTCAGATGGCGGAGATGGCCGCAGCGCTGGGCAAGACGGCGGATGCCGAGGCGTACCGCGCGAAGTACGAGCGGACCGTCAAGGCGTTCAACGCGCTCTTCTTCAATGCCGAGCGCGGTTGCTACGTGGATGGCGAAGGCGCTACCCACGCCTCGTTGCACGCCAACATGCTGCCCTTGGCGTTCGGCTTGGTGCCGGAGGCTGAACGCGGGCGGGTGGCGCGCTTCGTCGTTTCGCGCGGCATGGCGTGCAGCGTGTACGGCGCGCAGTATTTGCTCGAAGCGCTCTTCGAGGCCGATCAGGATGACACGGCGATTCACCTGATGACGCGCGATGAACTGCGCGGCTGGGTCAATATGATGAAGGCCGGTTCGACCATCACGCTCGAGGCGTGGGACATCATGTACAAGCCGAATCTGGACTGGAACCACGCTTGGGGCGCGGTGCCCGTAAATATCATTCCGCGTTACGTGATGGGGGTGCGGCCCTTGGAGGCCGGGTTCGGTAAGATACTGATCCGCCCGCAGGTCGGCTCGCTGGAGGCGATCGAGGGCTATGTGCCGACCGTACGGGGCACCGTGCGGGTGGGTGTGCGCCAAAAGCCGGGGACACAGTACTCCGTTACGCTGGAGGTACCTGTCAATACGACCGCCCGCGTCGAATTGCCGTGGTGTGAAGGCGCGACGCTCCGGATGAATGGCAAGAAGGTGAAGGCAGCACAGGTGGAAGGCGGACGCTTTGTGGTGGATGACGTGGCTTCAGGACAGCATACGCTGGAGTGGCGGTGTGAGGAGGCGGCATGCGGCTTGAGTTTCGGCAAGCGGCTCCGGAGGATCTTCCGCGGTGGCTGACGATCCTGGGGGCCGTCCTGTTGATTGCGCTGGGCGTGATCGCGCTGGATGCCGCCGGGGTGCAAATTTGCCTCTTTCGCCGCTGGACCGGTCTGCCCTGCCTGACCTGTGGTGGCACGCGCGCGTTTGCAGCACTCGCGACCGGTGATGTGATCGGCGCATTTCGTCAGCAACCGCTTGTAAGCGCGCTGCTGACGGTGGGGGCGGCCGCTGGTGCCATCCACAGCCTGCTGCTACTCTGCGGCAGATGCCTAACACTAAAGACATCTGAGCGCGAACGTAGAGCATTGTTGTTGGTTGTCGTTGTTCTAGCGGTAGCCAACTGGCTGTACCTGCTATGGCGATGGCGCGGCGCATGAGCCCGCTGTTCCGAAAAGGGGCAGGCTAAATCCTAGCTCCTAAATCCTCCTTGGGAGCCTCAGTCCTCGTCGTCGTCCTTGCGGTCCTTGGCCGCTTCGGCGATGACTTTTTGCGCCACGTTGGAAGGCACGATGTCGTAGCGGTCAAACTCCAGCGTGAAGGAGCCCTGGCCGCCGGTGAGAGAGCGCAATTCTGCCGCGTACTTGAAGAGTTCGGCGAGCGGCGCCTCGGCCGAGATCACCTGGATGCCCTCTTCGGCGTCCATGCCCAGCACGCGACCGCGCTTGTTGGGCATGTCACCGCTGATCGCGCCCATGAAGGCCTCGGGGATCGTGATCTTCAGGCGCATGATCGGCTCAAGCAACACGGGCTTGGCCTTGGTCATGGCGTCGCGGAAGGCGCGCATACCGGCGATCTTAAAGGCGATTTCCTTAGAGTCGACCGGGTGATAGGAGCCGTCGTAGACCTCAACGTTGACATTCTGCACCAGATAACCGGCGACCGCACCGGCTAACTTGCCCTCTTCCACGCCCTTGAGCACGGCGGGGATGAAGTTGCCCGGGATCGAACCGCCCACGGTCTTGTCGACGAACCACTCGCCCTCCTCGTCCTCGCTGCGGGGGAAAATACGCAGGTAGACCTCGCCGAACTGTCCGGCACCGCCCGACTGCTTCTTATGGCGGTAGTGGCCTTCACCTGCGGCGGTGATGGATTCGCGGTAAGGCACCTTGGGCGTCGACAGGGTGACGTTCACGTTCGTCTGCGATTTCATCAAAGCGACCGCCACGTCGAGATGCACGTCGCCGAGACCCTTCAGCAGCGCCTGCTTGGTTTCGATTTGCTTTTCGTAATGCAGGGTGGGATCGCTGTCAAGCAGACGGTGGATCGCGGTCGAGAGTTTGTCCTCGTCGGCCTGAGTCTTGGCTTCTACAGCCATGAACATGACCGGTTGCGGCAAGTCGAGATCCGGCATGCGCACCGTCGATCCGGCGGCAACGAGGGTGTTGCCGGTCTTGGTGTTTTTCAATTTGGGAATCGCCACGATATCGCCGGG
>DAOTMQ010000315.1:0-2522 GCA_035450385.1 Kiritimatiellia bacterium | reverse complement strand
GGCGCAGCGATTGCGGCTGGGAGTAGCCGGTGATGGCGTTGAAGACGTCGGAGGCGTCCGCGCCGAAGTCATTGCGGCAGGTGAAGAGACCGATGTCGCTATACAGCGTGGCCGTCTTTTCGTTGTAGTTGCCGGTGCCGAAGTGTACGTAACGCACGATGCCCTGTTGCTCACGCCGGACGACGAGGCAGATCTTCGCGTGCGTCTTGAGTGAACGCACACCGTAGACGACGTGCGCACCCGCGAGTTCGAGCCTGCGCGCCTGAGAGATGTTGCGCGCTTCGTCGAAGCGGGCCTTCAGTTCGATGAGCACGGTGACGTGCTTGCCGATCTGCGCGGCGCGTATGAGCGCCTCCACGATCGCGCTTTGCGAGGCGGTGCGGTACAGCACCTGCTTGATCGCCAACACCTGCGGGTCGTCGGCGGCATCGCTGATGAACTTTACGACGGGGTCGAATGAGTCGTAGGGGTGCACGAGCAGGATGTCGCCCTGCGCGATCTGCGGGAACATGGACTCCTTGATGTCCACGTCCGGCGAGGGCACCGGCTCCCACGGCTCGTCACGCAGATTTTCAAAACCGTCGGTCTGGGTGATCGACATGAGGCTGCGTAACTCTACGGGGCCGTCCACGGAGTAGACGTCCGCTCGGTCGAGACCGAGCTGCTTCGTCATCGCGTCCACGAGCGTACGCGAGGCGCGGCGGTGGATCTCAAGGCGGATGCACGCTGTCTCGCGGCGGTCGTCAAGCAGCTCCTGCATGCCTGCGAGCAGGTCGGATGACAAATCCTCGCGCAGCTCGATATCGGCGTTGCGCGTGACCCTGAACGGCACGCATTCGAGAACCGGCTGACCCTCCACGACTGCGGCGATCTGCCATGCCACAACCTGCTCGATCGGGATGAAGACGGCGCGGCCCGCAGCGTCGGGGATCCTGATGAAGCGCGGGAGTTTCGGTCCCAGCGGGATGAAGATCATGCGCGGTGCCTCGTCCGGCGCGGCGGGAACAAGCGTGACCACGCAGTGCAACAGCAACCCTGCTGGGCGGAAGGGACGCTCCTCGCCTACGCCGACGGGTGAGAGGAGCGGGAAAATGTTGTCCATGAACTCGCACTCAAGCCATTTACGCTGTTCATCAGAGAGGGCTTCCACACTCTCCTGCATGACAAAGCCATGTTTGGCAAGCTCCTTCGCGAGGACATCGAGTAACTCATACTGGTCTGCGACCATCTTGCGCATGCGGCGCGTGACGGCGACGAGCTGTTGACGCGGCGTCATGCCGGAGGGGTCGGTGCGGCGGATGTTGGCTGCGACCAGCATCTTGAGCCCGCCGACACGGACCATGCAGAACTCGTCCAGATTCGAGGCGGTGATGGAGAGGAATTTCAGGCGCTCGAGCAACGGCACCTTCGGGTTGCATGCCTCAAGAAGCACGCGCTGGTTGAACTCAAGCCAACTGAGTTCCCGGTTCAGGAACTCATAGGCATCCGGTGTCGTGGCTTTCTTCTTTTTCTTTGTCTTCATCGCATGGCACCGTTTGGGTTATTCTGGGTCGTAAAGATAACAATGGCGTCCGTACATCACCTCGAAAAGGTCACCCTTCTCAGTGAGGGCCACCTGCTCGGCGCTGGTCGCCACACGGCGCGACGGGATGCAGACGAGCGAGGCATCGTCGAGTTTGAATCTGATTTTGCCGAGGCTCTGATCGTGTACGCGGTCAAGCGCGTCGGCGACGCGCAGGATGGCGGCGAGCTTGCTGACGACCAGCCTGTCCTCAGGCGGGAGCGCGGAGTACTCCGGATGACTGGCCTTCGGCATGGCTTTGCGGTGGTAACGTGCGACAACGGCGATGAGTTCTATCTCTTCGGATGAGAGGCCCGCGAACTCGGTGTTGCGGATAAGGTACATCGTGTGGATGTGGTGAGAGTGTGCACTTACGAATGCGCCGATGTCATGCAGCAGTGCGGCCACCTCAAGGATCAGGCGGTGGCGTTGCGTGCAACCGTGCTCTTCCTGCAGCAGATCAAAAAGCTGGAGCGAAAGCTTCGCCACCTGCTCCGCGTGGTTCATGTCGTGTTGGTATTTTCTGCCCGTGGCTCTGGCGACACGCAGTACATGCTTGCGCATCGTGTTTGTCCACGGCGTGCCGTCCACGGTCTCTTCGAGCAGTCCGTGGCAAAAAGAGAGACTGCTGATATACACCGATTTGAGTCCCACGATGCGCGCCACGGATATGGCGATACTCAGTGCCGGCGCGATCAACTCGGCGTCTGGATATGAGACGCGCCACTCGCGCACGATCTCCTCCGTGGACGACTTCTCGATCTGCTTGAGTAGCGTGTTAAGCTCGTCCACGGTGACAGAGACCACGCCGGCGGCCGGATCAAGTTCAACGGCGTTATTTTTGTCAGGGCGCAGGCGCGCACCCGCGAAGCGCATCTCGCGCCCCATTAGGAATAACTTGATGGACTTCACGTCGTCCACGTTATTGCGCAACTGCTCGGCGATCTCGTGTGTGCGTCCG
>DAOTMQ010000314.1:0-2528 GCA_035450385.1 Kiritimatiellia bacterium | reverse complement strand
GGCGTGACGTACGAAGGCAACAGCAGCTATGACTGCGGCTTCGGCTGGGGCCACGCGCAGCGACCCAACAAGAACGGAACCCACCTGCTGGCGTATCGCCTGGCGTCCAAGGCCCTCAAGCTCCATGTCCGCAACAACCGGTTCTGCAACTCCGCAGACAGGATGATCTGGTTCTTCAACCCGCGGCTGAACGAAGCGGACTGTGACCGCAATGTCTTCTGGCAGGAGGGCGCCGATCCCGAAAAGCAGCCGCTGTTCGCGTGGTCCGGACCGCATGCCAAGGGTACCGGGTTCGGCACCTACCGGACCGCGACCGGCAACGACACCGAGTCGCGTTTTGAGAACATCGAGCGCGTGCCGTTTTTTGACTACTGAGACACCCGGCTCTTCAAATGAGCCCCGTGTTGCGGGCGGCGGCGCGATAGGCGCTCATGGTCATGTTGAAGCGTTTGCGAAAAAGAAACGCCAGATGGCTTTCGCGCGTAAAACCGCACTGTCCGGCGATCTCGCCGATCGACAGGTTGGTCTCGGCCAGCAAGGCGCAGACACGCTCAAGCTTCACGCGACGCACCTCCTCCATGATCGTGCGTCCGACCACGTTCTTGAAGTGGATCTCGGCAAAGCGCCGCGAACCACCCAGCAGACGCACGACATCCGGCACCTGGATCGTGCGGTCGGCGGCCTCGCTCCAGATGAACTCGAGTGCGCGAGCCACCGCCTTATCCTGTATGGCGGTGGCGTCAGTCGACCGCCGTGTCACGACGCGGACCGGCACCACACGGAAATCCTTTTGAGGCATCCGTTTGTGCCGCATCAGTCCGTCGAGATACCGGGCCAACAGAAAGCCGGCCTGCTGGCCGTTCGTCTGAATGCTGGAGAGCGGCGGGAAGGTCGCCTCGCAAATGAAAGGGTCATCATCAACGCCGAGGACCGCCACCTCATCCGGCACCGTGATATCAGCCGCCATGCAGGCGTCAAGCACCTGGCGCGCGCGTCCGTCCATGGCCGCAAAGAGCGCGACGGGCTTGGGCAACGCCTTGAGCCACGCCTGCATACGCGGCTGTTCCACCGCCCAGTCGCGACGCTCCCTTTCATTCGGTTCGGGATAGGCGGCGCAGGAGGCGCCGGCGGCCTCCACAGCGCGTTTGAACCCGTCGTAGCGTTCGCGTGACCAATAAACCCCATGCGTCTCGCCGACGTAGGCAAAGCGCGTATAGTGACGCTCCAGAAAGTAGTGCGCGGCGTACAGGCCCACCGCGCGGGAATCGAACATCAGGCGCGGACAGTTCGCCAAAGGATGCCGCGGCGCCCGCATTTCGTCAGAAGGTTCATAGACCACCACTGGCACCTTCACACGGCTGATCGCACGCGCTTCATCCAGCGAGCACGGCCCCGCAATGATCCCCGTACACCCCCAGCGCTTCAGATCCAGCAACCTCTGCTCGCCCGGCCGTCCCTCCATATGGTAGAGCCGCCACGGCCCGTGCAGCCGCGCGTAACGCAGAATGCCCTCGAAAGAATCGCGATGCCCCTTGAGCGACAAGGGAATCAAAACCGCAACCTGTGGTATGGAATGCTCTTTCTTAGACATAATGGAGTTATACCTTGGCTCAGACCGACAGGCAAGCCCCCGATGCGCAAATATGAAAAACTTTTTGCGCAAATCGGTATAGTTTGCAGGGTCGTCTTCTTCTACACTGAGCATATAAGGAGATTGGGCCATGTGCGTACTGGTTTTAAAGCGTCAGATTCGCGTCGCAAGAGGTTGTGTGCGTTCAGCAGTCACCTCGCCCCTTGTGTTTACTATGGTCCTGTGCATGGCTGCGGTCGGTCGCGGCGAAGGCCCGCGGCAGTTCTGGCCGCTGGACGGCAGCGCCGGCACGACCGCAATGAATGCTGTTCCCGGAGGTAATGTCGGCACGCTCATCAACATCAGCAACGGCTGGGACTCCGACGTTCCGGCGGCGTTAACGCACTCGACAGGCTCTCTTGATTTCGGCACGCACGGTGCGCAGTTTGTGGACGGCGGTTACATCGGGATAACCACAGACACGCGATCCAAAGGCGCAACGGTCTCTGTCTGGCTCAATCCGGCCTCGCTGACCGACGACATGCGGCTGTGGGGCCAGATCAGGACAACGACCCAAGCGCCTCACCCGCTCGGCGCGATCGCACTTCGCAGGAAGCCGAACGGATGGACGGTGACGTGATGGATGAGGGCGGAACCTATCACGGCTTGCTGTCCGGCGATGCGACATTTCTCGACGACGACACCCCTTTTACCTACGTCGGCAACATGGCCCTGCGACTCGATGGCGATGGCGACCGGGTCATGATCGCCGACACCGCCGCGCTGCGCCCGGAAACGAAAGCCTGGACAATGTCACTCTGGTTCAAGACCTCTGTTGGCAACCGCTACAGCGGACTGATCTCGAAACGGAAAACGGTTAACCCCTACACCCAGATGAGTCTGATGATGGGTGGCGACCAGGCGGGGAATCCTGGCACGGGGGGCAAGCTGCACACCT
>DAOTMQ010000313.1:0-2579 GCA_035450385.1 Kiritimatiellia bacterium | reverse complement strand
TGCGTCCGCCACTTGTGCGCGAACCGGTCCAGCGCCGCGCAGTATCGCTCCTCCCTCTTTTCACCCGCCACCAGTGGATAGCAGAACTGCAGGCGGTTCAAATCAGCATCAGCATACGCGGCGGGATCCTTGTCGTCCACGTGGAAGGCGAGCAACGTTTGCCACAGGCGTAACGCCCGCAACACACGGGAACGGCGCGCTGCCTCATCGGGGATCACAAGGCTGAAACCGGCAACATCTTGCAGGGCGGGACCGTCAGGGTCCAGTGTCACCGACTCCGTGTCATCAAACTTCCGCTCCCGGCACCACGCATAGAACTCCAGCAGGTCATACGCAATGAGGTCGAACAGCGTCGGGCGTAACGCATCCGCCACGGTACCCTCATCAAACAAGGCCCCGTACATCTCGACGGGAATCCGCTTAAGCACCTCCTCAAAAGCCATCGCGCGCCGGTAGCACTGCTCGATCTCGTTCAGCAAACCTTCCGGCTGCTGCGGTATGCCTTCGACTACCGGAACGTCACATTCTTGGCCGCCGAAAAGATGTTCCGCATACGACCGGAAGCGGCGCGCGGCCAGGACCTCCAGCACGGCCCGCATGGGAAGCGGCGCACGGGACGCCGCATCCTTCAGTTTCAGCGCGGATGAGCCGGAAGACATTTCATTTGTCGCCACCTCCAGTTCGACACGTTGCGCAATGGCACGCGCGGCGTGTCCCCACTCCCGCTCCTGCATTGCCGCCTGCTCGATCGACACCAGTAGCACCGTCGCCGCCTTGAAGTCCCGCTGTTCCAAAGCCGCCTGCGCCTGCTGCCATTGGCCTGCAAGGTCGGCTCCGGCATTATCGCCCCCGAGCAAGCGCGAGGCTAAACACACCGACAGGACAAACGCCACCGCGGTGCACAATCGGTTAATGACAGGGGTCATGCGAGCCGGGAGCGTGTTTTGTATGTGCGCAGTCGGGAGCGCGGGCGTCCCCGCCCGCTCTGTGAAAGACCGATTGAGATTCCGATGCGCGGTTTGGCTCCCAAGGGAGCAAAAAAAACGTAGCATGGGCGTCCCGCCCATGAAACACGGGCAAGATGCCCGTGCCACACCCTTTTGCGAGGCACGTTGTTGCGGACGAGGACGCCCGCGCCCCCGACTCTCTGTTCCCCTTTTCACCAGAAACGCATGACCTTCGCACACCCCTGTCACTAACCGATTACCCGCGGTACGCGCAAAACGCAAACCATCTGATTGCATGGCTTGGAGATTACCAAGATGCCCCATTTGCGGCAAGGACACTGAGCGAAGGCTTGCTCCCTCGACTCCGTTCCACTATGATACTGGCATTTTACAAAACGTGGTACGGATGATGCTTGCAGAGAATGGGCGTCTTCCTGAACGGCACTCGCATGACAGGTCCATATCTTAGTCTCAGCCAGCAGCAGCGTCAGGTGATGACGCTTGCGCCGCAACTGCGCCAATCACTGGAGATGCTCCAGATGCCAGTGATGGAGTTGCGTACCGCGATTCTCAAAGAGATGGCCGTCAACCCGACGATCGACGACGTCACAGATCCGACCGAAGCCTTGCTGTCTGAGGTCCAGCCCGAAAACCCGCAGGAGCACCCCACCGATAAGGAGCTCGACTTCGACCCCGACGTGGACGCAATCCTGCGGCAGGACGACGAATGGCGCGACTACTTCCTGCAGGGCATGGAAAACGCGCCGTCGTCCGAAGACGCCGAAGAGAAGCGGCAGTATCTTTTCGACTCCATACGCCAGAAAGATTCGCTGCAAGACCACCTGATGAAGCAGCTCGTTCTGACCGAGATGTCGCCGGAAGACCGGGATCTGGCCATGATGCTGATCGGCAACATCAACGATGACGGCTACTTCACTGGCAGCCTGCCGGACATCATCATGGTCTCCGGCCGTAGCGAACGCGAGGTTGTCGGGGTCCTTAAAGTGATCCAGTCGTTCGATCCGCCCGGTGTCGGCGCACGGACGCTACGCGAGTGTCTCCTGCAACAACTCACTCTTGTAGAAGATTCACCGTGGGAGGACGAGGCGCGTCTGCTGATCGACAAGCATCTGGAGAAACTCGGCGAGCGCGATGAAAGTTTTCTCTGCAAGGCGCTCGCGCTGAACCGCGATGAGTTGGCGCATGTGATCGCGCTGGTGCGCAGCCTCAATCCCCGCCCGGGACGAGCCTTTGAGAGCGAGGTGACAGAATACGTCGAGCCGGAAGTTTTTGTAACTTGGGAAAAGGGGCGTTTCGTAGCCAGAGTGGACAACGGCCAACTGCCGCACATCCGCATCAGCACGCATTACCGCAAGCTACTGGAAGACGCGAGCGTTTCAGCCGAGACCAAGTCCTACATTCGCGAACGCATCCGGGCCGGCGCGTTTCTGATCCGCAGCATCCACCAGCGCCAAGAGACCATCCGCAAGATCGCACAGGAGATTGTCGATGCCCAGACCGAATTCCTGCACAAGGGCATCGAGGCTCTCCGTCCCATGACCATGGCCGAAGTCGCTAAGAAAGTGGGCGTGCATGAAACCACGGTCAGCCGTACCGTGGCCAACAAATACA
>DAOTMQ010000312.1:0-2630 GCA_035450385.1 Kiritimatiellia bacterium | reverse complement strand
GATCGAGTTTGGTGGCAAGGTGTTTGTAAAAGCGGTGCCGCAGGCCACACGTCCCTTCGTCCCTGCACTTCGTCCAAAACACTTCGTCGCTGGCGCAATCGACTAAGAGTGAAGACTAAGTGTATCCGACTAAGTGTGGGGACTAAGAGTGTATCCGCGCACAGCGCGGAGAGAAAGCGGTGCCGCGACCTCGCGCACAGCGCGACTCTTGTCACCGCACTCCAAATTTTGCAGCCTTACTTGAGCGTTGAAAGTTGAACGCTTTCTGAAACCGCCAAGGTGCCCCTGTTTTTCATGAAGTTTCATGTTTCATGGTTCCACTTGAACGTTGTTGCGGTTGACGCGATCCAGCAAATAATTGGCCGCCGGATCGCCGACTACTTCTTCTTTCACGCTGTCCCAAGTGATTTTCCGCTTAAGGCGGAACGAAGCCAGCGCGAGGTGCATGGGCAGCGTCATTTTCCGAACATACGGCAGATTGCTTTCGGGCACGCCCCGGCTTTTGACCGCATCCAAGAAATTGCGATGATGACCGGGCGAGCGCGGCAGCGTCACCGGCACATTCGGCAGATCGTCCAGCACCTCTTTACCGATACGGATCTTGCGCGTTTCATAGTCGCAGGTGAGCGTCCCCTTCTCTCCTTCGAAGTGTGCGCCGATCGACATCTTGTCCGCTCCGGGAACCGGCGGCGGCTTGGTGGTCCAATGGACGTTCAATCCCTTGAACGCGAAATCGGCGTCAATCCACTTCGGCGTGTCGGCAATGCCGTCCCCGGGCACCTCGCCGCGCGCATCAATCGTCGTCAACCCCTCGGGCTGCAGCGACATGAAGAGTATATCGGCGATGTGGCACCAGAAGTCCGCAAACACGCCGCCCGAATAATCGAAGAAATAACGGAAAGTGCCGTGGCAGCGTACCGGCGTGTACTCCGCATACGGCGCCGGGCCAAGCCACATGTTCCAGTCCAACGTGTCCGGCGGCCTTTGGTTGGCGGGGAATCCGAATCCGCGCGAGCCGCCGGTCTTCCACAGGCGGACGGTGCCGATCTTGCCCAGAACACCGGATTGGATGATCTCCGCCACGCGATGGTAGTTGTCACCGGCGTGGATTTGCGTCCCGAGTTGAAACACCGCCCCGGTCCGGCGCTGGGTCTGTTCCATGCGTTGCCCTTCACGCAATGAGTAGGAGAGCGGCTTTTCACCGTACACGTCCTTGCCGGCCTCGAACGCATGGATCGCGACCAAGGCGTGCCAATGGTCCGGCGTGGCGCAGGTCACCACATCGATATCCTTGCGCTCAAGAATACGCCGGTAATCGGCGTAGGTCTGCGGCTTGGCCGTCGGCTTGCGCTGCACGAGACGTTGAGCACTCGCCGCCAGCCGCGTGCTGTCTACGTCGCACAGCGCGACCGTCTCAACATCCGGCATGGCGGAGAATGCATTGATATGCGCGCCACCCATGCCACCGGTTCCGACGTGCGCAACCCTGATGCGCTCGCTCGGCGGCGTTTGCGCCCGCGTGATCAGCGCCCCGTAAAAGAGCGTCGCTCCCGACTGTTTCAAAAAATTTCTGCGTCCGATGTTCGTCTTCATCATGCCCCCCCCCTATTCCGTCACTTCCGCAACATGCCCAGCAACCACGTCACATATCCGGCGGTCGGTGCAGACGGTTTTGTGTCGAGCGCTTCCCGCAGCGCCCGCGACGCCGCATCGCGCACCGCCGCATCCGCCTGCGGCGCGCTGGCAGCCGCCGTAATGTCGAACAGCGCCTGCCGCGCCACACTGCGCGCCATGACCGACTCCCCTTCCATCGTCCGCACAAGCGGGACGATCATCACAGGGCCGAGCGCCACCGCCGCCTCGCGCGCCTGCACACGGAAACGTTCATCCGCATGCGAAAAGCCCGCCAGCACATAATCCGGCTCCCTGTCCAAATCACGGAGTTCGATCTTGCGGAACTGCGCGAACTCTCCCTGCTTGCTGTGGTTAGACTGAAAGCCGATCGCGCCGGACAGCAGTTTCGCATTGAGTGCCTTGACCGCGAGGGTATCTGCGCGGGTCGTGAGTTTTCCATCCACCGAGACTTCGACCGTATTGCGGTCACAGCGGATTTCCATCCGGTGCCAGATGCCGGTCGTCTCGTCGGGCCGATTGGTCACCGCGACATATCCGTACAACGATCCCGTACAATGCAGGTCATCACGGTGTGGCGTCCACGGCGCCAGCAACTGCACCTCCACGCCGGTGCCCCACGGATTCTTGGGATCGCAACGGATCAACACGCCGCTATTTCCGACTTTGGAGAGCAGATACTCGAAGCGCAACACATAATTGCCGTACCACGCCGTCGTGAAAATGTCGCTGCCATTCGGAACGCGCGTCTCAAGAATGCCGTCTGCGACCGCGAAGGCTGGCGGCTTGCCGGTCGGCATCATCCATCCCGACAGCTCCTTGCCGTTAAAGAGCGGCGCGAACGCACCATCCGCAGCACCGAACGCCGTCGTCGCCGCGACCAAACACCACATGACAGGTCTGAATGCAGTCACAAACACCTCGCTATTGTACAGGTTGCACAACCAACCAACGGTGCCACTGTAGTTTTTCCTGCCCTGAGAGTCAAGACGCCTTCA
>DAOTMQ010000311.1:0-2641 GCA_035450385.1 Kiritimatiellia bacterium | reverse complement strand
CGGTGGCTGGTGAAGAGGGCGATGCGCCCGTGGCTGAGACGGGTAAGCGCCTCAAAAGTTTCACGCTGCGCCGTGCTGTCCAACGCACTGGTTGGTTCGTCGAGAATAGTCAGCAACGCAGGACGCAGAAAGGCGCGTGCCAGCGCGATCTTCTGCCACTGGCCGATGCTGGGTTCGATGCCGTCGTGAAGCCAGCGTCCGAGCCGCGTGTCGAGCCCTTGCGGCCAGCTCTTGAGCAGGGGCCCCAAGCCGGCGTCGTGCGCCGCGCGCTCGATCTCCGGGGAGTCTTCCGGTGTTTCAGGATGACCGATGCGGATGTTGTCGCGCAAGGTGAACTGGTAGTGGTTGAAGTCTTGGAAGAGCGCACCGATGCGCTGACGCCACGCCTCGGGATCGAACGCCCGGAGGTCAGTCCCGTCAATCAGGATGCGTCCGCTGTCGGGGTCGTAGAGGCGGCACAGCAATTTGACGAGCGTGGATTTGCCAGCACCGTTCGGTCCGGCCAGCGCGACCCGTTCGCCGGGGCGGAGGGTGAAGGTGAGGTTGCGCAGCGCCGGTTCGGCACAACCGGGATAGGTGAAGCTGACGTTGTCGAAGGAGATGCCGGTGCGGATTGCGTCGGGAATCGGAACTGGGGTTTCAGGCGCGCTGATGCGGCGCGGCTGATGCAGGAGTTCTTCAAAACTTTGCAGGAACAGTGCATCCTCAAAGAGCGCCGAGATTGCATTGAGCAGGGCGGTGACGGCTTGCTGACCGCGTTGGACCGACTGCACGCAGAGCACCAGCGCACCGACCGTGACGGCACCGGCCAGCAAGCGCGAGGTCATCCAGAGCAAAATCATGCCGGTGACGGCAAGACCGATAAAGAGCCCCAACGCTTCACGCGTCAACACGAAGCGACGCCACGCTACGCGCGCCTCGCGCAGCTGAGCGCGCGCAACGGCGAAACGCTCGCGGCAGAAGTCGCCATGCCCGTACAGGCGGATCTCCTTGGCGCCTGCATTGTCGGTCATGATCGAGTGGTAGTAGGAGGCGTGGCGATCCAACGGCGTGAGGTTTTTACGCCACTCGTAGAAACGGCGTGTGCGGTCGAGCTTGAACAAGAGCACAGGCAAGGCACTCAGGCCGAGCAGCAGCGGTAGCCAAGGCGTGAAGCCCGCCAGAATGACGAAGACACCGCTGATACCGATCACGCTGTGCAGCAGTTGACCGAGCCCGGCCAACAGGCGCATGGGGCGGTCGAGCGCCTCTTCACGCGCCATGTAGAGGCGGTTTTGGTCGTCGGGATTCTCAAAAAATGCGTAGTCGGCGCGCAGCAACGCGCCGTGCAGCAGGTCGTAAATGCGGTCGGTCACCGAGATGGCGTGGAATTCGGCAACCCATGAGATAAGCAGGCGCGCGGCGGCGGACAACACCAAGCAAAGCGCGCCGACAACGACCCAGAGGGCCAGCATCCGGAAACTGACGTCGGTCGCCAGACGGTCGACGGCACTGGACCACGTGAAGGAGGCGTGCCCGGTACTGCTGAAGAGGCGGGTGGCGTGGTCGATCACCTGCTTCAACGCCACCAGTGTGCCGAGCGGCAAAAGGGCCTGCAGCACGATCAACGCCGTGTGCCCCAAAGCGAGCCGCCGGTCACTGAACCAGACCAGCCGCACGGCGCGCGCGAGCGTGGCGGGCAGGATGGAGAGTCGACGTGGCGATCGGCTGGAGGGGTTAAGCCTTAGGGCCTTCCACCTTTTCGGGCTCCTCGCTCTTGATGTCATCGACGATCTCCTTGACCTTCTCGTTGGTCAGTTTCTCGCCCTCTTCCTTGCCCTTTTTGAATTCGCCCAGGCTGCGGCCCAACGAGCGCGCCAGATCGGGCAACTTCTTTCCGCCGAAGAGAATCAACACAATGACCAATACAACGATCAGCTCTGTCGGCCCTATATTGAACGGAGAAAACCCCAATGGCAACATCATCATAGTCTCAACCTCCTTAAACTCAACCTCTGTACTGTTGCGAGATTGCGCGCCGCGCTTCAAGATCCGCCTCGCGGCGTTTGATCGTCTCGCGTTTATCCTCTCGGGCTTTGCCGCGGCAAATGCCCAGTTCCACTTTCACCAATCCCTTGGGCGACAGGTAGAGTCGCAACGGGATCAGCGAAAGGCCTTTCTGTTCTGTCATCGCCTGCAATTTGCGGATCTCGGTCTTGTGAACCAGCAGGCGGCGGGTTCGCAGCGAGTCGTGATTAAATCGGTTGCCGAACGCATAGGGAGGGATCCGCACCTGGTTCAGGAAAAGCTGTCCGTCTTTCACTTGGGCGTAGGAGCCCGCCAGACCCGCTTCACCGTTCCGCACCACTTTGACCTCGGTGCCGACCAACTCGATACCCGCCTCCAACCGATCCAAGACAAAATAGTCATGCGTCGCCCTGCGGTTGACCGCCAGATTGCCGCCGCTCCTTTTTTTGTCCTTCCCGCTCATGCCCGGTTCACGCCCAAGCCGCCGTCAGGGCGGCGTTTAAGACCACCGTGAGTGCGCCTCTTCGGCCCGGGCAATCGCGCGGAAATCAACTTCGGCGATCAGCATGCCCTCTGCGATCTCACGCAGGGCGATGTCTGCCTTATCCTCGTCGATCGAGAGCGGCTTCACGTA
>DAOTMQ010000310.1:0-2651 GCA_035450385.1 Kiritimatiellia bacterium | reverse complement strand
CGTGATGGTTTGTCAGGATGCCTCAGTTTTGATTTAATGGGTGTTCAATTTTTTCAAGACGCATTAGAAACGCAAAGGTCGCGCCCCATAAGGGCGTGAAGAGTGTCACATGGATAAGCATTACGATCCGAAGTCTGTCGAGAGCAAATGGTACGCATGGTGGGAGCAAAACGGGCTGTTTCATGACGAAGCCGCACGGGGCGGTACCCCCTACAGCGTCGTCATCCCGCCGCCGAATGTGACCGGCATCCTGCACATGGGCCATGCGCTCAACAACACGATTCAGGACGTGCTGGTGCGCTGGCGTCGCATGCAGGGGCGCAACACGGTCTGGATGCCGGGCACCGACCATGCAGGCATCGCCACGCAGAACGTGGTGGAGAAGGCACTGCGCAAGGAAGGACTCTCGCGGCGCGATCTCGGACGCGAGGCGTTTCTGGCGCGCGTGTGGGAGTGGCGCAAGGAGTACGGCGGCACGATTGTGCGCCAACTCCGCCAACTCGGGGCGAGTTGCGACTGGTCGCGCGAGCGTTTCACCATGGATGAAGGGCTGAGCGCGGCGGTGGCCGAGGTGTTCTGTCGGCTCTACGACGAGGGCCTTATCTATCGCGGCAACTATATCGTCAACTGGTGTCCGCGCTGCCATACCGCGTTGTCCGATGAGGAAAGCGAACATCAGGACACCCAAGGCCATCTCTGGCACATCCGTTACCCGATCCCGGGCGGCGGCGAGGTGGTGGTCGCGACCACACGTCCCGAGACCATGCTGGGCGATACCGCCGTGGCCGTCAATCCGGCGGACGAGCGCTATCAGGACCTGATCGGCAAGAGCGTGACGCTACCGCTCATGAACCGCGAGATACCGGTTGTCGCGGACGACTACGTGGATCGCGCTTTCGGCACGGGCGTCGTGAAGATCACGCCCGCGCACGACCCGAATGACTTTCAGGTGGCGCTGCGCCACAATCTGCCGATGCTGAATGTCATGAATGGCGACGGCACGATGAACGAAGAGGCCGGGCCGTACGCCGGCATGGATCGTTTCGCTTGCCGCAAGCAGGTGATCGCCGACCTCGAAGCGCAGGGGTTGCTGGTCAAGACCGATCCGCATCAACACGCGGTCGGCCACTGCTACCGCTGCGACACGGTGGTCGAGCCGCGCCTCTCCAAACAGTGGTTCGTGCGTATGAAGCCGCTTGCCGAGCCGGCTATCGAGGCTGTGCGCACTGGCAAGATCGTCTTCGTGCCGCAGCGATGGGAGAAAACTTATTTCGAGTGGATGGAGAATATCCGTGACTGGTGCATCTCGCGCCAGATCTGGTGGGGTCACCGCATCCCGGTTTACACCTGTACGCCGTGCGGACATGAGTGGGCAGCCAAGACTGCACCGAACACCTGTCCGAAGTGCGGCGCCGCAGCGGACCAGATCACGCAGGATGAGGATGTGCTCGACACGTGGTTCTCCTCGTGGCTCTGGCCCTTCAGCACTTTCGGCTGGCCCGCAGACCACCCCGACCTGAAGTTCTACTATCCGACCACCGACCTGACCACTGCGCCGGACATCCTCTTCTTCTGGGTCGCGCGCATGATCATGGCCGGTTGCAAGTTCATGGGCGACGTGCCCTTCCGCACGGTCTATCTGCACGGCACGGTGCGCGATGACAAGGGGCGTAAGATGAGCAAGAGCCTGGGCAACTCTATCGACCCGCTCGACATCATCGAGACCTACAGCGCCGACTCGCTACGCTTCAGCCTGATGCTGATCACCTCCACCGGCATGGACGTCTACGTCAACATGGAAAAATTCGAGATCGGACGCAACTTCGCGACCAAGATTTGGAACGCCGCACGTTTCATGCGGATGCACATGGAGAAGCTGCCCGACACAGACTGGCGCGCGCTGGCCAACGGCGAGTTGACGCTCGATCCGGCGCTGTTGCGCGACGACGACCGCCACATGCTCGCCACCTGCGAGAGCGCCGTGCGCAACGTGACCGGACATCTGGAGGCGTTCCGCCTGCAAGACGGCGCGCTCGCGATTTACGATGTCGTCTGGAGCCAGTTCTGCGACTGGTATCTCGAATACGCCAAGCAGGACCTGAACGGTGCAGACGAGGCGCGTCGCCGCCAAGTGCTGGCCGTGATGACTGATGTCTTCGCCAAGGCGCTCAAGCTGCTGCATCCCTACATGCCGTTCATCACCGAAGAGCTATGGCACCAGATGGGTTACGCCACTGAGTCCGAAAGCATCATGCGCGCGCCGTGGCCCGCGCCCTACACCGATGCGCAGCGCACTGCATGGGGATTGAGCGACGAGGTCACCGCCTACGTCAATGCCCGGCGCGAACTGGTCACCGCCGGCCGCGCGCTGCGCGCCGACTACAACGTCGCGCCCTCCAAGTTTCTCCACTACATCATTCAGGCGACGGACGATGAAACGGCCGACCGTCTGAAGGCCGATGCGGAAACGCTCAAACAGCAGTTGCGCTCGGACAATCTGGAGGTTGTCGCGGGCGGCGGCGAGAAGGCCATGCCCGGCACACTCTGCAAACTCGGCACCGTTTATCTGCCGCTCGAAGGGCTGGTCGACATCGAGGCCGAAAGCGCGCGCGTGAAGGCCGAACTGGACAAGACGCGCGGTTTCCTCAAAG
>DAOTMQ010000309.1:0-2707 GCA_035450385.1 Kiritimatiellia bacterium | reverse complement strand
CGAACGGCTCGGGTTCTTGAGGTCGCCGGACATGCTCACGCCAGCGAGGATACCGGTGACGGCCGGGAAGAAGACCGCCAGCACCGGCCAGAAACCGAGTGTTTGGGGCAACACGTCCGGCGGCGTCAGGGAGGCCGGATCCGGTGGCCCGCCGAGGAAGAAAGAGACCAGCGAGAGCACGATGAAGGCCATCACGATAAACTGCGTGCGCAACGCGATGTCGGCCGAGAAGACCGTGATCAGACCAAGGATCGCGAGCGTCACCAAGGCCACTATTTTGGCATCCAGCATCGGCAACACGGCGACCACCGCTTCGGCAAAACCGGCGGCGTAGAAAGAGATGCTGATCGCCTGCGCCAGAAAGAGCGGGATGCCGATCGCGCCGCCGGCCTCGACGCCGAGCGAGCGCGAAATCATATAATACGCGCCGCCACCCTTGACGCGCATGTTGGTGGCGAGCGCCGCCACTGAGAGACCGGTGAGAAACGTGACCGAACTGGAAACGGTCACGATAACCAGCGTCAGGGGGAGCCCGACATTGCCGAGCACCCACCCCATGCGCAGGTACATGATCACGCCGAGGATCGTAAGGATGCTTGGCGTGAAGACGCCTTTGAAGGTGCCAAAGGCGTATCCTTTTGTTTTTACAGGCGGCTCATTCATGGGGCCGAATCTTCGTCAGATCAACGTGCCAGCAGCGCGCGCGCCTTTTCGACGACATTTTCGACCGTGAAGCCGAACTGTTTGGCCAGTTCCTTGTAAGGTCCCGAAGCGCCGAAGGTGTCAAGCGTCACCATCTCGTACTTGGTTCCTGCGTAACGTTCCCAGCCAAACGAGCAGCCGGCCTCGACCACCAGACGGCGCTTGCAGTCGGGGTCGATGATCCGGTCACGGTAGGTCTGGTTCTGCTTCGCAAACAGCTCCCATGACGGCATGCTCACGACACGCACGTTTTTACCTTCGAGTTGCTTTGCCGCATCCAGCGCCAGTTCGACCTCCGATCCGGTCGCGATGATGGTCAGGTCGGGGGTTCCCACGCCATTCTGCCACAGGGTATACGCGCCTTTCTCGACATTTGCGGCGGACGGGATCTTGGTGCGGTCGATCACCTTCATGTTTTGGCGTGTCAGCAACAGGGCTGTCGGCCCCTTCTTATTGCGCAGAGCGGCCACCCAGGCGGCGGCGGTTTCGGTCGGATCAGCCGGACGGATCACCGTGACATTCGGCATGCAACGCAGCGCCGCAAGCTGTTCAACCGGCTCGTGCGTCGGGCCGTCCTCGCCCACATAGAAGCTGTCATGGGTGTAGACATAGATCACCGGCAGACCCATCAATGCCGCGAGACGCATCGACGGACGGCAGTAATCGCTGAACACGAAGAACGTCCCGCCAAAGATGCGGAATCCGCCATGCAACTGGATGCCGTTCATGATCGCGGCCATCGCGATTTCGCGGACGCCGAAATGGAAATTGCGGCCCGCGAAGTTACCCGGCGCGATCGCCTCGAACTCCTTGAGCCAGGTCATGTTGCTGGGCGCCAGATCGGCCGAGCCACCGACCAACTGCGGCAACACCTTGGCCAGCGCGTTGAGCACGATGCCGGACGCACTGCGCGTCGCCACCGGCTTGTCGGGGTCAAAGGTCGGCAACGCATTCTCAATGTCGATGGGAATCAGATCCTCGTGCATTGCCTTCCACTTCGCCGCCAGTTCGGGATTGGTTTTGGTCCACTCCTTGAACATGCGCTTCCACTTGCCCATCATGCATTTGGTTTTCGCGGCACGCTCCTTAAACAGCGTTGCGACTTCTTGCGGTACATAGAACGATTTTTCGGGATCGAAGCCGAGCGCGGCCTTGGTGAGCTTAACCTCTTCTTCGCCGAGCGGCGCACCATGCGCTGCGGCCGAGTCCTGCTTGTTGGGGCTGCCCTTGCCGATCAGCGTGTTGCAGATAATCACCACCGGTTTGCCGGTCAGCCTGAGCGCCTTGCGGATCGCACGGTCGATCTGGTCAAAGTCATGGCCGTCGATCTCCAGCACATGCCAGTTATAGGCCTGGAAACGCTTCTTGGCATCGTCGCTGAGCGCGAGGTCGGTGCGCCCCTCAATAGTGATATTGTTGCTGTCATAAAACAGCACCAGTTTATCGAGTTTCAAATGTCCGGCGAGCGAGCAGGCTTCGTGGCTGATGCCCTCTTCCAAGTCGCCGTCGCCGCAGAACACCCAAGTGCGGTGATCCACCACCGGATCGCTGTCAACGACATTAAAGCGCGCCGCCGCCATACGCTCCGCGATTGCCATGCCGATCGCTGTGGCGAGGCCCTGGCCCAGCGGTCCGGTTGTCGTCTCCACGCCCTCGGTGTGTCCGTATTCCGGATGACCCGGCGTGAGGCTGCCCACCTGACGGAAACGCATCAGTTCATCCATCGGCAGATCATAGCCGGCAAGGTGCAGGAGGCTGTACAGCAGCATCGACCCATGGCCGCCGGAGAGCACGAAGCGGTCGCGGTCAGGCCACTTGGAGTCGGCCGCAGAGTGCTTCAGATATTTGAGCCACAACACAGTGGCGATGTCCGCAAGGCCCATCGGTGCGCCCGGATGCCCCGATTTTGCAGCCTGCACGCCGTCGATAGACAGGCAACGGATCGTATTGGCCGTCAGCGCCAGCAACTCATTCGTCAATTTCATAAAATCAAGCTCCCTCGTAA
>DAOTMQ010000308.1:0-2707 GCA_035450385.1 Kiritimatiellia bacterium | reverse complement strand
CTATGTCGCCGAAGGTCAGTTCGGTCTTTGGGAGGAAACCGGCCTGTATCTGAATCTAGCGCTTGCGGTTGGCGCCTACGAGGGGCGCGGCTACGGTGAGGCGGTCGGTGCGTTTATCACAGATGAGGGTTTGACGATCCCTGCGCCCGGCGATCTGGATGCCGCGATCGCGGCAGGAGCCGCAGCGGATGCGGATGAAGTGACGCTGGCGCGTGCGGCGGCTGCGGCTGACCTGAAAACGATCATGCGCCACATCCCGGCTGATCCGGGTTTCTTGCATGTGCCGCACCCCTTCAAGACGTACAGCCTGCAAGCGGCGGCCTATCTGGCTGGTACGCCGTCGACGGCACATCCCATGTTCGGACACGACATCATCTACACGCACCCGTTGAATCGCGGCGCACCGATCGGGCGCACGGCCGACCGCGATTTCCTGAGCTTCGTGGACTCGGTCAGCAGACTCGAACAGGGCGTCTACCTGTCGGTCGGGTCCGCGGTCATGTCGCCGATGATTTTCGAGAAGGCGTTGTCGATGTCGCGCAATGCGGCACGGCAGCGAGGCCAATCGATTGAGAACTTTGCGATCCATGTGGTTGACCTCGCGCCCGCAACGTGGGACTGGGCGCACGACGGAGAACCGCCGCAGGATAACCCCGCCTACTATCTGCGCTTTTGCAAAACCTTTTCGCGCATGGGCGGACGCATGACTTACACCAGCGCGGACAACCGCGCATTTCTCGTAGCGCTCTATCACGAACTCGCATAACAACAAGGAGACCAAAACCATGACGACACCATCATCCACCCTCACACGCAGGGCTTTCGCCAAGCGCGCAGCCGTTGCGACGGCTGCCTTTCAGGTCGTCCCCGGCCATGTGCTCGGACTCAACGGCCAGACACCGCCGAGTAACAGACTGAATGTCGCCGGTGTCGGCGTCGGCGGCATGGGCGGCCACAACATCAAAGTGTGTTCGGAGGTTGCAAACATCGTCGCCTTGTGTGACGTCGACGTCAACTACGCCGCGAAAACGTTCAAGGCGCATCCCAACGCGAAGACCTACACCGATTACCGTGAGATGCTGGACAAGCAGAAGGACATCGACGCCGTCGTGGTGGCCACGCCGGATCATACGCACGCGCCGATTGCGATGGCGTGCATGCGCGCGGGCAAGCATGTCTACGTCCAGAAGCCGATGGCGTATTCGGTCGGCGAAGCGCGCGCAATGACCGAGGCAGCGCGCAAGTACAAAGTGATCACGCAGATGGGCAATCAAGGACGCTCCGGCGATGGCGTGCGCATGGTCTGCGAATGGATCTGGGCCGGTGCGATCGGCACGATACGCGAAGTCCACGCATGGACCAACCGCCCGGTCTGGCCGCAAGGCATCGAGATCGAGCGTCCGAAAGAGACCCCGCCCGTTCCGGCTGGCTTTGATTGGGACAAATGGATCGGCCCGGCACCGATGCGCCCCTACCATCCCTGCTATCACCCCAACAGTTGGCGCGCGTGGTGCGACTTCGGCACGGGATCGCTGGGAGATCTCGGTTGTCATGTGATGGACTGCGTGTATTGGGCGCTAAAACTCAAGTACCCCACCAGCGTTGAGGCCAACATCTCCACATACTGGGAAGGCTTCTGGAAAAAGACCGAGCCAAAGAACGAGCAGTTCCCGCGCTCGTCGATCGTGCGGTATACGTTCCCCGAGCGCGAAGGGTTGCCCGCGCTGGACCTGACGTGGTGGGACGGCGGACTTCAGCCGCCGCGTCCCGCCGAACTTGAAGAGGGGCGCGAGATGGGTGACTCGGATGGCGGCGTGCTGTTTATCGGCGACAAGGGCAAGCTGATGTGCGGTTGCTACGGACGCAGTCCGCGGCTGATTCCTGAGTCATCGATGAAGGCCTTCAAGCGGCCGCCTCAAACGATTGAGCGTGTCCCCGGAGGCGAAGGCGGACACGAGAAAAACTGGTTGCAGGCCATTCGGGAAGGCAAGCAGGCGATTTCGGGCTTCGACTATGCCGGTCCCTTTGCTGAAATGGTGTTGCTTGGCAATCTCGCGGTACGCTTCCCTTACCGCCGCCTGCTGTGGGACGGCGAGGCAATGAAAATCACGAACGATAGCGACGCGCAGGCGTATGTCATGCGTAAATACCGCGACGGCTGGTCATTGTAGTTCGTTAGTTCATTAGTGTGTTAGTTCATTAGTGCTTTACGGCTCGACAAGCGCGATAAAAAACAAGTTGTTTCACCACGAAGGTTTTTTGGAGGGCGTTGCTCGGGTTTTCTAATCCACAGATGGACACAGATTACTCAGATTTTTTTGGAGGCATGGCTGGCCGCAAGTCGCAAGTCGCGGGTCGCGAGTCAACCTCTCGTTGCGACCACCCAGTGGTCGCAACCGTGAGAGTACAAGCGCTGCTCGGGTTTGGCGCAGAGGCGCAGAGGTGTGGCACGGGCATCTTGCCCGTGTTTCATGGGCGGGACGCCCATGCCACAGAGTTTTTTTGGAGTAACGCGCTCCCAGACAAACTAATGCACTAATTAACTAATTAACTTGGGTTGCGGGCTCCGCCCGCGTTAGTGTGAAGGGATAATCCGTGAAAACAGATTTAACGAAGGCTCTAGAGTCTTACGCGGCGGATGCCGCCGCCAAACTGATGTTGACCGATTTCAGCAAACTGGCAGAGATCGGCGACGTGTTGTTGCGTG
>DAOTMQ010000307.1:0-2712 GCA_035450385.1 Kiritimatiellia bacterium | reverse complement strand
ACCGCGACGGACGGCATGCTGGGCGGCCCCAACCTGACAGCCATGCGCGAAATCTGTCAGGCGGTTCCAGCTTGCAGTGTCATCGCCTCGGGTGGCGTCAGCGCACCGGAACACGTGACCGCTCTCAAGGCGCTGGGATGCGCCAACCTGTTCGGTGCGATCGTCGGCAAAGCGCTCTACGACGGCAAGACGACCCTAGCCGCAATGCTGGCGGCAGCCGCAGCCGGTTGAGCGTCTGCCAGCGAGGAATGATTGTGGAGGCTCTTGCAAAACCCTTTGCTTGCAGGTGTGGCACGGGCATCTTGCCCGTGTTTCATGGGCGAGACGCCCATGTCACGAGGGTTTTTGCAAGAATGATTGCGGAGTTTCCCTATGCTTGATCATGTCGAGGTTACGGTATTGAAAAACGGCGCCACGGTGGTGTCGTCGCTGATCCCTGACTCGGAAAGTATCTCCGTCGGCGTTTGGGTGGGGGCGGGCGGTCGCCACGAAGCACCCCGCTTGGCCGGCGTCAGTCACTTCCTTGAACACATGCTCTTCAAAGGCACGCCGACACGTTCGGCGCTGGCGATTTCGCAGGCGATCGAGGGTCGCGGTGGTTATCTGAACGCCTATACGCAAGAGGAGAGCACCTGTTACTACGCACGATTACCGCACGAATATCTGGAACAGGCTTTCGATGTGTTGGCCGACATGTATCTCAACGCTGTGATCGGCGAGGAGGATTTCAACCGCGAGCGCGACGTCATCCTCGAAGAGATCAAGATGTATCAGGATCTGCCGCAGCAGGTGGCGCAGGAAAAATTGCAGGAGGTCATGTTCAAGGGCCATCCGCTCGGGGCGCCGCTCGCCGGCGATGAAACCGCGTTGCGCCGCATGACCCGCGAGACGCTGCTGCGCTACAAGGCGCGCACCTACACGCCGTCCGCATCAATCTTTGTTTTTGCCGGACGGCTCGACCATGCCGCTTGCGTGGCATGCGTCGAACGAGCGGTCGGCGCGCGGCGCGCGGCTCGGCGGGTACACGCCAAGCGCGTCGACAACACGGTGGCGCAAGAGCGTCTGGTGTGCGTGCGCAAGGAGATCGCGCAGGTTCACGCCGTTGTCGGTTTTCGTATCTTCGGGCGGCATGATGACCGCCGCTATGCGTTGCGCGTCCTGAACGGGTTGCTCGGCGAGAACATGAGTTCGCGTCTCTTCCAAAGCGTGCGCGAGCGGCACGGCCTCTGCTACACGATCCAATCCGGCTTCCAGTTGTTTGACGAGACCGGTCTTTTCACTATCAGCGGCGGCTTTGACGAGCAGCGCGCGTGTGCCGCGCTGAAGCTGACGGCCAAGGAGATCCGCCGTCTGCTCCGCACGAATGTCGGCGCGGCGGAGTTGGCGCGCACTAAAGAGTATTTGCTGGGTGCTTTCCGCTTGGGACTCGAAGGCGCCAGTAACCAGATGACCTACCTTGGCGAGTGCGTGCAGAACTATGGGCGTTTCATCCATCCGGATGAGACAATTAAAGCGATTAAGGCGGTAACCGCCGCTGACGTGCGCCGCGTGGCGGAGGACATCTTCGATCCTGCGCACATGACGCTTTCGCTGGTTGTTCCCAATACGCACCCGATGAGCGACGATGAGTGGATCGCTTGCATGGATGTGCGATGAACCGCATCCTCTTTGAGCCCGATGAGTTCCTTGCAGACGGGACAGTATTGTTGACCGATACGCGTGCCGAGCATCTTCGTCAGGTGTTGCGTGCCGACCCCGGCCAGATCGTCGCGACCGGTACGCTGAACGGTTTGGCGGGCGTCTCGCGTGTGCTGTCGATCGGTCCGGACGGTGTCCGCTTATCTCCCTCGCACGATGTCGCGTTGCCGGAACCGTGGCTCGACCTGTTGCTGGCCGTGCCGCGTCCCAAAGTGCTGAAGCGCCTCTGGCCGCAGCTCGCGGCACTGGGGGTTGGACGTGTGGTCTTGCTCAACGCCGCCAAGGTCGAGAAGTGCTACTTCAGCAGCCGATGGATTGAACCCGAATCCTATCGTCCTTTACTGATCGAAGGATTGATGCAGGCGGGGCTTACGCGTCTGCCCGAGGTAATGGTTGCGCCACGCTTCAAACCGTTTGTTGAGGATGATCTGGAACGACTTTTTCCCGAGACTGTGCGCTTGCTCGCGCATCCGAGGGCGCCCACCGGCCTGCCGCCTTGCGACAGCGTGCGCCGCATGCGGCCGCTGTTAGCCGTCGGTCCCGAGGGGGGCTGGACCGACTATGAGACCGAACACCTGCTCGCGCGCGGCTTCCATCTCTTTTCATTAGGCGAGCGTGTCCTGCGGTTCGACACCGCCTGCATCGCGTTGATCGCCGTGCTGGAGTGGTGTAAACGCGGAACGCAGAACGTCGAACGCCCAACACCGAAGTGGACATAACCACTTGCCACTAACCATTACTTCTGCGCATTCACAGAGGATGGTTTCAGGTTTTTGTTTTGTACGCGTGTTTGTTTCGTTGTTTCGTACCACGAAACATAGTTGACAATGCCTGCCGGTAAGGCGTACGCTGGCAGCACGATTTCATAGAGGGTAATGTGCGCTAAGGGTGCGGCACGGGCGGCGGGGAGATGGCACGATGGATGGAAATCTTTTTTGCGGCGGAACGGGTGCCGGCGGGACGGCGTCTATAGGACTGCCGGGCATTTTGGTTGTGGCGGCGTACGCGCTGTGC
>DAOTMQ010000306.1:0-2720 GCA_035450385.1 Kiritimatiellia bacterium | reverse complement strand
CATTATCAAAGAGTTATGCCACATTGCTCTCGAATCTTTGGGACAGTACTGATGTCAGACGTCGATTTGATCGTGAAGGTCGCAGGCATCGCACTTGTCACCGTCTGGACATACGTTCCCCAGTCGCTTACCGGCACCGCAGAGTACACTTTGCCTACGCTTTGGTCGCAGCCATTCATATCCAGCACCGCGTTGCCGCGATACACACCGGAGGAACTAAATTGGATCGCCGCACCCGCTGGCAGCACGTGTGGATTATGGCAGCACACCGTGCACTTGTAGTTTTTCAGCTCCGTCCATGCGTTGTTGGTCGAGGCGATGTTGAAAATTCCCACATAGTCGAGAGCCAGAGCCACGTTGATCCGCACCCCCTCGCCTTCGATCCAGTTGTTGGCCCCGGGGAAACGAATGGTCAGGCCCAAGGTGTCCTCGCGATAAATGCCGCCGCGGAAGTGGACCTTGCCATTCAGATACATCTCACCTGTGATGTCGTAGTAGTTAACCGGCGCGTCAAAGTAAAGTTCGTAGGAGCCGGAGTCATTGAAGTACCCGTGTCTCTGGTTAATGACGTTATTCCGAATCCGAAGCGGCACGTTGTTTGTCATCGGACGGCTTGAATTCATAAAGCGCGGCAAACAGCCGATGATCCACGTCTCGCGGTTCGTCGCACCCAGCCCTTTCTCGTTATACACATACGGCTGAGACCAGACAGTCGTGCAGTTGGTGATGATCAGCGTCGTCTCAAGCGCAGAGTTGTCTCCCCGAAAGTAAACACGCCCTCGCGCGTCGAGCGTGAGCGGCCAGATCTCGCCGGCGAAACGTCCCGACCACGGTTTCATCGTCTCGAAGGACGAATTGTGCGCGATGCGCCAAGTTTGCGGCAGTGTGCCCAATTCGACCGCCACGGAGAGCGTATGACGGTTGGTGGAGGTGAGAACGGTGTTGGTAAAGGAGAACCCGCCCGCGCCCATGAGAATCTTCGCACTCGCGTCAGACTCTTGCAACGTGAACGCATCTGTGGTTGAAATGTCGATCGCGTATACGCTCTTCGTGCCGGCGACGGTGGCGTTGAAGGTCATGGCGTCGGTGCCGAAGACCAGGCGCTCGGTGCCGTCGAAGCTCGGCGCGACGCCGTCCTTCCAGTTCTCTGGAGTCGTCAGCAGATCATCCTCGCCTGCGCCCGTCCAGGAGAAGGTCGCGCCCTCGGTCGGAGTGGAGCCGTCATTGACAACGAGCAGCGTGCCGTCGCCGACAAGGTGGGACGCCATCTCTGCGGAGGCGCTTGTGTAGGCGCCTTGGGCCACATGGATGCCGTCCACCATGGCGGAGTTGACCCCCAATGTCACGCCCGCTGGAATCTTGACCTTGCCGCTGTCGGCCAGCTTGAGCGTAACGGTGCCAGATGAAACGCTGGCAGCCGAAAGCACGTTCCCCGCGCTGTCAGTGAGCGCCTTGAATTCAAGTGTGCCCGTGCCGACCACCTCGATGCCGGAGAGCGAGCTAAAGACACTGTTTGTCGCGAGCGCCAGCGTGCCGCTGCGCACGATCAGCTTGCCCGTGGTATTGTTGTTGGTACCCGCGAGGGTGAAGGTCTTGCCAGCCGACGACGAATAGTCGAGCGTGAACGCGCCCAGCAGATTGCCGTGAAAATACTGGTCTGACAGACTTTGGTCGCAGACGAGTGTCGCCGGCGAAGCGCTGCGGAAGTACGTGTTCGCCATGTTGCTGCCGGTGTTGGCGGTATCAATGCCGCCGCAGTGCTGGCTGTGCCCCTGCAGATCCCAGCCTCCGCTCTTGTTGTAGCTGGCGCCAAAGCGGATGAGCTGCGCTGTATCGAGCGCCTCGTCAACGCCGAAGTAAACGCAGTTTCCAAGAGTCGTGACTTGATTGAGCTTCGTGACCGTGCTATCGATATGGTAGGAACCGGAGTCGGCATTGAGCTTGCCCTGACCGAGGCCCGTCGAAGTCACCCCTCCCGCGAAGTGTATGCTGTCTTGGCCGAAGAGGCTACTGGAGCCGTTGATTGTCACCAGGCCTGACACCGTACCCGGCCCGCAGAGGCGTCCCCCGCGCCAATAGACGTGACCGGCCAGCGTCACTCCGCTGGGAACGACCAGCCCCTGAGGATGGGCGTCGCACGGGCGAGCGTCCACCTCGCAACCATATGTGCCGGGACCATCAAGATATGATTTACCGATAGCGGTCATGTAGTAACGCAGTCGCACAGGACTGATCGCCCCCGGCCCGGTTGAGGTGAAGAAATGGTTGGTCACGCACGTCTCGCCAGCGAACGCGCTCGCGTCGCCGGCGAAGGTGATTCGCGCCGTGGTATTTTGTGCCGCCGACTTCACCACGAAGTTGCCCCCGCCGGTCAGTTTGCCCGTGAAGGTGCGCGCGGTTGTCAGTTCGCTGAAGGTAAGCGTCGAGCCTGCGGCAATGTCGATGTCCGCGTCCACGTAGTTCGCGACCTCGCTCTCGCCCACTGTTGTGTTCGCAGTGATCGACACCGCTGACGCGCTGGACGCGATTCCGATCATCGCAAGGAGAGATAATCTGACCCAACCCATAATTTTGATCGTTATCGGCATGTTATTCATTTTGTTCAACTCCTTGTCGGTTTCAGTTGATGCAATGAGTTTAACACCGTAAAAAAAGATCCGCAACCCCCCCAGGGCGTTTTTATTTGAACTGGGCTCGCGCGTTGTTTATCAGGGAAACAC
>DAOTMQ010000305.1:0-2803 GCA_035450385.1 Kiritimatiellia bacterium | reverse complement strand
GCAATGGAACCCTGAAACGCATGACCTTCGCACTCCCCTGTCACTAACCGATTACCCAAAACGGCCGCGTTCAAAGCCCCGGCACCGGTACGACCGTCACGACAACGGTTGCGTTTGACTGCGTGCCTGTATACCAGGCGCAGCAGTCGGTCTTCCCCTGAAGCCGGGTCACCTTCACGTTACCCGCGTCATAGATACGGGGCTCGAACCCTTCGGCGAGCACTTCCGGCTCCGGCCAGGCATCGGGATGCGTGAAGATGAAATCGGCCTTCGCGACACGGCGCTTGAGCTTCCGCGCTCCGCGGTGATAGTAGTAGTTCGCGACAAGCCCCGTCTTCGGATCGTAGATGAGACTCGGCGTCGACTCCCGCACATCGCCGATATTGGTGCGCGCCTTCGTCCATGTTTTTCCGCCGTCCGTGCTTGTCACCTGGAACTGCGTACCGAGCCCCTGTTCGCAACGTCCGATGAGAAGGATGCGTCCGTTCCCGAGTGAGACGATCGAGGATTCGGTGACCCACTCCTTGACCGGCAGGTTAGATTCGATCGTCCGCTGCTCCCATGTGCGACCGTCATCCGTACTCACAAGAATACCCCAGGAGTTGCCTCCGTCCTTGTGATAGTTTCCGGCGAACCACGGGGAAACGAGACCGAGCCCGGTTACGAAGACAGGGTCAAGAACCTGAACCGGAAACGGATCGGGGCGAAGCGAGGCGATCTTCGTGAACGAGAGGCCGTCTGCCGAGCGGTAAAGCTCATGGCGGCGACTGTCCTCGACGCCCCAGTAACGCACCCACGCAAGCACCGCGCCCGTTGAATCAAGCCCGATGCCCTCGTTCACCTCAGCGATTTTCGGATCGCTCGCCATCGTCACCTCCGCCGACCAGGTCCTACCGCCGTCCTCGGAGACCTTCGCATAGGAATCGCGGCTGCCCGGATTGGTCGTATGGCCATCCGGCGGAAGCGCGTTGTCGCGGCTGTAGGTACAGACGAGCTTCGCACCCATCGCCTGAATCATCGGCCAGGAGTTGTAGCCGCGCCGGTTCTGCACGACAAACGCATTCTCCGGCATCCGGCAGTCGCCGATCCCGCCGTTGCGCGCGGGTTCCTCAATGAGGATCTCATCGTGCGGCTCGCTCGGCACATAACCGTGGGTCGAGCCCTGCACCCAGCGGATGCGCTTGGGACAAGAGAGGTTGTTCCACATCGCCCAGATGCCCGACGGCGGGCAGCAGTAGTCGCCGAGTCCCGCACGTGTCACGTTCACAAAACAAGTCTTCGGAATGCGCTTGGCGAGATTGACGGGATCGTAGTACCGGAGGGCCGGTCTATCAGTCGCACCATGCAACACGGCGTTGTCGAGTTCGTCGGCACCCAACGCGCCAGCAACGGCCGAGACAAACAACAGCACCATCCACCGATTTTTCTTCATGCCCCCTACCCCTCCTTTTGCTTCTGGCATTGTATCAAAATAACCTAATTCAGGAAATGGGTTTACGTCGTCACCTGTTTTACGCTATAGTCCTGTCCCGGTCACGCACTGACGCTTGATCGGTTTTTTTGTTTCTTCCCCTATCGCGTAGAGGCAGGCTATTTATGATGAACAAAATCGGTTTTGACAATGACACATACCTCGCTGAGCAAACCGAGGAAATCAAGCGTCGCGCCGAGAAGAGCGGCAACAAGCTCTATCTCGAATTCGGCGGCAAGCTCATGCACGATATGCACGCGGCCCGCGTCCTACCCGGCTACGATCCGAATGTCAAAATACGCCTTCTGCAAAAGCTCAAGGACAAGGCCGAGATCGTGCTTTGCATCTTTGCGGGTGATATCGAACGCAAAAAAATGCGCGCGGATTTTGGCATCTCTTACGACACCGACGCGCTCAAAATGATTGATGGCCTGCGCAGTTGGGGACTGCTGATCCGCGCTGTGGTCATCACCCGTTTTTGCGGACAGCACGCCGCCAAGCAGTTCCGCGCCCGCCTCGAACACCGCGGCATCAAGGTCTATTATCACTACATGACCCAAGGTTACCCCGCCAACGTCGATACAATCGTCAGTCCCGAGGGTTACGGGGCGAATGAGTACATCGAGACCGAACGGCCGATCGTGGTCGTGACCGGACCGGGTCCCGGCAGCGGCAAGCTGGCCACCTGCCTCACCCAGCTTTACCATGACCGCAATGCAGGACGCTTGGCCGGCTATGCCAAATTTGAAACTTTTCCAGTCTGGAATCTGCCATTGGAGCACCCCATCAACATCGCCTATGAAGCCGCCACAGTCGATATCAACGACGCCAACATGGTGGACCCCTACCATCTTCAGGCCTACCAAGAGGTGGCAATTAACTACAACCGCGACGTCGATGCCTTCCCGCTGTTGCGTGCCATCTGGGAGAAGATCACCCACGAACCCTGTCCCTATAAATCGCCGACCGATATGGGCGTTAACCGCGTGGGTTTCGGTATCACCGACGACGAGGTCGTCCGCGCAGCAGCCAAACAGGAGGTGATCCGTCGCTACTTCCGTCACCTCTGTGAATTCTCGTCCGGGCAGACTGAACACATCACCGTGGATCGCATCGAACTGTTGATGCAAAAGTTGGACCTGGTTCCGGAAGACCGCGTGGTCGTGACGCCCGCGCGTCAGGCGGGCCAAGATGCCATGAAAAAAGGCAAGGGACGTAACGGGATATTCTGCGGCGCAGCCATGCAGCTCAAAGACGGACGGATCGTTACGGGTAAAAACTCCGAGCAGATGCACGCGGCGGCAAGCATGGTCCTGAACGCGATCAAGGAAC
>DAOTMQ010000304.1:0-2821 GCA_035450385.1 Kiritimatiellia bacterium | reverse complement strand
TCCACGTGAACTTGCCGGAAGCCTGCTCGCGCGTCTCCCCATTCGGCAGGATGACGGTCGCGGAGGTGTTCGCGGGTATTTCCGCCCGGAAGTGCCAAGTGCCGTTTTTGTCGAACTCCCAAGAACTTTTGATCGCCCCGTACGGTGACTCGTAGGTTGCGTTCACGTTGCCGATGCGCTTGTCCGGGATCGGTGCCAGAATAAAGTGTTTCCAACCGGGGGACTTCGGATCGAGCCGGATTCCGGCCATGGTGCCGTACATCCAATCGAGCACAGCCCCGTAGGCGTAGTGGTTGAAGCTGTTCATGCCCGCCCGGCCGAAACCATCCGCCTTCGTGTAGGAGTTCCAGCGCTCCCAGATCGTGGTGGCACCCTGCTCGACCGAGTAGAGCCAGCTCGGATTCTTGCGCTGGAGCATGAGCGTGTACGCCGTTTCTGGCGATACGGCATCGTAGGTCAAGGTGTCCATGATGATGGAAGTGCCCAAGAAACCGGTCTGCAGACAGCCCCCGTGATCCGCGATGTTCTTCAGCAGCCCCGCGCGCGTCTTGTCGGCGGCCGCGCCTTCTACGAGTCCGAACTTGAGCGCGAACAGCGCCGGTGTCTGCATATCACGGAAGCACTGTTTGATCATGCCGTCCTTCTCAAAGAAGTCGCTCTTGAGATACGCGACGGTGTCTTTCACGATCGCGCGGTACTTCGTCGCAGCTTCGGTCTTGCCCAAAGCTTCGGACATCGCGGTCATCATCTGCGCATCCCAAAGCAGATAGCAGCCGCCCAGATAGTGCCAATAGTCCAACGCTTCCTTGCGCGGCGCTCTCTTGCCGTCCGCGCCCGTCTCGTAAGCGGGTATCTGGTTCGGGTTGGCGCCGCCGCCGGCGGATTCATAGTTTTCGTACGAAAGCCAATCCGCCCACTGGTGGCCATTGGCGACCGGCGAGTTGAACCGGTTCTTCGCCGTCAACGCCATGTACTTCTCCATCGACTCGAAGTTGTCCGCGACAATGGAGAGGTCGCCGTAGCGCTGCCACATGGTGTACGGGATGATGATACCGGCGTCAGCCCAACCGAGCTGCTCCGCCAGATCACCGTACTGCGCTGTCGGCGCGACACCAGTGAAGGAACCGTTATCGTGCTGCGAGTCGCGCATGTCGCGCATGAACTTGTACAGGAAGCCGTAGACATCCGCGCTGCGGCTGGCCGCCGCACAGAACACCTGCGTGTCCGCCGTCCAGCCGAGACGTTCGTCGCGTTGCGGGCAATCCGTCGGCACGGAAAGGTAGTTCGAATACTGCCCCCAGAGGACATTCAAAACCAGCCTGTTCACGTCCGCCACGTCGGTCTCAATCGAGCCACACTCCGACCACTTCGGGATCGAGGTCACCGGCACGGAGGCAATCGCCTTGAACACGACATCGCCACTTGCGGTCACGGAAATGTAGCGATAGCCGAAGAACGTGAACTCTGGACGATAGGACTCTTCGCCACTACCGGCGAACGTGTATTTGACCTCTGCGCCGTGCTCCTGCAACTTACGGAGATTGCGACGGTAGACGCTTCCCTCCGGACCGTCGTTACCGCGCTTCTTGAGCCCGTTTTCGTCATTGAGCATCTCTGCGGGTTTCACGCTGAGTTCCGTCCCTGCTGCCGCCGAGAAGGTGAACTCTGGCACCGCAGCGGCGTTCTGACCGAAGTCGACGACAAGTGTTTCGCCCGCAGCGAGTTTCACTGTAGCGTTCGGCTCGTAACGGCGGAGAACCTTCACCTTGCCGTAAGCATCCTCCCCTGCGCCTTCGACCCCGCTCCACACGTAGGTCTCTTTGGGTGCCAGCCGGAGATCCTCGCGCAAGCCAATCGGCGCGCCTTCCATCGGCACGATCACGCCCTTGAACTCGTTGATGGTCTTGACCGGCTTGAACGCCGTGTCCACACCGGTCATCATCCAAGGCGTCTTCACCCGCGCATCATACGTTTCGCCGTCAAATATGCCGGCGGCCTTCACCGGCCCCGCCACCGCGCCAGACCAGCTTGCGTCTGTGCCGAAACGCGCCTTGGAACCGTCCGCGTAACGCATGATCAACTGCGCACGGAACGCGGACTCCTTGCCGCGATAGTGGACGATCTTGTCGCGCCACCAGCCGGCAGAGACCATCGCCGAAAAGACGTTCACGCCATCCGCGCCCTTATCGAGCATGTCGGTGATGTCATAGGTGAACGAGTGGCGCGTCTTGAAGACGTGGGTGAAGCCCGGCTTGAGCACGTCGGGCAACGGCTTGCCATTCACATACGCCTGGAACGCGCCCTGTCCCGTGACGGTCCAGTAGGCCTCCTTCACGGTCTTGCCGTTCGCGATTTTCTTGAAGAAGCACGAGGTCCCAGGCGCAGCGAAATGCGTCTTAGGCACGTTGTTGGAAGTAATGATCTCGCAACCCGGCACAGCGATCCAGTCCGAGCCGTTCCAGTCGTCCGCACGGATCAATCCCGTGATGAACGTCGCCGGTTTCGCTGTGTACGTCCGCCCTTTTTCATCCGTCACCCTAACCGCCCAACGGTATTTCGTGGCGCTGTCCAGTGCGGGGCCGGAATAAGCAGCCGCGTGGGAATCGCCGGTTTCGATCATACCGGAACTCCAGACCTCGTTGCCGTCAGCCGTGCGGAGCGTGATCGCATACGCCTTCTGGCTGGCGCCCGCACGGCTACTCTTCATTTGCCAAGAGAACACCGGCTTCACAATGTTCGACGGTTCGTGAAGCCGACATGTCCGCAACCCTTCCACCTGCACAGCGGGGCTCCAGAACCATCCCGCCGCCAGCAACGCCAC
>DAOTMQ010000303.1:0-2866 GCA_035450385.1 Kiritimatiellia bacterium | reverse complement strand
AAAAGCGGCAACTGCATGCCTGCGTCTGCGCACTCTTCGTTCGTCTTTTTCACGATGAGGGATTTCACGCATGCATCTTTGCCCACGACGAGGCGGAAGTCGTCGTTTTCTACGACGATCTCACCGGTCGGGTCTACATCAAGCGCGAGCGCGTGCAGTTTGGGCGATCCGACAGCGGGACCGAGCGCGACGGTGTTGCCGCCCGCTTTCAGTGCTGACAGGGGGAAGGCGTACCGGTAGCCGGCCTGGATTTCACGGGTTTCCCGAGGGGAGCGGATTGGGGTGGCATCGAAGCCGGGCAGCCAAGTCGCCAGCGGGGCATGTGTTTCTTCGATGGCGTGTACGCCGTTGAGTGTTACCGTCGGACAGAACGTGTCGTCCACCGGCGCACTGAGCGCGATCAAGAGCGACACGTCACCCGTCTTGGCAGCCTTGTCGATGCGCAGTTCGAAGGTCTTGGTCGCGTCGAGGGTCACCGGCGACGCATCTTTCCAAAAAACAGTCTCGGCCAGAGCGGCGCACACACAGGCACACGCCGCAACTACAGTCATCAGTCGTTTTTTCATTTGCTTCTCCTTCCAAGGCTAGCGCGGGCGGAGCCCGCAACCCCATTCAACCTCACACAAAGACCACGAAGGCCACAAAGTTTTCCATCTTTGCGCACCACCCAGATGCTGCCCTCCAGCTCTTGCCTTCGGGCTTGTGAAGCGCAGGGAGGGGCAAGCGTCTGCTTGCCCGCGGACGAGCGACGCTCGTCCCTCCCCTCCCGGTGCTCTGCGAGGGAACCTGAGACCATCCTTCCGGCGCTTGCCATTGTGCGATGCTAAGGGGAGAGGCGTCAACCCCAAACACGGGATTTGGCTTTTACTCTCGGCATTACGATCCACCGCGTGGTCGTAACAGCACGTTGAAATAACCATACGCTGAGCTTATCAGGATACCGAAAAGAAACTCGCCGATGAAAAAGAACAGCGCACATACACCCCATCCTACTATCCGTGTATGGACCTTCTTGCGAACAATCGCGCATCCCAGCCAGACGGCGCTACTGCCAACCAATGCCCGGGGAATGACGCTCAAGCTTCTACGCACGCCATACTCTAACCAAGTCGACTTGTAAAACTTCAGGTCACCGGCCTCGAAAAACGGCTCCATGATGCGAGAGAAGTCGACCAAATTTTTAAGTTCAGTCGCCAGACACAAAACAAAAAACACTCCCGCCGTTCCTAATATGATCCACCCAGATCGTACAGCGCGCCGTTCCAAGCATTTGTTGGAGTATGTGGTTCTCATGACAGGTCGCCATTTTGCTGTTCGGGTTGATGCGAGTCAATAAGTAACAGACGTTACGCTTGATTTCCTTCCCCAAAAGCATACCATAACCCAATCCACATTCGTGGAAGAAGGAGGCGTTAGCTGAGTATGAAGAAACTGATGATGGTTTTCATCGCCGGGGCGGTGATCATTTCGGGGTGCTGTACGGTCTGTGACGGGCCGAAAGATTCGGGGACGACTTTCGCGAAGGATGCGCTCGCTCCCTTTGTTGAGAACGGACAACTCCCGGGCGCGATCAATGTCTTTTACAAGGACGGCGTGCAGGAAACCACCTGCATCGGCTACGCTGATGTCGCGGCGAAACGGCCGATCACGATGGACGACGTTTTTATGCAGTGTTCGCAGACGAAGGGCTTCTGCGGCGTGACGATCGCGATTCTCGTCGAGGAGGGCAAGCTTTCGCTGGATGATCCCGTTTCGAAATATCTGCCGGAATTTAAGGAGCTTTGGGTGCTCGAATCCAACACCAACGGTGTCAAGAGGCTGGTCAAAGCGAAAAATGCGCTTACCGTGCGCATGGTCATGAACCATACCGGCGGCTTCCCGTTTGAGATTTGCGCGAAGCAGGGCAACATCAAGGGCGGCGGCTGGGCCGGCGGCGCGCCGTTGCGTCAGACTGCGGCGATTGCGGCGGCGTGCCCGCTGCTCTTCGAGCCCGGCACGAAGGTGCAATACTCCAACACCGGTATCGACATCGGTGCGGCGATCATTGAGGTCATCACCGAGCAGCGCTGGGAGGATTTCCTCAAGGAGCGCGTTCTTGATCCGCTCGGCATGGCGTCCACCTCGATCAAGCCGACCGACAAACAGCTTAAGACGCAGGTGGAGATGTATGACTGCGTGAAGGACGCACCCGCGAAATATCGTCTGCAGAATGATATGCAGCAGCGCCCCTACAACGGCGACAACGTCTTTGCGTCGGCTGGCGCGGGACTCTGGACGACCGCGAACGACCAGCTCAAGTTCTACAAGATGCTCATGAATCTCGGCGTGGGCGAGAATGGCGTGCGGATCCTCAAGGAGGAGACCGTGAAGGAGATTCTCGCGAAGACAACGCGTCCGAAGGGCATGGGTGGCTATTCGCTCGGACTCTCCGCGCCGGAGGAGGACAAGGAGGACTCTTGGTTCGGGCATGGCGGCGCGTGGGGCACGAACTGCATGGTCAACTGGCATCGCAAGGAACTGAAGCTGTGGGCCGTTCAGCTTTGCGGCTCGCCGCGTCCCTGGGACAAAGAGCGCGCAGCGGCGGAAGAGAAATTTTTCAAGTACGCGATCGATAGATCCGGCGCCGATGCCTACACCGGTCGTGTCAAGTAAGTCGAGGTTTTCGTAAACCCCTCTGCTTGCAGGTGTGGCACGGGCATCTTGCCCGTGATTCATGGGCGGGACGCCCATGCCACGAGGGGTTTGTAAGAGCCTTAAGCCGATAAGAGAAGGAGTTAGACAATGAAAAAAATAAACCTGTTGATTGTTCCCGTGGCGTTGCTGGCGGCGGGATGGTTCTGGAGCCCCGCTGTGCAGGTGGAAGGGT
>DAOTMQ010000302.1:0-2879 GCA_035450385.1 Kiritimatiellia bacterium | reverse complement strand
GTGATCTTGCGCGTCACGAAGGTCGGGCCGCGCCGCGGCGACTCGTGGTTGAACAGGATGCCGTTGCTGGCGTGCATGCCGTATGCTTCGCGATAGTTGATTGTAGCCCAGTAGCCGTAGAGCTTTGCCACGGCGTACGGCGAACGCGGATGGAACGGCGTGTTCTCATTCTGCGGCGTCTCGCGCACCTTGCCGAAGAGTTCCGAGGATGAGGCCTGATAGAAGCGCGCCTTTTGGGCGACACCACTCTCGCGCAGTGCTTCAAGCAACCGGATCGTGCCGAGCGCCACCACGTCGGCGGTGTATTCCGGGATATCGAACGAGACGCGGACGTGGCTCTGAGCCCCGAGGTGGTAGACCTCGTCTGGTTTAATTTCGTACATCATTTTGGCGAGCCGCACGGCGTCGGTCAGGTCGCCGTAATGCAGGAAGAGGCTTCTGCCTATCAGATGCGGGTCTTGGTACAGGTGGTCGATCCGCTGCGTGTTGAAGCTCGATGATCGGCGGATCATGCCGTGAACCTCGTACCCTTTGTCAAGCAGCAGTTCGGTCAAGTAGGAGCCGTCCTGGCCCGTGATTCCCGTAATAAATGCGCGTTTCATAGTTAACGTTGTCCGTAACGTGTTGTTTTTTTGATTTTAGAGGTGCTGGAAAACCCATCGTGGCATGGGCGTCCCGCCCATGAAACACGGGCAAGATGCCCGTGCCACACCCGCAAGCAAGAGGTTTTGAAAAGAAAACCAGTTCACGCCGCTAATCATAGCATACACAGGAGTGCTGTCCATCGCGTAAAAGCAAAAAATCAGAAACTGGCCTGCAGGGCGAGTTCAAACGTGCGCGGGTCACCGGGGAAGCATTGGTAGTAGTGGCGGTTGGACTCAATGTAACGCTCGTCAAAGATGTTCTTGACGGCGAGGGAGAGGATGACATTTTTCGAACCGCCGAATTTGCTCAGCGGAATGTCCAGCGAGCAGTCGAAGACGTGCGAGTCGTCGATGTAGAAGTCATCCCCGATGTAGTTCCCTTGCATCGTCGTGAAGTACTTGTGGCGGTAGCGGTAGCCGAATCCGGCCACGATGTCATTCAGCACGCCGTAGGCGAGGCGGTATGAGGTGGAGGCGGTGAGCGAGTGCGGGGGGAAGCGGTCAAACTTGAGCCCGGTGGCCTTGTTTTCGTATTCGTTGTAGGCGTAGGCGGCATAGACGGACCAGTTCTCTGTGATGCTCCCGGACATGGAAAGCTCGACGCCTTGCGCCTCGTTCTCGCCCTCTGTTTCGTAGGTGATGCCGTTGTCGTACGAAACGGGAAGGTTCTCTTGCCGGATCACATAGTACGAGGTCGTGATCCAAAGGTCTTTGACCGGGGCGACGCGCACGCCGCCCTCGTACTGCGTGGCACGCCAGGACGAGGTCAATTCCGTGGCTTTCGTTGTCGCGACGGCCCGCCCCCGTTTACCAAGGTTTGAGGCTTCGGTGATAGAGACATTCGCGAAGGGAATCAGCCAGTCGGTCGCAACAAAGCTCACGCCTCCGCGCGGTGAAAGCGAGTCGGCCGTGTTGCCGAGGTCGCTGATGTCGTGATCGTGGCGGGCACCGCCCAGCAGCCGGAATCTCCAAAGCGAGATGTAGTCCTGTACGAGTGCGCCGTACTTCTGCAGGTCGTAGTGCGTGCCGACCGGCTTGCCTTTCGTGTAGGGGTCATTGTAATTTCCAAAGATCGAGCGGCCTTGCGAGATCCGCCGGTTGTAGTCGACCTGCCCGACCAGAGTATGCTCGGCGGGGCCGGTGTCGAACTTCGCGGTGGCGCGCTCGTAGACATTCCAAGAACGGGTCAGCGTGTCGCCTTCGGAGTGTTCGTAGTTGAGGGGGGCTTGCAGGTTAATCTTCTTGGTGCGGGTGTTGTAATACGAACCGCCGCTCCCAATGTGTTCGAACTCAATGTCGGAAAGGGCGTAGCCAAAGCCGCTGCGCAGCGTCAGCCAGGGAGTGGCGTCCCATTCGATATACGGCTGCAGGGTCATGCCGTAGTAGATGTCGCGCGTGTCGTAAGGCGCTAGGTCCGAGTCCCGCGAATAGCCTGGTAGTGGCTTGCCGCGGTAAGTCGGTATGCCCTGATAGCCGGGCGCGTCGGTGTGTTGAAGGGTGAGATTGAAGCCGATGCGCAGGTCATCGCGCACATGCGCGAGGAGGGACGGGGCGAGGAAATAAGACTCGCGCCAACGGTATGAGTCCGGCAACCAGAAAGGTTTGGCGTAGTCGATGTTGCCGGAGAGCCGTGCCGCGAACTTTTCTTCGGCCAGCGGTTCGTTCAGGTCAAAACCGAAGCGGTAACGCTGGATATCTTCGCCAAAGGAGGCTCGGGTGTTGAAACGGTAGAGCTCCGTGTCCAGCGAGGGTTGCTTCAGAATCAGGTTGACGGTGCCGCCCGCGCCGACAGCATCTCCCAAGGAATTGGCCGTGCCGCCAACCGTCGCGCCGATCGGCCCCTTGATGATCTCGACCCGCTCGAAAGCCGTGGGATCCATGTATAGCCCCATGGCTCCGGAAAAACTCAGCGTGCCATCAAGTTTTGGTTCTGTTCCGCCCATACCGCGGATGGAGAAGACTCCGGGGTTACGATCTTGTGGTGACTTGCCGCCCGAGGCGAAGATGCCTGCCTGATTACGTAGCAGGTCATACAGGTCGGTCGGGTTCATCTCCCTGATGAAGTCTTCCGTAAGCACATCAACGAAAGACGGTATCTCTTCCGGGGGCGCATCAAACAAGGTGGCGGTCGAGACAGTTTCCGCGCGGTATTTCGAGATCGGCGTTCCCTCCACCAGAATCGTGCCGAGATCCACCGGGGCATTGGTTTGCGCACCGGCGAGACCGGCGCACAGG
>DAOTMQ010000301.1:0-2930 GCA_035450385.1 Kiritimatiellia bacterium | reverse complement strand
TCGGGCCAAAGTTATCAGCTATGTTCTGCACCTTCTCAAACATGGGGATAGGATACCGGATCGGCGATGGCGGGTCAATTCACCAAACTCCCAACTCCTTGCCAGCCCACAGATACCCGCTCCCCGCCCCGCGCTACCCTCGCTCCAAGCTCACAGCGCAATCGGCTCCTCCTAACTCCTAAATCCTAAATTTTCCCTAAACTCGCGCGTGCGCCGCAACAACGGCGCGCACGTTGACAAGTCCGCGCGGTGTCACGTATAATCATACGGTATTGTCATGAGGTGCGTCAGTATTTTGTGTGCGTTGCCTGTAAGTAAGACATTATCGCGACACGATATGAATGATTGCCGCCTTGCGGCGCCCTTGCGGTCTCGTGGCAATAGGCGGGTAGCGGTCGCACATGAGCACAGGAAATCAAGAGGCTGTCAGTCAGTTTATCAATCACCACGTGATGCATCACGCGGGATCGCTCGACGCATGGAATCTGCCGTTTTTTCGCATTGATGCGCTGGAGTGGTTCCGCTATGACGCGGTGATGGTTTTTGTGGTGGGGGCGTTGCTCATCGCCACCGCCTGGGCCGTCCGCCGTTCCCACACGGCGATTCCAAAAGGGCTCGCGGCGGTGGCTGAGGCGTACGTGGTCTTTATCCGTGACCATATCGTGCGCCCGAACTTCGGCAACCGTGTCAGCCACGGGACGCTCTCTTTTTTCTGCACACTGTTTATCTTTATCCTGTGCGCGAATGTGCTGGGGCTGATCCCGCTTTTCAGCACGGCGACCGGCAACGTCAACGTGACCGCCGGCCTGGCGACGATCTTCATGGCGGCAAGCTTGGCCACCGTGGTTCAAGCGAATGGCTGGCGCGGAATCAAGGCGGCATTTGTGCCGGGCGGCCTCCCGGGCTGGCTGAAGCCGGTCATGGCGTTCATGGAGGTCGTCAGTTTTGTTTCACGCGCTTTCGCGTTGACCATGCGTTTGTTCTGCAACATGTTGGCAGGCCACATCGTGATCTACTCTTTGTTGGGGGTGATCGCGATGTTCAGCTTGATGGCAGCGCCGATGTTGGTGGTGACAGTCGGGATGTACGTCTTTGAGCTATTCGTGGCTTTCTTGCAGGCGTATGTCTTTACCCTGCTGTCGTCGATTTTTATGGGTATGATGGTCAATCCTGAACACTGAACACATGAGGTACACAATGATGATTCCCTTGGCTCAAGTCAATGCGGTGCTCGGCGCCAGCATTATCATGATCGCTGCCGCGCTAGGCATCGGCGGAGTATGCGCGGTGGGTCTGACGTGCATGGCGCGCCAGCCTGAGATACAGCCTAAGCTGCAGACCGCGATGATTATCGGCGCGGCTTTCATCGAAGGCGCGACGCTGTTCGCGCTCGTGATCTGTCTGATGAAAGGCTGACGCGTAACCGAGCCGTCAGGGCTCGGATGAGGACGTGCAAGCATGAGCGACGTGGAACACACTGCGGCAACCACAGCGGTGCCCGGCATACCGGAGCCGTTGCAGCAGATGCCGAGCAATGTCATGCAGATATCTGACAAGATGATCCTGCTGACCTGGCTGGCTTTTGGCATTACCGCCTTTTTGCTGCACAAGCTGCTCTGGAAACCGATCCTGCGCGCAGTCGAGGGGCGCGAGCGCTCGATCAGCGAAGCGCTGGAGGGCGCGGAGCGTGCACGGCGTGAACTGGCTGAGGTCGAGACGCGGCGTCGGGAGTCGGTGGCACGCGCCTCTGCCGAGGCGCGTGAGGTGACCGCGCGCGCAGCACGCGAAGCAGCCGATACGCTGGCACGTGCTGAAGACGAAACCAGAGCGATGGCGCAACGCCGGATCGAGGAGGCTCAACGATCGATCGCTGCCGAGCAACGCCGGGCGATCGAGGCGGTTCGCAGCTCTGCGGCTGAGCAACTCTGCGATACGCTGGAACAGTTTCTGCGGAACGAACTGACCGAAGAACAGCGCCGCGCCTATCAGCAGACCGTGGTGGGCGAGGTGACCGCATGACCCGCAACGAACGCTACGCGCGGGCCTTCGCGCGCGCCCTGCAAGGCGCGGCCGCAGCCCGGCGCGAAGAAGCACGCGTGACAGCAAACGTGGCCGCGCTGGAGCAGCTCTGGGAAATATCGCCGGAGTGGCGTCAGTTCTGCCGCACCCGTCAACCGGGCGGCACCCGTGCGCGCGTCGAGCGGGTGCAACAACTCTTTGCGGATGCGTTGCCGGTGGTCGTCATGCAGTTTATCGAAGCTGTGGCGCACCATGACCAGCTTGCGCTGCTGCCTGATATCTGTGCGCAATATCAGCGGCTGGCGGCGCAGGCGCGGGGATGCAGTCAAGTGCAGATGCGCTTCGCGTGCGAACCGACCGAAGATCAAGTCGCGCGCGTCCGCAACTGGGTGGCGGCGACGCGCGGTCCGGAGATGGAGGTGACGGTGCTCACCGATCCGGAGTTGATCGCCGGTATGCGCCTCTTTGTGGATGACACGCGCATCGATGCGTCACTCGCCGGACGCCTCAAGCGTCTGCGTGCGGGTCTGCGCAAACCCGTGCCTGTGGCAGCCGGAGAGAATGAGAGTGGAAAACAGGCATGAAGATTCAATTGAAACCCGATGAAATCGCGGCTCTGTTGCGTCGCCAGATGCGGCAGATCGATCAGCCGGTGGATGTCGCCGAGGTAGGCACGGTGCTAAGCGTCGGCGACGGTATCGCGCGTGTGGACGGCCTCTCCAAGGTCATGTTCAACGAGCTGGTCGAAACCGAGGACGGTGTGGCCGGGTTGGCCTTGAACCTCGAGGAAGAATCGGTCGGCGTGGCGATTCTCGACGATGTCACCCATGTGCGCGAAGGCGATCTTTTCCGCAGAACCGGCCGCGTGGTCTCGGTGCCGGTCGGCCCGGCGCTGACCGGCCGCGTGGTGG
>DAOTMQ010000300.1:0-2948 GCA_035450385.1 Kiritimatiellia bacterium | reverse complement strand
CACGGGAAATGAGTGGTCAAAGGAGAAATACGCCCCTCTGAGCCAAAGCCTTGAAACTATCCCACCGTCCAAGCGCATCGATTTGCGCAAGCGTTTTCCCGACCTGCCGCCGTTGCCGGATGACGCGCCCGCTAGAAGCCCCGTGAAGGTCGCGTTAGCCATCATCGCGGGGGGTGTCGCGCTCGCGGTGTGCGCTGTAGCGGCGTGGCTCGCCGTTCGGCGGAGAAGGGTGCGTGAAACGAAGTAGACAGCAGAGCGGGAAAGTGCGTTGTTTGGTTGCCTTACGGCCCGACAAGCACGATAAAAAAAACGAAGGTTTTTGGGGGCTGTTCCAGCCGCAGGCCGCAGGTCGAACGTCGCCGGTCAACCTCTCTTGTTGCGACCACACAGTGGCTCGCAACCGTGAGGGTAAAGACAGTGCTGTGCCTTTTCGAGTGTTTCGTGGTAAGAATTTGGGTTGCGGGCTTCGCCCGCGTTGGTTGAGAGTTGGCGTTCAAAATCTTTACTTCGCGCTTGTGGGCGAGTCTACAGGCTTGAACTGGTAGATGTTACGGAGGATGAGGTCAGCGGCGGGTTCGCCGCCGGAGAGATCAAGCCTGAGGGTGTTGAGGACAATCCATCCCTTGCCGACGCGATAAGCTCCGAGTTGCACCCCGATTTCACATTCGGTATGGTCGCGCCCGCCGCAACCGACGAAAGCGCTCAGGACAACCGTCACATCGGGCTTGGCGCCGTCAAGGTAGACATGACACCCCCAAGCATGCTGGTAGAAGTCCGTGTCCATCAGCCCGCCCCGCGGCAAATCCGCCGTGAGCGGCGAATCGAGCACGATCGAATCGATGTGGTAGAGCCAGTTGCTCGCGCGCTTGAGCTGTCCCGCCACAAATGGCATCCTTCGCGGCTGCCCCGTGCCCATCTTCGTCGAAATCGCTTCCGGCTGCAGAAGGACCACTTTGACACCCTGGTGCGCCGCCGCCACCAGCCGGTCGATCTTCTCGTCCGGCAGGTTCACCCAGCCAACGAACAGTACGCCTTCGGACGGGAGATGGTCGAAATCGACATCAACGACCCGCATGCCGACGCGCCTGAAGAAACCGATGATATTCGGATGTACGCCGCTCACGGTGTAAGCGACCTTGTCTTTCAACGCGCCGAACGCGTCGGGGTCGGTCAGGGTGAAGGCCAGCGTTCCGCAATCGGCGTGTGCGCCTTCGAGAATCTCCGCCCCGACGCGGTAGCTACCGGGACGCCAGCCGGCCGTGTCGAGCTCGCCCGCAAAGAGCGTCTTCACCGGCAACCGCTGTCCGTCCGCCGCGAGTTCGACGCGATGCGTCATCTCCCGGTGCCAAACAACACCATCCGCGCCCGTGATGCGCAACACGACCGGATAATCGACGCCCTCTTTCAACACACCGAAATCAGAAATTGCGACATCGAGCGGAAACTTTGCGCCCGCGTAGAGCGACAGGTTTGTGGACGATACGCAAAAACGCAAATCAGCGAGCTGTTCCTCGAGCATGTCCGCCATGCCGCGCTTCAGCCCCCCGCCCGTCTCCAGAAGCCCCTCGCCGTAATAGTTGAGATCCTGCGCCATGGTGATCGAGTAGCCGTTCACCTTCGGGCAGCGCCGGATCATCGTCGTGAGCGCTGCGCGTTTGCCGGCGCTCAGCGCCTCTGAATCTTTGATCATCTCCTCCGGCGTCGGCCAGATCCGGTAGAGCCCGTACTTGTCGAAGGCGCTACGGAGCGCTTTCACCTGACGCTCAATTATCGGATAGGTGAACAGCTTGCGACCGTGACCGGTCTGCGCCACCCGAAGGTACCCCTCAAGCACGTTCGCCATCGATCCGTAGCCCGACTCGGAGATGAACGCCGCCCGCCGGTTGGTCTTTGTGAGATGATCGAAAAGCCGCCACTCGACTTCGTTCAACGGCAGGTCGGGATAGAGGTGGATGTCGCCACGACCAGGGCGATTGCTGATGCCCTCCTGTGGTGTCTTGATCGGCTCTGGCGGCGCGTCCGGCGCTTCATCGCCCATCCACGCGTCCCAGTGCACCGAGCCCGGATTCGAGGCCGATGCAATATCGCGCTTCGCGTCCCAACGCCCCGAATGGTACATGAAAAGGAGACCGGGCGCGAGTTGGCGGAGTTCCGGTAGCATATCGCGGGCGGTTTCATTAAAGACGATCTTGTTCGTCACGTTCTCCGTCTCGTTCAAGAGTCCGAACATCGTCAGCGATGGATGGTTGCGGTCGCGGCGCACGAGTTCCTTCACCGACTCGCGGAAGAGACGCGCCGTGTCCCGGCCCTCCACCTTGAGCCAAGCCATCGGATGCTCCTGGTACATCATGAGGCCGATCTCGTCGCACATGTCAAGCACTTCGGGATATGCCGGACAGTTGATGAAGCGGATCGCGTTGAGTCCGCTGACCTTGAGGAAGAGAAGCGTCCGATACATCGCGGCAAGGTTCACGGGGATATCGATCGCACTGGGATGCCCCGACGCCATGTGCGTACATTTGAGGAAGATGCGGCGGCCGTTGAGTACGAAGTATCCCGAGTCGTCCACCCGCAGGTCACGGAAGGCGCTGCGCACTCCGAGTTCCTCGCCGCCGGTGCGGACCGTCACGTCATAGAACGAGGGGGCATCCGGCGACCACAACTTGAATCCGGGCACTTTCACCGTTTCCGGCAGATTTACCGTTCCCCGGCCTGCCGGAACCGTCACCCGCTGGCGGGACGCCGCGATGACGGCGTCTTGCTTGTGCTCACGCACCTCGACCGTCACGTCGACATCTCGTGCCCGAACCGCATCAAACTCGAGTTCACCCGCAATCGCACCGCTCTTCCAGTCCGGGCGCAGGAACGCGCCGACAAGGGCAACGTCGTCATGGCGTCGCAACGTGGGCACACGCTGAATGCGCGGGAACGTCTTCCAAACCGGCATC
>DAOTMQ010000299.1:0-3027 GCA_035450385.1 Kiritimatiellia bacterium | reverse complement strand
ATGCGGGGCGGAACTGAATCCGCCCCGCGCTTCGCTTTTCCGCCAGTTATTGCCGCAGGAATCTCACGCGGATCGTCACCCCAGAAGTATTGATCGTATCATAAGAGGCCGCCTTCGGATAAACCTTGAATACCATGAACCCCTGGCGTCCCGTCGACACGAGATATGATCCCCAGTTAGCCAGGTTCGCGTTCGCGGCATTGGACTGCACGAACGAATATGTCCCGCTGGAGTTGTACGCCTCATACAGGGGCGGGATGGTCGTCAGCGTGGTGTAGTTGTCAACGTAGAACTGCGCATCATCGCGTGTCTGGAACATAAACAAGGCGAACGAGGCCTGAGTAATCGCTCCCGCCACGGCGCTGGCATGCGCAATCACGGGCGACGCCGTACCGCTGCGGATGGTGATCGCCGCCAACGTCGCATCGGCGGGGATCGGCAGGATTTCAGTCACGGTCGCCGAATCGTTCACAGCCTTCGCGATGCCGGGCGACGTGCTCACCGTGCCCAGCGTCGTCCACCAGGAATCACTCGCCGCATCCCGCGTCCACTGGAACGTGGCGGTGTTCGATTGCGCATTGGCAGAGACCGCCAGTGCAAACAGACAAAACAGAACCACAAGGGATTTATACTTGCTCATCGTCTATTACCTCGTCGTCCGCCATCTCCAGGATGTCGTCTCCATAGAGGGAGATGGCGGGAGATTGCTCTTCGATGATCGGTTCCGCTTCCGTTGGCTCCTCGATACCCATGAGACGCCGGAAGGGGATACCGCTTTTCATCTCGTCTTCCGTCCACTGCGCGTAGGCCAAATCGTGAAAGAAAGGCGCCCGATCGGGCAGCGTGTGACGCGGCGCGTCCAGCACATGCCGGATGAGCGCCGCCTTGCCCCGCGCCCAGGCAGGCCATTTCGTCGATTCCGGCTCGGATTTGAGTCCGATCGAAACAACCCGGTCCGCCACGCCCTTCCCTGTCGTCACACAGGGGATGCCGCCGAGCAGTGCAGTCACGACGACATTGCTCGTGTGCGTCACGAGGAGTGCCGCGTCCGCCAGGTCATCCTCGAACGATCCGCGTGACGGCAGCGCGCCGTCGATCCGGGCATGGACCGCCGGTTCGGATGGATATGGCCGGTAGAGGATCGGCAGATCGGTCACAGAGCGCACCACGTCGCGCATCACCGCCGCCCACTGCGGGGGCGGACACGGCAGCGTGATGTCGATCTGCCGCTGCCCGCAGAGCAGAACATACTCGCCGCCATCGCGCCAGGGCTTGATTTCCACGCCCAGGGCGTTGAAGCGGTCGGCAGGCGAGTTGGCGTTCTTGAAATCCGCTTCCGCGTTGATTCCGCCCAGGCCAACGGCGAAGTACTCGCCCCGCCGGATGTAGCCAGAGTCGATCACCAGCACCGGTTTGTTGAGATGGCGGCACTTGGTGATCACCCGGTCAGCGAAGTTGTACATCCGCGAATACACGAGATGCGCGTCGTATTGGCGGATCACGCGGTGATTGACGTCGCGGAACAGGTCGCGGCTCTCCACCACTGCGCCGCACGCCTGCGCGCCACGCGCCAGCGAGTCGAGCAGGTGAATACGGGCATGCTTGGGGTTGTCCCACGCGGCGACACGCATTACTCGAACCCTTCCAGGTATTCGACGTAGCATTCGGTGACAGCGTCCGTGGCGAAGAAGGTGATAGTCTTCGCCGTGCGGTCCACGAGCGCCTGCTTGGTCGCCACGGTTCCCGAAAAGATCGGTGTAAACGGGCCGGTGGTGGTTCCCTTGGTGGCGGCGACGTGCAGCACCGCCCCGATGGGCACCGTCAGCGTGGCGACATTGCTGGTAACGGTGAGAGTTTCTTTGCGCGGCGTCAGAGCGTTGAGCAGGTTCTGATCGCCGATGGCTTGTTTCTGCATGATTGATTCCTCCTGCCGATGGGCAGATTACTTTTTGATTGCGCTGGAGGCGGTGTGCATGTACGCCTCGTAGATCGACTTCGGCACCATGACCTGGACGCCCCGCTTGATGCGGTACGTCACCCCGTTGACCTGAATATCGAAAAAAGGACTGGCCTTTTTTGAGGCTCCGGGGATCACGGGGATCGTCAGCATGTATTTCGGCTGGGCGTCCAGTTTGCGCTTGACCTCGTTTTGCAGTTGCTTGAGGGACATCAGACTTCCATGCCGGACGATGCCGACACCTTCCTCGAAGGACTTAGTGTTAGTCGTCGGCGCGGACGCTGTGGCCGCCTTACTGCGAGAACGCGGTTTGCGCTCCGCCGGTTTTGCGGGGGTCTCTTCGGTCACGGTATCCGGGTCTTCATTCACGAAAGGCTCTTTCGTGTCCATGGCTTACGGTTCCTTTCTGATTATTCGGTGACGGCATGCTCGTAGCGGATTCCGGCGGTCTGCTTCAGGATGTCGCAGCCGTAAGCTTCCACTTTCCAGCCAAACGTCGCCTTCTGATTAAGCGGGTCTTCGGTTCCGGCGCTACCGAACGGCTTCGGGATGAAATTGATCAGGTTGCGGCCCGACAGCTTGGTCTCGCCGTAGAACTCGCGCCCGAACACCAGTGTGGCGTACACGTCGATGCCGCCCGCGCCCGCGCCCGCGAACACCTTGTCATTCTCGGAGTAGATGAAGCGGATGGCCCGCCCGTCCAGGTCGGTCAGCGCGCCGATTTCGTCCGGCAAGGCCGCGCCGGGATTGGCGTACTTGTGCACGCCGATCCATCCGGTCAGCTGGGTCAGGTCGTGGAGGGTCATCGCGCCCACGAAGCCGATGTAGGAGGGCGGCAGGGGGCTGGTCTGCTGGCCCACGGACGCTTGGATCATAGTGGTGATGGGCTTCACCTTGTTGAGCATGAGCGTGCGCACGATCATGCGGAAATCGGCCACGCTCACCTTGTTCGCCAGGGCGATCTCGTCGCGGGCGTCCACGGTGGGCGCGCCCGCGTAGAATACGCCGCTGCCCGCGAACATCTTATCGCGGGCCAGCGTGTCGAGCGTGTCGTTCGCCTGCTCGCCGAC
>DAOTMQ010000298.1:0-3039 GCA_035450385.1 Kiritimatiellia bacterium | reverse complement strand
CCCTCGTGGCATGGGCGTCCCGCCCATGAAGCACGGGCAAGATGCCCGTGCCACATCTGCAAGCACGGGGTTTTGCAAGGCTCTCATGTCGTAAAGGAGAAATGATGAATCTCAAAAAAATGAACAAGGGACTCGACTTCCTGCGCCAGAAGTATGGCGCGGCGAAGGGCGAAATCGAACGGGTCGACGGTCACTGTTTCGTGGGAGCGACGCCGCTCCTGCCGGGGCGCATGGAGCGCAAGATCGTCGAGCTTAAGAAAATGACCGAAAACGGCACGCTCGAAGGCATTTCCACGCTCCGCTTTGCGGCGTTCGCGCCGAAGGGCACGAACCTGGAAAGGATGCTCGCGAAGGAACTCGATCTTGCGGCGTATCTCGGCGCGTCGGACATTGTCCGGGTGATGGCCGTCGCCAACGGGCCTGCGATCAACGTCCTCGCGAAACTCGCGAACGATGTCAATGTCTCCGTCGAGATCGGCGCGAATCTGCCCAAGGGCGAACTCGGTTACGACCGCCATGAGATCATCGCCAAGCGCGGCGTTGCGTCTGACCAGACGGTTGACACCCACACGCCCCATGCGTCGATCCGTTGCTGGAACCGGGACGGCATGGTTGAATTCACCGACGTCGATACGGAACTCTTCGGCCTCTCCTACGAGGAAATCTGGAACGTCCGCGCGGCGTTCGCGCTGCTGCAGAAACGCGCCGACGCGAAGGTCTGGAAAGCCGCGTGGGCCAAGGCGACGAAGGCCGCTTCGCTCGCGTTTGCCGCCGATGCGTCGAAGTCCGCGAAAAAGATCGCCCTCAAGAGGGGCCTCGACACGAACGAATCCATCAAGGTTGCGGAGGTGCGCTAATGAAGCCGGTTAAGATTGCAATGATGGGCATGACGCATGGTCATACCCGTAAGTACTACCAGACGCTTTTGGACAACAAGAAGCTCGACTGGGTCGCGTCCTGCGCCCAGGACGAGGACGCGAAGAAAACGTATGAGCTTTACAAGACGGGCGTTCCCTGCTACCTCGATCCCGAGGAGATGTACCGGAAGCACCCCGACATCGAGGCGGTCGTCATCGCGTCCGCGAACGACCAGCACTTCGCGCAGATGAAGTGGTGCGCCGAGAAGGGCATCCACATCCTCTCGATGAAGATTCCGACCTTCGACATGAAGGAATACGATGCGATGATCGCAATGTGCGACGAGGCGGGCATCGTCTGCCAGATCGAGCTTGAAATGCACTACAATGCGGTCGTGCAGCGCCTCAAGAAGCTCATCGCGGACGGCGCGATCGGCAAGATCAAGGCCGTTCAGGCGACGAACATCACGCTGTCGCCCGTCTGGGCCTTCCCCTGGCAGGGCGATCCGCAGGCGAGCTTCGGGAGCGTCGTTCCGCTCAAGAAGGACGATCCGCGCTTCCGCGGCGGTGCCCTCTGCGATCATCCGCACATTTTCGACCTCATCCGCCATCTCACGGGTTCGAGCTTCGATTACATCTACGCCGAAGTTGCGCCGAACCTCCGGGACGGGCTCAAGGTCGAGGACATGCTCATGGCGATCGGCAAGATGAAGGACGGGACGGCGTTTCTGTTCGATCCGTCGTGGTCGCGCCTTGAAGAGAAAATCAAGGTGCCGGGGCCGGGCTGGGAGATCTTCCCGAAGCGCATGGAAGTGAATCTCACGATCACGGGTGAGAAAGGCATGCTCTCCTGCGATTGCTTCGGGCCGAACGTCTACCACAACGGCGCGCCGAACGACCGCTATACGGTGCAGTACACCTACTTCGACGAGTGGATCGGACTGATCGACGAGTTTGTGGCCTGCATCCGCGAGGGCAAGGAGCCGTTGATCAACCTGCGCTGGCACCGTTCGACCATCGCGGCCATGAACGCCTGCTACGACAGCATCGCAAGCGGGCGGGCATGCACGGTGAAATGATCGGATGCGATTCAACTCTGTTGAATGCGCACCCGAAGGAGGATTTAGGATTTAGGAGTTTTCCACTTCGGAGTTCAGAGTTCGGCGTTCAGCGTTCTGAGTTAAAAACGCTCAACGTCCAACTTTTAACGTCCAACGTTCAAGTTGGAACAAGCGAACAGGATAAGACATGTTTAAGCTGACACTGTTGGATATCGTCATCATTATCGGTTTTCTGGTTGCGGTGGTGGGAATCGGCGCTGCGGCGACGCGCCGGGCGAGCCGTAGCGCCTCCGACTACTTCCTGTCGGGGCGCTCAATGCCGTGGTGGTTGCTGGGCATCTCGATGGTGGCCTGTACCTTCTCGTGCGGTACGCCGAATCTGGTCACCGACATCGTGCGTAACGATGGGGTGGCGGGCAACTGGGTCTGGTGGGCATTTTTGCTGACCGGCATGTTGACGGTCTTCGTGTACGCCAAGCTGTGGCGGCGCTCGGAACTGGACACCGACTTGGGGTTCTACGAGCTACGTTACAGCGGGCGCGCGGCGGCCGCGCTGCGCGGCTTCCGGGCGCTCTACCTCGGTGTCTTCTTCAACGTGATGTCGCTGGCGATCGGTTCGCTGGCGGCGATCAAGATCGGGCAAGTGATCTTCGGGCTTTCGGCGGTCGAAACGCTGCTCTGGGCTGGCGTGGGGGTGGGTATCTACGCGACGCTGGGTGGGCTCACCGGCTCAATCTGGGCCGATTTCTTCCAATACGCGATTGCGATGATCGGCGCGATTGCGGCGGCCGTCTATGTGGTCAAGGCTGATATCGGCGGCACGGGTGTGACGACGTTGGCGGGGCTATGGGAGCGCTTGCCGGCGGACAAACTGTGTTTCTTCCCGAGTGTCGAAGGCGGTGACACGGCGGCGCTGATGACGGTGCTGATCTTGCCGCTGGCGGTACAGTGGTGGAACGTCTGGTATCCGGGCGCGGAGCCGGGCGGCGGCGGCTACATCGCGCAGCGCATGTTGGCGGCCAAGGACGAGAAGCACGCCATCGGCGCGACGCTGCTCTTCAACTTCATGCACTACGCGGTGCGCACATGGCCGTGGCTGGTGGTGGCCTTGGTCTCGCTGG
>DAOTMQ010000297.1:0-3073 GCA_035450385.1 Kiritimatiellia bacterium | reverse complement strand
GCCCCGTGAAGGTCGCTATCGCTGTCGGCACGGGGATTGTCGCAGTGGTAGCGGCATGGTTCGTTTTACGGCGGAGAAAGGTGCATGAAGCGGCGTGACAGCATGAGCAACGCCGGAGTGATTGCGGACGCCAACAAGATCCTGTGGCAGCGGGGGCTGACGCTGGTTCAGAGCGGGACGGTGCGCTATCTGGACAATGACGCATGGCTGGATCACACGGACGTGCTTAACCCCGCCAACACCAATCTCGCCGCGATGATGGACAGCACGAACAACATGGGTAACGCGGTGGAACTCTATTTCGTGCGGACGACCACGCGCATGCAAAACTGGAATCTTAAAGGTGAAAACATCGTCCGTGTCTGCTAAAGTAGTCTCCTACGTTGGTTTAAGGCAACGTTGGTCCAAACGAGGAGGGCGACACGATGCAACGGATGACACGCAGAATGGCGATCAAGACGGGTGTGGCGGGGGTGTGGGTGGCGGCGTTTCCGTCGATCATCCCGGCGCGAGTGCTGGGACAAGAGGCACCGAGCAAGACGATCCAAGTGGGACAGATCGGTTTTGGGCGAATCGCCAAGGGCATGGATGTGCCGGGGATTCTGACTTGTCGTGGCGTGCGGATTGTCGCGCTCTCCGATCTGGACACGAAGCGGATGGCGCTGGGCAAGGCGTATCTAGACCAACATTACGCCAGCAAAGGCACCTCTGTTGGCGTGGGACTGCACCGGGACTATCGCGAGTTGATCGCGCGTAAAGACATCGATGCGGTGTCGATCTCGACGCCTGACCATTGGCACAGTCAGCCCGCCGTGGAAGCGGCGTTCGCAGGTAAAGACGTGTTCATGCAGAAGCCTGCTTCGCTGACCATCACCGAGGGACGGCTCTTCAGTGACGCGATCCGCCTGAACCGGCGCGTCTTTTTGCTCGGCTCGCAGCAGCGCTCTTCGTCGCAGTTTCACCGCGCGTGCGAGTTGGTGCGCAATGGGCGTCTCGGCACGATCAAAACCATTGAGATCGGTCTGCCCGGCGATCCGGGCGGTGGTCGGACGGAAACCATGCCGGTGCCGAATAATCTGGACTACGACATGTGGCTGGGCTCCACGCCGCAGGTGCCTTACACCGAAGACCGCGTCCACAAGCAGGACGACCCGAAGCTTACCTCGCGCCCGGGCTGGCTGCGCTGCGAGCAGTTCGGCGCGGGCATGATCACGGGCTGGGGCTCGCACCACCTCGACATCGCGCACTGGGCAATGGGCTGGGAAGCGACCGGACCGGTGGCGATCGAAGGCAAAGGTGTTTTTCATACCGGCGGACTGTGGGACGTGCATGGCGATTATGATGTGACACTGACCTACGCTGACGGCACGTCGATGCGCGTCTGGGACAAGTTCCCGAACGGCATACGCTTCATCGGCGAGAAGGGATGGATCTTCGTGAGCCGCGGCTCGCAGAAGGTCACCGCTTCCGATCCTGATTCATCAGGCCGCACCCTGAAACCGCTCGACGCGAGCGATCCGAAACTGCTGGAAGGCGAGATCGGTGACAACGACGTGAAGCTTTACCGCCACCGTGGCCAGCACCACCAGAACTGGATCGATTGTATCCGATCGCGCGCCGAGTCGCTGGTGCCGGCCGAGACGGCACACCGCTCGTGCAGCGCCTGCCTGCTGGCGCACATCGGCATGAAGTTGGGACGCAAGTTGACATGGGATCCCAAGGCCGAGCGTTTCGTGAACGATGATGCGGCGAATGCCATGCTGGCCCGCGCGGAGCGTGCGCCGTACGGCACACGCCGGGCGTACGAACGGCTTTCGAGGAGTGGCGCATGACTCAGCTTCAGTGGGAGATGCTGTTGGCGGTGGTGCAAGGAGCGCGGCTTGAGCAACCACTGTGCGGATTCATCGCGGACAGTCCATGGTTGCCGGGGTGGAGCGGCCAAGCGACGGTCCTCGACTATTTCGCATCGGAGCAGGTCTGGCTGGAAACCAACCTGAAGGCAATCCGTACATTTCCGGAGGCGATATTCATACCGGGGTTCTGGTCGGAATACGGAATGTGTACCGAGCCGTCCGCGTTCGGTACCCGCCTGATCTGGTACGAGAACGAACTGCCCTTCGCGGAACCGATCGCGCGCTGTAGCGAATCGGCACCGGTACTGGAAAAACCGGACCCGAACGCTGCGGGATTGCTGCCGTTCGTGCTGCGCCGTCTGGTGCGGGCGCAGCCCGCGATTGAAGCCGAGGGCCACGCGATCCGTTTCGCGGTGGCGCGCGGCCCGCTGAACATCGCCTCGTTCTTGATGGGCACAACCGAGTTCCTGATGGCCATGCAACTCGACCCTGATGGGACGCACGCCATGCTGGACACGATCACAGCGTTCTTGGAAGACTGGATCAAGCTACAGGCCGCGACGTTCCCCACGATCCGCGGGGTCATGCTGCTTGACGACATCGTGGGGTTCATCGGCCCAGATGATGTGGCTTCGTTCGCGGCACCGTACCTCAAGCGGGGCTTCGACGCCATCGACAGCGATATCCGCCTGTTCCACAACGATGCCAATGGCTTGAGTTGCGCGCCGCAACTGGCCGCCATCGGCGTGAACCTCTTTAACTTCAGCTTTGAACACACCTTCGCAGAGATCCGTTCGCTGGCGGGGCCCGAAGTGGCACTGCTGGGCAACATTCCGCCGCGCGATGTCCTCGCAGCCGGAACGCCCGACATGGTGCGCGAGCATGTCGCAGCGATGAAGACGGCAGCGGCGGATGATACGCGCGTGATCTTCTCCTGTGGCGGCGGCCTGCCGCCGGGCGTGTCGACTGCGAACCTCCGCGCATTCTTGGACGAGGCGCTCTCAGGAAGTTAGGAATCAGACATCTGGCAAGAGAGCCCGAAAACGTGTAACCTTGTGCTGTTTTTGAGTTTGGAAGCGTGTTGTGAAAACGGGCGAGAACATAAAGCACCCCCATCCGTACACTGTTGCCCTTGGAGGGACAGATAACGAACCGGTGGACCGGAGCGCGTTGATTGATGCAATCCTCTCGGATATCGGCGTGCCGGAATGCCTGCTGCC
>DAOTMQ010000296.1:0-3103 GCA_035450385.1 Kiritimatiellia bacterium | reverse complement strand
AGAAGTACACCGGCAACCCGGTGCTGCGTCCAGAGACCGAACTGGAGTTGAACGGCATCCGGAACGCCGCAGCCGTGCCGAAGGGTGGCGGGCTCTGGTGGGATCCCTACGAACGGCTGTTCAAGCTCTGGTATGAGGCGGGCTGGATCCACACCATTTGTTACGCCACCAGCACAAACGGTCTGCACTGGGAGCGGCCGAAGTTGGACGTGGTGCCGGACACCAATCAGGTGCTGCCGCCGGACTTGACACCAGACTCCTGGACCGTGGTGCCCGATTGGGAGGCGACCGATCCGCTGCAGCGCTATAAAATGTTTATGCGCGGGCCCGGCGGGACAATGCCCGGGGTGAGTATGACTTCGGCGGATGGCATTCACTGGGTGAATCGTGTAGTTACTGGCCACACCGGCGATCGTAGCACCATGTTCTATAATCCATTCCGGCGCAAATGGATCTACAGCCTGCGGAGCGGCTGGCGCGGACGGTCACGCGATTATAGGGAGAGCGACAACTTTCTGCGCGGTGCTTCTTGGAGCGCGGCGGATACCGTGCGTTGGTTGGCCGTGGATGAGAAGGATCCCAAGGATCCGAAAATCCAGCGGGTGCCGCAACTCTACAACTTTGACGCGGTAGCCTACGAGAGCATCATGCTGGGTGCGTTTGAGATTCACCACGGACCGGAGAACGATGTCTGCATGAAAGTCGGTTTGCCGAAAATCACGGAGTTGAATTTCGCCTACAGCCGCGACGGGTTCCACTGGTCGCGGCCTGACCGCAGGGCGCACATCCGTGCGGAGCGTTGGGGCAGCGGCAAGTGGGATACCGGCTATGTGCAGTCGCTCGGCAATCTTTGCACGATTCAGGGCGACAAGCTCTGGTTCTATTACTCCGGATTTCAAGGCGACACCAATCGCCTCAGCGGCGACTGGTTGCAGAACGGCATGTACGACAACGGTGCCATGGGCATCGCCTTCTTGCGGCGCGACGGTTTCGCGGCCATGCGGGCGGGAGACGGTGGTGGAGAACTCGTCACGCGCCCCGTGCTCTTCAGCGGCGCGTGTGTGTTTGTGAATGTGGCGTGTCCACAAGGCGAGTTGCGCGTGGAGGTGCAGGATGTCGAAAGCGAGACGGCCATTCCGGGTTTTGCGCTGGCCGAGTGCCGCCCCGTCTCCGTCGACAGCACCCTGCACCGCATCACCTGGCAGGACGCCGACACCGTCAGGGCTTTGCGTGGCCGACCGGTCCGTTTCCGTTTCGCATTGTCCAATGGTGCGCTGTACGCTTTCTGGGTCAGTCGTGATGAAAGCGGTCGCAGCGATGGCTATGTGGCGGGCGGCGGGCCGGGATACACCGGGCCGACTGACACGGTGGGGGCTGCTGCGTTGTTGCGATGAACGTGCGGTGGGGTGAAACCATAAAACACATGAAACTTCATGAAAAGTGGGGCATGGTATCGATCATGAAAGAAACCAACGAATGAAAAAAAGTTTACATGAGACGCGCGGGCGACTGAAGCGAGGAGAGGTCCTGATGGGCGTCTTCTGCAAAACAACCGCGCCGGAGTTGATTGAGGTGATCGGGTATGCGGGTTTCGATTTCTGCATTCTCGATATGGAGCACGGACCGGTCAATCTGGAGACGCTCCAGCATCTGATCCGCGCGGCGGAGGTTTCGGGCACGTTGCCGATCGTGCGCACACGCGGTGGTTCGCCCGACACGGTGGCACGGCCGCTTGATCTCGGCGCGGCCGGCATCCAAGTGCCACAGATGGACTCGGAGGCCGCAGCCAAGGCGGTTGTCGATGCCTGCAAGTTCGCGCCGATGGGACACCGCGGCGTCTGCCGGTTTGTGCGTGCCGCACAGTTTTCAGCGCTCGACCGTGCGGCCTATTTCGAACAAGCCAACCAGTCGCTGGTGATCCTGCAGCTTGAAAGCACCTGCCTCGACGAGTATGAAAAGATCGCCGAGGTACCGGGTGTCGATATTCTCTTCATCGGGCCGTATGATCTGTCGCAGGCGCTCGGGGTGCCGGGCCAGATCGAGGATCCGCGCGTATTGGAGAAGATGCGCGAGATCATTGCCGTAGCCCGTAACAAGGGCAAGACGGTCGGCGTTTTCGCCGACACGCTGTCGCAGGCGCGTCGCTGGATTGAGGCGGGCGTGCAGTACATCGCGTATTCGGTGGATCTGGGGCTCTTCACCACCGTCTGCCGTGATGCCATTACCGCCTTACGCGGTCTGGCGGACATACGCACGTATGTAAACTAATTTCATGAAGTTTGTGTTTCATGGTTGAAAAATATGAAAAAAATTAAACAACTCCTCTCGATTCTTGGGCCTGGTATCTTTGCGATCGGTTACACGATCGGCACCGGCAGCGTCACCTCAATGGCGAAGGCGGGCAGCCAGTACGGTCTGCAACTGCTTTGGGTGCTTTTCCTGAGTTGTCTGTTTTCAGGCGTGTTGATGGAGGCGTACGGACGCATGGCGGCGGTGACTGGCGACACCACGCTGCACGCCGTGAAGCGTCATCTACCATTCGGCCGCACGCTGGCTGTCCTGATTCTGATCGGCGTGGCGACGGCACAGTATACCTGTCTGGGTGGGATCTTGACGCTGTCGTCTGGCGCGATCTACGAGACGCTTGCCCTTTACGTTCCCTCCTTGCCGAAAGAAAACTACGCTGCGACGCTGGGCATTGCCGTGGTTCTAATCGCGTTGATGTACAGCCTGCTCATGATCGGTCGCTACAGCTTCTTTGAAAAAGTGCTGGCTTTTTTCGTGATGCTGATGGGAATCACCTTCTTGATCTCGATGTTCGTGGTCTGGCCGTCGCCGGAAATCCTCAAGCAGGCGGTTGTCCCGACGATTCCCGACGAGCCGGGGGCGTTGCTGATGATCGCGGCGTTCGTGGGTACCACGATGGCGGCTCCCACGTTCGTTACTCGGCCGCTGCTGCTGAAGGAGAAGGGGGTGGGCGTATCTGACCTCAAGGAACAAACGCTCGATTCCGTAGTCTCCGCGTCGCTGATGTTTTTGATCAGCGGTTCGATCATGGTTGTCGCGGCCGGCGCGCTCTACGCGCACGGCAAGGAGATCGTCA
>DAOTMQ010000295.1:0-3121 GCA_035450385.1 Kiritimatiellia bacterium | reverse complement strand
CAGAAAAACAGCAAGCCGCCAAAGACCTGAACGACGCGCTCAGCGACCTCGCCGATATCTTCGGCAAGAAGTTCCGCGCCAACATGATGCCGGAACAGGAACAAAAACTGTTCCCGGTCATGGTGCGCGTGTTCGATGCGGCTTTCCGGTTGGGCTATCATTCGTTCAAGGATGCTGCCCGCTTCGTCTTGCAGACCATTCGCGAGAAGATCGGGGCGGAGGTGGCCGATGCGGTCACGATTGATCATCTGCAGGGCGCCTACATCGCCATGTCCGGCGGCAAGGAATTGGCCACCGCAAAGCGCGACGTGGTGAGCGTCGAGTCAAAAACCGAACTGGAGCAAGGAAATGTCCCTGACGAGCGTAGCGGCACCGATCTGGAACGAGATAGCGAGAACGCAGCCACTGAAAACGGAGTGGGCAAGAAGGGCGTTCGCGATGGATCAGGCCGAGATGGCGGAGCTGGAGGACCGGGAGTACCAGGCGCTGAAACGACGGGTAGCTCCGGTAGTGGCGTCGGCATTCCTGGACCTGAAGCCCTTGCTGATCGAGCGGCGAGCGATAACGAGGTTTACGTTGGAGCACCCGGAGTTTCTCCAGGCGCTTCCGGAGATAGCGTCAGTCAGCGAGGCGGTGATCTACGCCTCGATGGACCGCCCATTGAGCCCGATGCAGCAAAAGGTATTGGCGCGGCTGCTACAGGCCGACCTGACCTAGCCAGAAAGATCGCGCTGCAGGCGAGCGCGCCAACCGACCCCGGCGCATCGATCGCCGACGCGCTGCCGATGCTGTCTGCCGGACAGCAAGAGGACGTAGCCAAGGCAGAACGCCGGTTCGCCGTTCCTGATGGGTACGGGATGCTCTTCACGAACGGGACCGGGACCGGCAAGACGTTTTCCGGACTCGGCATCATCAAGCGATTTTCAAACGCCGGCAAGAACAACATCCTGATCGTCGTACCAAACGACAAAATCATCGAGGACTGGCAGAAGTCTGGGAGGATGTTGGGCCTGGATATTTCCGAGCTGAAGAACACCAAGGATGCCGGCAAGGGGATTGTTGTCACGACTTACGCCAACATGGGGGCCAACTCGGAACTGGTCAGGCGCGAATGGGATCTCGTGGTGCACGATGAAGCGCACCACTTGATGGAAAACAGCGAGGCGCGATCGACCAATGCCCTGCGCACGCTACGCGCCATCACGCTTCATCCGGACGGGGCGAACGACCGGCACGCGGCGCTGTACGCCGACGAGATCATGAAGCTGGCCGATCTTCGTGCGAGGCTCAAGAACAACATCGAGATTGGCAAGAGCAGTTCCATTCCCGTCGCCGAAAAGGAACGGATCGCCGCTGAGAACGCCCGCCTTTCAGAGTCACTCGCTCTGGCGGAAAAACGCAACCGCGAGACGCAGAAGATTGTTCGCGAGGATGTGGAATCCAGACAGGGCGCCGTCCGCCCGCGCGCATTGTTCCTGAGCTTCACCCCCTTCGCCTACGAACCGTCGATCGATTGGGCGAACGGCTACCTGTTCGATTACAACGAGGGCAGGCCATCAGACAAGACGGAGTCCAGGGGCTACAACCAGGGCAGCAACAGCGACCAGTTCTTCATGCAGCACTTTGGCTACCGGATGCGTACCGGCAAGTTGACGCAGCCAGATGCCAAGGTCGACCGCGGGCTGATGCAGAGACAATTCAACGCCTTCTTGAAGAAGAAGGGGTCGCTGTCCGGGAGAGTCCTGGATGTCGAGGCCGACTATGACCGGCGTTTCCTCCTTGTAGAGTCGGCCATCGGCCAGCGCATCGACGAGGCGCTTGAGTGGTTCGAGGATCAGGGGAAAAAGACCAACGACAAGGACCGAAAAGCCGCGCTGAGAGATGTTCGCAAGATCATCGCCGACAAGTTTGACTACCAGTCGAGGCGCTATCTGCTCGAAGCCATCAAGGCACAGGAGGTTATCCCACACATTCGAGAGCACATGGCGATGGGCCGCAAGGTAGTCGTTTTCCATGACTACAACCAGGGCGGCGGATTCAATCCGTTCGACATGAGCGAGCGCGCGATGGGGGAAGAGTTTTCGGAAAGCGGCGATACCGATCTCATCAACTCGGTCATCAGAGAGTTCAAGACGGAATTCAAGGACCTGATCGGTTCGGATCTGTTCAAGGCTTCTTCGCCTATCGCCAACTTTCAGAAGCAATTCCCTGGCGTGTTGTTGGTCAATGGCCTGGTGCCGGCCAAGACGCGTCGCGAAAACGTGGCCAGGTTTCAGGACGACGCCAGCGGCCCGCAACTGATCCTGGTGCAGTCGCAGGCCGGGAAAGAGGGCATCAGCCTGCACGACACCACCGGCAAGCATCAGCGCGTGCTGTTCAATTTGGGGCAGCCAACGCAGCCGACGATGGCCATGCAGCAAGAAGGCCGCATCTACCGAATGGGTCAGGTCACAGACGCGATCATTCGTTACCTGAACACGGGGACCAATTGGGAGAGATGGGCCTTCGCGACGACCATTGCACAGCGGGCCAGTGCGGCAGAAAACCTCGGCAGCGGAGAGTTGGCGCGCGCCCTCAAGGATGCCTTCATCAGCGGGTTCGAGGAAAGCGGGAACTACAGGGCTGGCATGGAAGACGAGGGGAAGGGCGGAAAGGCTCGCGACGCGGCGGCGAACAATGTCCTGAGCGAGTACGACCGGGCCAAGGCGTTCTACTTCGGAACGCAGAAGAAAGACAGTCGGACCAAGGCACAGGAGGGAACGGACTACTACGCCACGCCGGAGCCGATCGGCTTGAAGATGGTCGAGTTCGCCGACATCCGGGCAGGCGATGATGTTCTGGAGCCGTCCGCCGGGCATGGTGCCATTGCGCGATGGATTCCTGAGCACGCCAAGCGGACGGCCATCGAGCCGAGCACGGCGCTGCGTTCGCGCCTGGCGATGGTGTTCGACGGCAACATCCTCGGCAGCAATTTCGAGGATCTGAACGTCGTCAACAAGTTCGACGCCATCGTGATGAATCCGCCGTTCGGAACGGGCGGAAAGACGGCAGTGGATCATCTGGCCAAAGCCGCGACGCATCTGCGCGATGGAGGGCGCATCGTGGCTTTGCTGCCGACCGG
>DAOTMQ010000294.1:0-3147 GCA_035450385.1 Kiritimatiellia bacterium | reverse complement strand
TCACACCACCGTGCAGAGGGTGTAGTGGGCGTTGACTTCGGTCTTGATCGCTTCGAGCATATCCTGCGAAACCGGCTGGTTGAGCTTGATGATCGCCAACGAACGGTGGGTCTTGGCGTTGTGCGGGTTGCGCATGTCCTCGATGTTGATGTGCGCGTCGGCCAGCTTGCGGCTGATCGCAGCGATCACGCCCGGCCGGTCGTCGTACAGGCAGAAGAGGGTGGCGCCGCTCGGCTCGAAGTAGAGGCGGTCGAACTCGTCGATGCGCGAAACCGTCTGCACGCCTTCGGTGACCGTGCCGCGCACGCTGAAGCTCTTGAGGCTCTTGCCGGCCCTCTCTACTTTAAGATCGATCGTAATGGCGTTGCCATAGCCCTTCTCGGGGTCGGCTTCGCGGTCGATCAACTCGATGCCCATATCCTTGAGGAACTTGGTCGCGGCTTTGTAGTCGTTGTAGCGGTCGAACTCGCTCCAGATGCCGGCAAGGATCGAGACGGTCAGCCATTTGCCGAAGGGCGCGAGATCGCCGTAGAAGCTGGTCTCGATCATCTTGATCGGCGCTTGAGTGCCGGACATCTGCCGCACGAGGCTGGCGAGATTAAAGGCCAGTTCGCAGTAGGCGCGCTCGAGACCCTCGGGGATGTCACGGTTAACGATGCAGCTCATGTCGGCCTTTTCGTCGAGGTCGATCAGCTCTTGCGCCGCGCGTTTCGCCGCCGTGAAGTTGGCCTCATGGGTGTTGGCACCGAGATGGGGCAGCATCAGATCGGCGATGTCGGTCATGCTCTTGGGGCCGGCCTCGTCCTTGGGGTAGACGTCGTTCAGATAGCGCAGCCCCTTCTCGGCCTTGACCGCGCGCAGCGCATCTTCGTCGACGATGCCGAAACGGGCGCAGTTGATGATTGTGGCGCCTTGCTTCATCAGGCCGATCAACTTGGTGCCGACCAGACCGCGCGTGCTCTCGCCGCCCGGGACGTGGAGCGTGACGTAATCGCTCTGGCTGAAAATCTCCTCCAGCGTGGCGGACTCGATGCCGAGATCGCGCAGGCGGTCGCGGTTGACCAACGGGTCGTAGCCGAGGATACGGCACTCGAAACCCCTGAGGCGTTTGGCAACCAGGCGACCGATGTTGCCGAGGCCGACAATGCCCACGGTCTTGCCAGAAATCTCGCGGCCCATGTAGTTCTTCTTCTCCCAGCCGCCGGCGCGGGTGGTGGTGTCGGCCTGCACGATGTGGCGCGCGTCGGCCAGCATCATGGCGATGACCTCTTCGGCGACACCGTTGGCGTTCGCGCCGGGCGTGTTCATCACGTCCACACCTTTTTTGCGGGCATGCTTGATATCGATCGTGTCGTACCCCGCGCCAGCGCGCACAACTACCTTGAGCTGCGGCAGCGCGTCGATGATCGCGGCGGTCACTTTCTCGCTACGCACGATCAGGGCATAAGTGTCGGGGTGTGCCTTGATCTGCTCCTCGATGGGCGTCTTTGCATCTTGCACTACGTTGTAACCGCCGTGCGCACTCAGAATCTCGGCTGCCACAGCATCCAACTTGGTCGGAATCAAAACTTTTTTCATGCTTCTCCAGTCTCTCGGGGTTTGATACGCTTTAAAACAAATCGGGCTGATTCAGGCGCGGCGACAGCCCGCCTGTCGCCAGCCCAAAAAAGGAAGTACTACTTTAATCCTGTTACGGACGGGAATCAAGCTCCGTCGCAACCATGAACGGACCCGGCTACACAGGGCGGAATGGAAGAGGCATGAGGAAACAGGTTACGACCATCGGCTTCGCGACACTCATCGCGATGACGACCGTCACGGCGGCTTGGGCGCAGGTCAGCCGTCACGGCAGGACACAGGGCTACGCCACCGACCACTTCGAGGGGTTTGACGCGCTCGATGAGGATTCGCGCATCCCGCAGAAGAAAAAGTCGTTCTGGTATTCGGTCGACGCCGAAACGCCAGCCGCCCAGATCCAGATCGCGGAGAAGAAAGAGGCGCGGGGGCGCAACCGTTCCGCGCGTAAGGCATACGAAGCGCTGATCCGCGAGTGGCCCACTGCCCCGGAGGCGGCGCAGGCTCAATACGCGCTGGCGCAACTTCTGGAACGGCGGGGGAAGTACGAAAAAGCTTTCGATGAGTACCAGTATCTGATTACCCATTACGCCGGTCATTGCCCGTACCAAGAGGTGCTCGACCGCCAGTTCCGCATCGCCAACTACCTGCTGCACAACAACACCAGCATGTTCGGCTGGTCCCTGAGCGGCAGCGACACGATCCGCGAGCGCTTCGAGCAGATTGTGCGTAACGCCCCGCGCGGTGCGCAGGCGCCGGAGATCATGCTGGTCATCGGTAGCATCCGGGTCTCCGAAAAAGAGCTGCCGGAGGCGATCGCCGTCTACGAGGGTCTTCTCAACCGCTTCCCGCAGGCCTCTCAGGCGGCTGACGCCGCCTACCTTGCGGCACAGTGCCGCCATGAACTCGCCGTCAAACACAACTACAACGAGCCGCGCTGCCGCGAGGCGATCGCCTTTATCAAAGCCGCGCTCGGCCGCATGCCGACCCACCCCCAGAAGGCGCAGATGACGGCGTGGCTGAATGAGCTGACCGCCTTGCTGATTGAGCAAAACTATCAGCAGGCGGTTTTCTACGATACCAAGCAGCGCAATTCCGAGGCCGCCAAGGCCGCCTACCGCCGCTTCCTTACCGAGTTCTCTGATTCCCATTACGCCGCGCAGGTCCGCGAGCGCCTCATGCAGCTCGAACGGGGCGCGGCTCCGTTGCGTTAACCATTGGAGGTTACTATGTTTGAAATGCAAAAAACGCGGGTTGTCGGCCATCTGGCCCTCTGTTCACTCTTTCTTTTCCTGATCGCAGGCTGCGCCTCGTACCGGATCGGCTCCGACGTCCCTCAAGAGCTGCGCACAATCACGGTGCCGGTCTTCGAAAACGCCTCGGGGTTCCCCGAGATCGACGCAACCGTCACCCAGTATGTGCTGCGCGAATTCCAGCGCGAGGGCACCTTCAAGATCGCCTCGCTGGACGATGCTTCGCTCAAGCTGCTCGGTAAACTGATCAAGACCGACATGCAGTCGCTCAACTACGACCGCGGCTACGGCGCACGCACCTCGGAGTACCGCTATACGC
>DAOTMQ010000293.1:0-3170 GCA_035450385.1 Kiritimatiellia bacterium | reverse complement strand
TCGCGATCACCCTGCATATCCCTCGGGAAGAACGGCTGGCCGATCCGGTCAACCAGCGGCAGATGGTTGAGATCTGCCGGCGCTACCCCAACGCCACGATCATCTTCGCGCACATCGGGCGGGCATACTACCTGAGCAACGTGACCGGTTTTCTGGACGGCATCGCCGCCTGCGGCAACGCCTATATCGACACTGCGATGGTCAATCACGAAGGCGTGCTGGAATATGCGTTTCGCCATTTCCCGCGCGAGCGCATCCTCTTCGGTTCAGACGCGCCCATCGCGTTTCTGCGCGGCAAATCCGTGGAGGTCAACAACCAGTACGCCTACCTGATGGGTGAAGACTACGCCATCGGCTCCGCCATTTACGATGCCGCCCATGCGGTGCGCTTCACCTTTTTCTACTACGAACAGCTCAGGGGCATCCGCACCGCTGCGGAGCGCGCCGGCCTCTCGCGGCAAGAGATCGAAAACCTCTTTTTCAACACGGCCTTTCACCTGTTCCGCAGCGTCGCGGAACGCAACTACGGAAAAAATTAAATCATGTCCTGCACAAAAAAACCGGTCGCGGGGTTGCTCCCTTTCTACCTGAAGCTTTACGACGACCACCAGCCCGAACGCCGCAACGGATTCACCGAATTCCTGCAACGCATCACGCAGGCGCTGGAGGCGCGGGGCATTGAGGTCCTCCCCGCTCCGGTCTGCCGGGTGGCCGACGAGTTCGGCCCGGCTATCCAAGCGTTCGAGCGGCAGGGCGCGGACTGTATCATCACGCTGCATCTGGCGTATTCGCCTTCGCTGGAAGCGCTGGATGCATTTTGCGAAACCCGTTTGCCGATCATCATTCTCGACACCACCATGGATGCCGACTTCGGGTTGTCTGTGTCGCCTTCGCGCATCATGTACAACCACGGTGTTCATGGCGTGATGGATTTTGCCTCGATGCTGCGCCGCCGCAAACGCGCGTTTGAGATTGTGGCCGGACATGATTCCGATCCGTGCCTGATCGACCGGACGGTGGAACTGGCGCGGGCCGCGGTGGCGGCGGGCTCGCTGCGCGGCACCCGGGCCTTGCGGGTCGGGCACACGTTTAAGGGCATGGGCGATTTTTCCGTGGCGGAAGAGGTGCTGGCCGAGATACTCGGCGTTGACGTGACGCAGATCGGTCTGGACGAGTTGGATGCGGCCGTGCTGCAGGTCTCGCCTGACGCGGTCGCGCGGGAGGTCGCGGCAGACCGCGCGTGTTTCCGTTGCGAACTGCCCGATGATGCGCACGCCCGTTCGGTGCGCGTCGGACTCGGCTTGCGAAAGATTCTGGATGAAGGCGGCTTCAAGGCGCTCAGCGTCAACTTCCAAGCCTTCACCACCCGCGAACGTCCCGCTGACACCATGCCGTTTCTGGAGATTTCCAAAGCCATGGCGCGCGGGGTCGGGTATGGCGGCGAGGGGGATGTCCTGACCGCCTCATTGGTGGGTGCGTTGGCGCGCGCTTTCGGCGCCGTGACGTTCACCGAAATCTTCTGTGCCGACTGGGCGGGTGACAGCCTTTTCCTGTCGCACATGGGCGAAATCAATCCGGCGGTCGCCGGCGAGAAACACCGCGTCATCTCGAAGCCCTTCTTTCTCGGCGGCGCGTGCGATCCGGCCGTGTTGACCTGCGCGGCCCGGCCGGGACCGGCCGTGTTCGTGAATCTCGCGCCAGGGCCGGACGACTCCTTCACGCTGATCGTCGCGCCGGTCGAGGTGCTGGCCGAAGACGACACCGTTGATCCGGCGATGCGCGACGCCATCCGCATTTGGGTGCGCCCGCGCGGAGGCGTGGCACCGTTTCTGGAGGCGTATTCACGCGCGGGCGGCACGCACCACAGCGCCTTGGTGCTCGGGGAGCATCTCGAGTCGATTCGAGCGTTCGGGCGCATGATCGGACTTCAAACCCAGGAGATTTAAATGACCGGCAATCAGAATTTCTCGTTGAACATCTGGGACTTGACGGCGTTTGCCGGGTACCTGCTGATTTTGTGCGTCATCGGCTTCTGGGCCGGACGCAAAAAGAAAAAGGAGTCAGCCGACTACTTTCTGGCCAGCCGCAGCCTGCCTTGGTATGTGGTGGGCAGTTCGTTCATCGCATCCAATATCAGTACCGAACACTTCATCGGCATGATCGGAGCGGCCTTCGTGTACGGAATCTGCGTGGCGATGGCGGAATGGGGCAATATCATCAGCTTTTCCTTTCTGATCTGGCTGTTCATTCCGTTCCTGCTTTCGGCGCGGGTTTTCACCACGCCTGAATTCATGGAAAAGCGCTTCAACTCCGTCTTGCGCCAGTTTTTCGCGGCCGTCACGATCATCAGCAATGTGGTGGCGTTTCTGGCGGCCGTATTGTACGGCGGCGGCTTGGCGATCCAGAAGCTGTTCGGCTGGAACCTCTGGCTGTCGATCATTGTGCTGGGGCTGCTGGCAGGGAGCTGGGTGGTCTATGGCGGGCTGGTTTCTGTGGCCTGGACCGACCTCTTCACGGTGGCGGTCATGCTGATTGGCGGTTCGCTGGTGACGATCTTCGGCCTGCAGATGCTGGCCGGTGACTCCGGCTCGCTGGTCGACGGCTTCAGGGTCATGATCGAGCGCAACCAGGCCCACGCGGGGGTCTGGCGGGAGGTGGTCGCGCAGAACGCGCCAAACATCGTCGGCATGAGCGAATACCGACGGCTCGCGGTAATCCAGCCGCTGACCCATCAGACCACGCCTTGGAGCGGACTGGTGATCGGCTTTCTTTCAGTGAGTATCTGGTACAACGTCATCAATCAGTTCATGATCCAGCGCGTGCTGGGTGCCAAGAGTGCGTGGCACGCGCGCATGGGCATCGTGTTCGCAGGCTACATGAAGGTCTTTCTGCCGGTGATCGTGGTGGTCCCGGGCCTGATCCTGTTCGCCGCGCACCCCGAGGTCATGAAGCTGCCGTGGGCGGAGATCCGTCCCGAGGCGGACAAGGGCTATATCCTGATGCTGCAAACCCTGCTGCCGGCCGGCATCCGCGGCATCTTTCTGGCGGCCTTGTTCGGCGCGATCCAGTCTACGGTCAACGCGGTGCTGAACTCGACGTCCACCGTGTTCACGATGGACATTTTCAAGCGGCAGTTGAAAAAGAACGCCACGGACAAGCAGTTGATTTTT
>DAOTMQ010000292.1:0-3300 GCA_035450385.1 Kiritimatiellia bacterium | reverse complement strand
GGGTCCAGATTGGTGAGGGCGAGCGTGTCCAGGTCGATACGGCGGTAGTAGCAATTGCGCGGTTCACCTTTTTGATTTTTTGTGTGGCAGATGCCGCCACGACGCGGGCGCACGATGTAGAGCAGTGAGTTTTGCTCGCAGTTGACGCGTGCCTCCAGCAGGTCGAAGGTCTCGCCGGAGGTCTTGCCTTTTTCCCATAGGACGTTGCGCGAGGTGCTCCAGAGAATCAGCGTGCGCTCTGCGAACGCCTTCCTCATAGCCAACTCGTTAGTGTAAGCGACCAGAATCACCTCGCGGGTGTCGGCGTTTTGCACGGCCACCGGAATTGCGTCCTTGCAGGTCTCGGCGATCTTGGCGATCTTGGCGAAATCCAGCGTCAGGGTGTTACCTTCTTCAAGTTCTTTGCTCATGGCGTTTCCTATGATGTGCATTAGTAGGTTAGTTGGCTGCCGCCGATGTATTCGCGCAGGATGGAGTCGCCGGGGACAATGTCCGGCGCGAGGGGTGAGAAGTTGTGCAGGAAGCCAGAGAGGCGGCGCGCCTCAATGTAGGCCTCGTCCCACGGCTTGATCTGGTTGAGCAGCGGTGCGGCCAGCGGCTTCAGCACGGCCAACTCATAGTCGAGGGCGGAGTTAAATACGGCATCGGCGAGGTGCTGATAGGGATAGATCCAGCGCTTTTCGCCACGCGCGATAGAGGGCCACATGCGCAGGGTCTCGATCGCGGAGCGGTTGCGGAAGTGGTGGTCGCGCACCATGCGCCGGATGATGCGGGTGTCGGTGGTGGAGATGCGCGTGCTGCTGTCGACGCCCAGTTGCGTGAGGGTGTTGATGTAGATCAGGAATTTCTGCTCCTGCGGCACATCGGCGGTCAACTGCGGGTTGAGGCTGTGGATACCCTCCATCACGATGATGCTGTTTTCGGGCAGGCGCGTGGCGGTGGGCTGGTCGTAGCCCTCTTTTGTTCTGAAGTCGAAGGCGCGCAGATAGACCTCTTCGCCGGCCATCAGGCGCAACAGGTCGCTGTTGAGGCGCGGCAGATCCATGGATTCGATGTGCTCGTAATCGAGGTTGCCGGCCGCGTCGCGCGGATTGCGCGCGTCCCCCACGAAGTAGTTGTCGGTGGAGATCAGGGTGGGGTGGTAGCCGTTGACGCGCAGGTGGGTGATGAGTCGCTTCGAGAAGGTGGTCTTGCCAGCCGAGGAGGGGCCGGCGACCAGCACCAGACGCACGGGCGGCGTGCGTTGCACAATGGCGTCGGCGATGCGGGCGAGCTTCTTGTCGTGCAGGGCTTCGATCGTATGTACAAAGTCGTCGACGCGTTTTTCGACCACCGCCTGATTGAGTTCACCGACAGTAGTGATGCCGACGATCTTGCCCCATTCGATGTGTTCGTGGTAGACCGTGAAGAGGTATTCGTGAGGCGGCAACGGCGGCAATTCACGCGGGCGTGCGGATGTCGGCACGTTGAGGACGAAGCCGCTGTTATGGGGGATCAGGTCGAACAGTTCCAACAGGCCGGTACGCGGTACCAGCGGCTCTTGGCTCAGCTCGAAGAACGATCCGCACTGCGTCAGACAAACGACCGGCGGATTGCGATGCGCGAGCAGGTGCAGCTTGTCGGTTTGCCCGGATTCGCGGAAGAGGTGGGTCGCGGCTTCATAAGAGACGGTGGTCGGCGTGATGGGGAGGTCGCGACGGATGGTCTCCTGCATCGCCGCTTTGAGGCGTTTAATGTGGGCTTCGATCGCGGCGGGCGAGCGGTCGGGCCATTGCACCGTGCAGTAAAGACCGGCACCGACCGAGTTGCGCACGCGGCATTCAAGGTCGGGGTAAAGCGTGTGGGCGGTCTTGGCCAAGAGGAAGCAGAGAGAGGTGCGATAGATGTTCCAGCCGTGAGGGTCTTGGATGGTCAGCGGTGTGAGCGTCGCATCGGTCATGAGGGGCATGAAGAGCGGCACCACCATATTGTTGGCAATCGCGCCGAGGACGGGATGGCCATCGCTGTTGACTGTGGGCAACAGATCGCCGATGCGTGTACCCGTCGAGACGACGACGGGCGGTGAGCCTTTGACGGTTACGGTGATGGCGCGCATGTCTTATCTCCTTCGTAGAGGTCAAAAACGACCAGGCGGCATTCGATGGGGCCGTTGTAAAATGTGATGCGGCGCGAGGAGCGCAGGCCGATGCGGCGCGACAACTCCATGTTGCCGGTAAAGACGCAGCCTGTGTAGCCGGCACCTTTCTGCTTGAGGAAATCGCCGATACGGCCGTAAAGCTCGTCCAGCGGTTCGCCGGGAACTGGTTCTTCGGCCGGGGCATCGGGGGCATCCACTGCGGCGTCCGCCGTTAGATCGGCGGCGTCGACAGCGGCACCTGCGGCCAGGCGCTCGCCGTAGGGTGGATTCATGAAGATCACGCCGGGCGGCGGCGGCAGACGGGTGTCCGCGAAATCGTAGGTGCCGAAGGTCATGTATTCCGCGACACCGGCGGCGATGGCGTTGAGATGGGCGGTTTCGACGACGTCCTCGGAGACGTCGGTGGCGATAATCGGCGGCAGGTTCTCGCGGCGTTCTTGTTGGCGCGCGACGGCAACCATGTCTTTCCAGATCTGCTCGGGCGTGGCACCGAAACGCTGGCGCACGCTGACGCCGGCTTTCTCACCGGGGATCATGCGGCGGTAACCTTTGATCGCCATGAAACCGAAATGGCTTTTAAAGCTGCCCGGGGCGCGGTTGATCGCGTAGAGCGCCGCCTCGATGGCTGGCGTCCCGCTACCGCACATCGGCACGACAAATGGCGAATTGCCGTCCCATCCGGAGGCCAGCACGCAGCCGGCGGCGAGGGTTTCCTGCATCGGCGCGACACCTGGATTTTTACGGTAGCCGCGTTTGGAGAGCGGCTCGCCGGTGGTGTCGATGTAGATGATCAGCTCGTCGTTTATCCAATAGACAAAGACTGCAGCACCGTACGTTTCGCGGCCGGAATCGGGTCGACCGCCGCGCTTGTCGCGGATGCGGTCGACGATCGCGTCCTTGGTGGTGAGCGATGGCATGCGGGTGTCGCGCACGGTTTCATTGCGCACCACGCTGTTGACCGTGAAGTAGCCGTCGACATCAATCAGGTTTTCCCAGTCGATCGAATAGACGTCGTTGTAGAGATAACGCAGATTACCGCAGGTGGTTCGCAGCAGTGGCACCAGCACGCGGTGGGCGGTGCGTAACTGGAGATTGAGGGTCATCATGTCGCGCATGCCGCCGCGCACCACGACCGTGTTTTCAGTGGAATCGATGATCTTGTA
>DAOTMQ010000291.1:0-3348 GCA_035450385.1 Kiritimatiellia bacterium | reverse complement strand
CGCACAACTGGATGGAGGTCCGCACCTGCATGTGGGACTACGTGGGCATCGTGCGCACCAACAAGCGGCTGGAGCGCGCGTTGCGCCGCATCCGCAACCTGCGCCGCGAAATCCGCGAGTACTACTTCGATTATCTGGTCACGGCCGACACGCTGGAGCTGCGCAACCTCGCGCTCGTCGCCGAATTGATCGTGCGCAGCGCGATGCGCCGCAAAGAGAGCCGCGGCCTGCACTACACGCTCGACTATCCCGAAACGCGCCGCATCGCGCGCGACACGATTTTGCCCGGACGGGCGAAGTAGGAGGTAATAGGTTCCCCGGCCGATCCTACCGGTACTGCGGGTGTTGCGGGTGCCGCTATGCACCCGGCTCCGTCTTTCGGCGGTTCGGGACATCCCGCCGTACTGTGCTGCCGCGCAAGCCATTCACCGGGCTTGCAAAGCGTCGCTTTTACACTCGTCGTTGCGAGCCACTGTGTGGTCGCAACAATCGATCCCGATTCGGATGAAACCCTGAAGCCAAGCTGACAAGTCCGACGGACAGATTTTAGCGCGGGCGAGTTTCAATTGACGGCGGGGCCTGCAATCATTTACCTTAACTATGTGCGGCTATTTTCCAAGCCGCCGACGGATGGCCCGTGGGGGCAGTGATCAAGGGGGAGATGACGAAGAATGAGGACGATGCGGTTTGCTTGGTGTTTGGTATGGGGCTGTGTGGCATTGGCGGTTCAGATGGCCGGTGCGACCGTGAGTGTCGATCTGGCGGGTGTCTGGTCCGTGCGGCAGACCGATGGCGAGCAGCCGGCCGTACCGCTGAATGTACCCGGCGACGTACACAGTGCTTTGTTGGCGGCTGGCCGCATCCCTGATCCGTATTTCGGCGCGAATGAGATGGATATACAGTGGGTGGGACAGAAGGCGTGGCTGGCGGAACGGTCGTTCGAGGTGCCGACCACCTTGCTGGAGTGCCAGTCGGTGATCCTGCGTCTGGAGCACGTGGACACCTTCTGCGAACTCGCGATCAACGGCCGGAAGGTCGGTGAGACCGGTAATCGTTTCCGCCGGTATGATTTTGAGGTCAAGCCGCTGTTACGGCCGGGACGCAACACGATCACGGCGCTGTTCCGTAGTGCGGAGCAGATCACGGAGGAGCGCGGCGACGCGCTCAGCTATCCGATCCCGATGGTGGACAACGGACGGGTACCGCACATTAACCTGATCCGCAAACCCGCTTGTCACGGCGGTTGGGACTGGGGTATTGCGGTGATGGCCACCGGTTTCGCGGGGCCCGTGAAGTTGCTGGGCAGCGATCTCGCACGCATCGATTATGTCTATTGCGATCAGGTTCACCGTCCCGACGTGTGCGAGGTGACGGTCACGGCGGAGGTGACCTCTGCCGACGGCGGCGAGAGCACGCTGGCGGTGGCGCTCGGCGAGGCGCGCGTGGCGAAGCCGGTGATGCTGAAGCCTGGCGCGAATCGCGTCTCGGCGACGGTGGTGGTCGTGCGGCCGAAGCTGTGGTGGCCGAATGGCGCGGGGGATCAGCACCTCTATGACCTCAAGGTGACGGTCGGCGCGGATACGTTGACGCGGCGGCTGGGATTGCGGACGATCGAGGTGATCAATCAACCCGACCCCGGCGACAAGTCGGCGCGGCCGGGCATGAGCATGACGTTCCGTGTGAACGGGGTGGACCTCTTCTGCAAGGGGGCGAATTGGATACCGTGCGACGCCCTGCCCGAACGCCAGACACCTGAGCGCTACCGCGACCTGCTGGAGTCGGCGCGCGATGCGAACATGAACATGATCCGCCTGTGGGGCGGCGGTCAATTTGAGGACGACGATTTCTATGAGATTTGCGATGAACTGGGGTTGATGGTGTGGCACGACTTCATGTTCTCGTGTGCGCTGTACCCCGCAGACCGTGCGTTTCTGGACGAAGTGCGCGCGGAACTGTCCCATCAATTGCGCCGTCTGCGTGACCACACCTGCATCGCGCTCTGGTGCGGCGACAACGAGTGCATCGGCGCGCTTACTTGGTTTGAGCCGAGCCGCAAAAACCGCGATCGTTATCTGATCAACTACGACCGCCTCAGCCGCGTGCTGGCCGAAACGGTGGAGACATACGACCCCAACCGCACCTTCTGGCCCTCTTCGCCTTGCTCGGGGCCTGGCGACTTCGGCGATGCGTGGCACGATGACAGCCGCGGCGATATGCACAACTGGACTGTGTGGCACGAGAATAAGGATTTCTCCGCGTATTACACCTACAGGCCGCGTTTCTGTTCGGAGTTCGGGTATCAGTCCTTCTCTTCGCCGGAAGTGGCGAAAACCTTTGTCGGGCCGGATCAGATGAATCCGACGGCGCCTGATTTTGAGCATCACCAGAAAAATCGCGGTGGCAACGCGCGCATGCTGGAGACCATGGCGCGTTATTTCCGCTTCCCTGCGGGCTTTGATAACGTGCTCTACCTCTCGCAGGTGCAGCAGGCACTGGCGATCAAGACGGCGGTCGAGGCGTGGCGTCGGCTGCAACCGCGCTGCATGGGCACGCTCTATTGGCAGCTTAACGACAACTGGCCGGTGGCCTCGTGGTCAAGCCTCGAGTACGGCGGCAAGTGGAAGCACCTGCACTATCACGCCCGGCGTTTTTACGCGCCGTTGGCTGTGATGACCATTCCGGTCGATCAGGGATCGAACCTCGAATTCTGGGCGGTGAACGACAACGCCGAGAATGTCGCCGCTACTGCGACGGTCGAGGTATGGGGATTCGATGGAAAACGCTTCGACGGGGTAGAGTTACCGGCCGAACTGGCACCGCACTCCGCCAAAATGCTCGGCAAATTCCCGCTGTCGCAATTCGGTGATGACACGGAACGTATCGACCGTTTTCTCGAAATCGTGCTGCGCGGCGATGTTGCCGGGAACACGGTGACGCACCGGAACGAGTGGTTCTTCCACGCCTACAAGCGCCATGCGATGGGCGATGCGCTGGTGGACGCAATTCCCGCCGACCGGCAGGGACAGTGGACCATTACACTGACGACCGATAAGCCGGCCTTCTACGTTTGGGTCAATGCAGAAGGTATCCGCGGGGAGTTTAGCGACAACAGCTTCGCGCTCTTCCCGGGGCGTCCGATCACTCTGACCTTTAAGCCCAAAGATGCGAATGTGACGTTCGACGATTTCGTCCAGTCGCTGACCGTCAAACACCTGCGCCAGACTTACTGAGCCCTTCGAGACATACGGAAGCGGCTCCCAGCAGGGCTGCCTCGTATCCCAAGCTTGTCGGCGTGACGCGCAGTGACTGACATTGCGGGATCGCTTCTTTGAGCAGGGTTTGCTGGAT
>DAOTMQ010000290.1:0-3372 GCA_035450385.1 Kiritimatiellia bacterium | reverse complement strand
AAAATCGTCTCGCTGCCCAGTTGCGTCAAACAGCAAAGCGCCACGACAAACAGCAGCATCCAGAAGGCGCGCCGCCCCATGTTCACAACCCGGCCGTACAGCAACAAGCCGCTGAAGATCAACGCGAAGAAGGGCACCACCCAAACCGTCAACCCCATGACGCTATAACCGATAAACGCTGACCACGCGCCAACCAGACCGATCAGGTTGGAAGGCGGCGAAAGCGGCGGCGCATTCAGCCACGAGATGTCGCGCCAGTTGTACGTCACAAGACTGAGCAACGGAAACAAAATGATCGGAAAAAGCAATACGCCGATAACGCGCCGATAGCGTCTGCGCTCCAACTCAATCCTGTCTTTTCCGAAATCTTTGGCTTTGGCACCCATAATAAAAACTTAACCTTCGATGCTCTTACAAAAACCCTCGTAGCATGGGCGTCCCGTCCATGAAACACGGGCAAGATACCCGTGCCACACCTGCAAGCGAGGGAGGGTGCAAAAGCCCCCTTCAACAGGCGGCGATGCGACCGATCCGACTGGAGCCGAGGCAGAAGCTGGGTCTGGGGTTGAGGCGGAGGCGGGAGCGGGTACCGGCGCCGGCGCCGGATCTGGGGTTGGGGGTGGGGCGGAAGTGGGGGCGGGCACCGGAGTTGGCGCAGGGGGAGTTGGAGCGGGGGTCAAGCGGACCACGGGCGGCGTGGCTTTAAGTTCGTCCACGGCGAGCCCCTGCTGCACATGCACCGTCACCGGCACGTCGTTGGTGGCGGTCAGCGTGGCCACCGGGATCGTGCCGTTCACGGAGGCGATGACCTGCCCGAAGGTGATCGACTTGATCACCTCCGACCGACCGGCCACCTCGATATCGACCCAAGCAGGCTCGACCAGCCAGCGATTGGCGTCCCCCGGCGGCTGCATCACGACAACCGGCACACGCTCCAGCCGGATCGTCGCCTTTTCGCTGATGACCAGCACGTTGACCACCATGTCAGAGGGCTCCACCACCGCGTTCACCGCCTCGCCCGGCGGATAGAGCTTCACACGCGCAGTGAACGGCTGCGAACGCCCCTCGACATCAATCGGGTCGGTCTGAACCCGCACGGCATCAAGGTCGAGCGGGCTCAGCACCCGGCGCGACCCCTTCACGACAGCGTTGGTTTGATCGTAGACGAGCTGAACCCGTCCGCGCGCTTTGCCTCGGATCTCCGGCGGCGCGACCGCCACGTCCAGCGACATCGGCACATCGAATTTAACCTCCGCCACATTCGGGTCGATCGACACGACACGCACACCGGGCACGCCGCGCAAGTTCGACGAGCGGATTTTCACCGACACCGCGTCAAGCAGCGAGGAGGTCTTCTGCTTGGGCCTCACCACGCAGCTCATCTGAGCGGTGTCGAGCTTGTGGACCTCGGAATAGGACCCCCGCAGGGTGATCTGCACCGCACGCGGCTCGATCGACTCAATCGCAGCCCCCATGCTGGCGGCATCGAAATCGGCCTCAACCGGGATCGTCACCACGCGCAGATGGCTGATCTCCGCACGGATGGAAAAGTGGATCAGAACCGCGATGATCAACGAGAGCAGCTTCCAGTAGCCGTTTTTGACAAACACGACCTTAAGAACGGTAAGCACCTGTTCGCGCGTCATGGCGTCTCCTTCTGAGCATCCCAGCGGGTATTCAGCAACCTTGCGACACGCGTCATCAGCCAGTCGGTGAGCGTCGGCGGGCCGTGAGGCTCATGCGGCATGGCCTTCCTCAGCCAACGCAACAAGACTTTCTCGACCTTCTCGTCGCTGTAGCGGTGCAGACGCCCATTGTGCGCCACGGATATCCTACCGGTCTCCTCAGAGACCACCACGACCACCGCGTCGGTCTCTTCGCTCAAGCCCACCGCCGCGCGGTGACGCATACCGGAGGTCGCGAGTTCTCCTTGGTTTGAAACCGGAAAAAGACAGTGCGCGGCGGCGACGCGGCCGTCCCGCAAAACGATCCCGCCGTCATGCAACGGCAGCGGCGGCGTAAAGATCGAGATCAGCAGCTCGTGGCTGATCAATGCGTCCAGTTTCACCCCGGAATCCTCGTAGCCACACAGCGAAATGCCCCGCTCGACCGCCATCAGCGCACCGGTGCGCGCCCGCGACAGGTGGGTGACCGCCTGACAGAGCTTTTCCGGCGCCGACGGCTCCCGCAAGACATACTGCCGACCGATCAGGCGCTGCCCGCCCACCAATGCGAGCACACGCCGAATCTCCTGCTGAAACACCACCACCATGCTCAGTGCCAAATAGATCAGCAGGAAATAAACCACTCTGGCCAACACGTCAAAACGGAACAGATACGTGAACAGCAGCAGAGAGACCACCAGCAGGCAAAATCCCAGCAAAACCTGAGCATTGCGCGTGCCCCTCACGAAACGGATGAGGGTATAGATCCCGAGATACAAGATCAGGATCTGCATCACATCGTTGAAGCCAATCTGGAGTCCGCCAAACATGTTGTAGAGAGTGTGCCAAATTAATGGCGCAGGGAAAAGCCGCAAAGATCAGCGTTTTCACCGTTATCACATGAGACCGGCGACCGCCGCGCCGATCACCGGCGATTCGTCCACGCGGATCAACTCGTAGGCGATACCGCGCGGCGCGAGCAAAGCAACCAATTCACGCTGGACACGCTGCTGGAAATCCGCCGTCAACGTCCGGTAGTAAGTAGAACCGTCCACATTCACGCACACCGGGCGCGCCGGGTTATGCCCCTCGCCGGTCTTGAGGATCGCCGAGGCCAAGTTCACCGCAGTCAGTACAGCCGCGCGCGCGTACACGGGCGTGCAAAGGCGACGCACCGTCTCGCGGTCCGCCTCGCTGAAGGCCGACGCGAGAAATGGGTTGTCCGCCAAGGGACGACCGCCGCAAAAGTCATCAAGATGCTTGTTAGACAGCGTCTCCCACCGCTCCAACTCGCCTACGGCGGTAGCCGAGAACAGACCGGACTGCGCCGCTTCACGCAGCACGGTGAAGCCAAGCCACCCCAGATAGGCACCCGATATCATCTTTTCGAAGACGTAATGCCCGCGGTCGATCGTCTGCGCATCCATGGCCGCGTCAAAGGCGGATTGTTGCACGCGACCGAAGTTACCCGATTCGATGTTGATCACCATAGATCCCGCAGGGTCCAGGTCCGTGCGCTTGGTGATGCGGTCATTCCGCTCCACGTAAGCCGTATTGGTGCCGGTGCCGAGAATAAACCCCACGTAGGCCGAGTAGGGCTTGGCAATACCCGCGCTCTTACCCGCCAACAGGGTAGCCACCGTGTCATTCAGGATCACCACGCGGCGCTCATATCCGCGTTGCGCCAGATGCCGCAACAGGCCGGCAC
>DAOTMQ010000289.1:0-3385 GCA_035450385.1 Kiritimatiellia bacterium | reverse complement strand
GTCCAAATGCACCGCAACTGGCCAGCCACGCTGTCCACAAGCGGCGCGACGCATGGTGGCTGTTGCCCAGTGCAACCGGAGCGGCCCACAGCATCACGAGCAGCAGGCCGAGCAGTCGGCCTCCCCTATTCCCTTCATGGCCGGTCAACCAGGCGAGCGTGGCGGCAGGTGTAGAGGCCGGATACTCGGTGCGCATGGCATCGGCCAGTCCACGGGCGAGCACGCGTTCGACGCGAAACCCTTCCAGATGAAAGACGCGCTGCGCTGGATCCAGTGCCGGGCAGGCCTCGGCCAACCGCGCCGCGCGCGGTGCGTCATAGAGCAGGACGACCGCTTCGGTTGGGAATCGCGCACTCTTTTTCAGCAGGGCAAAACGGGCGGGCGCGGCATCCGCTCCGTAGGCCAGTCCCGGAATCTGCGCGGCGATCCACCAGCCGCCAGCGCCGGGCACCAGCACGCCGCTTTCGGGCCAGACCTGACGGAGCGGACGGACGAACGCATCCAGCAGGGCGGCGCGTTCTGGTGTCACGTGCGCGACGTCACACGGCAACGCGAACAGCGCGACGCCGGTACGCTGCGTGACGCGCCTCACGGCGCGGATGAACGCCGGATCGTGCCAGGCCGCACCGCCGAGCGATGTCGAAGGGGGCGGTTGCACCAAGACGAGATCGAAGCTGCTCTCCGGTTGCTCGGCCAAGAATCGGCGGGGCTGGACGCCCGGTGCCCGGATGTTGGTGCGGGTGCCGGCGGCGGTGACGGCGTTGAGCAGCAGCGTTCCGTAGCGTGCGTCTGGGGGGCACCATGTGATGGCAAGGTCAGGCCGCAGCGATTCCAAGGCGCGGGCCGTGGCGAGTTGCACCTGTCCGATCAGCAGGGCGTTGGTCGCATAAGGACGCTGCGAGAGCGCAAGCACGGCCTGTTCAACGGCGCGGTCGCCTTCCGGCAGTAGTTCGCTGACGCCACCCGCAGTGAGAGCGTAGAAAGAGTCGCCGTGTGTGCCGTAGAGCGTGGTGCCGCCGCCGGTTTCAAAGCGGCCCGGCGCGGTATCGGTTTGCGGAAAGAAGCGATACCATTCCGCTACGTCGCGCGGATCCGGCGCAATGCCGACGGCCAACAGTGCCGTCACGAGTGCTCCGCAGAGCGCCGAGCCCAAAGCTTCGGCGGCGAAGGCGCGTCCCGCCGGAAGCCCTTGGTTTTCGAGGGCCAGGCAGAACGCGGGCACGCCCCAGCCGATCGCGAAGCAGAACGGGAGATTGGCCAGCAGGCAACCGAGCGCCAGATGGAGCAGCGGGAAGGCGTGGTAGGCGGGCAACCCCATCCAGGCGCGCAGGTTGCCGATGACGGCATAGTGCGCGAAGTAGAGAAGCGCACAGACCAGAGGCGGCAACCATACGTAACGGGCCAGCAGACGAACGAGTCGGCGGCCCGGCGGCGTGGCGGCGACCGCTGCGCCCAGGCCACCACCGAGTAGCCATGAGGAGAAGAAGATCGCGACACCCAACTCGGTGGATTCGAAACGCCACAGAAAGCGCCGCAGCAACAACGTCTGCGACGCCAGCGTGACGGCACCGAAGGCGGCGGCCGCCAGACAAACGCCAAGTCCGCGAAAACGTTTTATTTCCTGAAGCTCTTGCAAACCTCCTCGTGGCATGGGCGTCCCGCCCATGAAACACGGGCAAGATGCCCGTGCCACACCTGTAGGCAAGGGGTTTTGCAAGACCCTCTCCTGTCCGTTGCCGTCAGACATTTTTGAAGGTCTGCCCCGGCACCGGCGCGACAACGTTCTCCACGCCGTGCTGCTTGACCAGTTCAGTCATAGCGGCCACCTTTTCGGGTTCGCCGTGAACCGCGAAGACACGGCTCAGGCGCGTTCCCTTGATGCCGTCGAACCAGCGCATCAACGCCGTGCGGTCGGCATGCGCCGAGAGGGCGTTGATCGTGTGGACGCGCGCGTTCAGTTCAAACTCGTCGCCCAGAATCTTGAGGGGCGACTGGCGTTCCACAATGCGGCGTCCCAACGTGTGCTCGGCTTGGAAACCGACGATCAGAATGATGTTGCGCGGATCGCCCACCGCGCGTTGCAGATGGTGGAGCACGCGCCCGCCCTCGCACATCCCTGAAGCGGCAATGATGATCAGCGGCCCGGGCAGGTCGTTCAGTGCTTTCGACTGGTCAGGCGTTTCGATGAAGCGCAGGCCGGGGAACTTCATGGGGTCGATCCCTTGGCGCAGAATGTCCGAGGCCTCTTCGTCATAGCACTCCCGGTGCTTGGCGTAGACTTGGGTCGCCTTGAGCGAGAGCGGACTGTCGACATACACCGGCGTGGGGGGCATGCGGCCCTCTTCGGTCAGACGGTTCAGGGTGTAGAGGATGTTCTGGGTGCGACCGACACTGAAGGCCGGAATGATGAGCCGTGATTTCAACTGGTGGATATCCTCGATAAACCCCTTGAGACGTCCCTTGACATCATCGGAGGAGGGGTGGTCGCGGTCGGCGTAGGTGCTTTCGATCAACAGGATGTCCGCGCCCTGCGGCATATCGTAATCACGCAGAATCGGCTGGTTGGGTTGTCCCAGGTCGCCGGTAAAAAGCAGGCGGCGAGAGTGGCCCGAGGAGTCCTTCACATCAAGCTGAGTCAGGACCGACCCCAAAATGTGCCCCGCATTGTGAAAGACCAGCGAGACGCCGTTGCCGAGATCGACTAGGCGCTTGAGCGGTTCGGGCTTGAAGCGACGCATGATCGTGTCGACATCCTGCTGCTCATAGAGCGGTTCAAAGAGGTTCTTGCCCTGCTGTGCGCGCTTCTTGTTGATGTATTCGAGGTCGCGCGCCTGCAGATAGGCCGAGTCACGCAGCATGATCTCACACAGGTCGCGCGTGGCCGGGGTACAGTAGACCTTGCCGCGAAAGCCGTTGCGGGCGAGGGTCGGCAGGTTGCCGCTGTGGTCGATATGCGCGTGCGAGAGCACCACGGCGTCAATTGTGGCGGGGGTGATCTGCATGTTGCGGTTGCGTTCGAAGGCCTCTTTGCGCCTGCCTTGAAACAACCCGCAGTCGAGCAGGATCTTCATTCCGTTCGCTTCGACTAAGTGCATGGATCCGGTCGTGGTTTGCGCGGCGCCGAAAAAGGTGAGTTTGATCATCTACGTTCTCCTCTGTCCGATTACTACAGCATATAACACCCGGCGTTGAAACGACAGACGAAAGTTACTGACCCGGCCACAATTTATGTTGCTGCTTGCTTGCAACACCGCTGGGCAACGACCATAGCGTTCAACATTCAAGTGGAACCATGAAACACATGAAACTTCATGAAAAACAGATGCGTTATCAAGAAGTGCACTGCTATTTGTGGCCGGTTTAGTGATGGTTGTTGGGACGTAGT
>DAOTMQ010000288.1:0-3392 GCA_035450385.1 Kiritimatiellia bacterium | reverse complement strand
GAGCCGTAGACTTCATCGGTCGAGATGTGCAGAAAGCGGAAGGCGTCGCGCGCCGCGCCTTCCAGACCGCGCCAGTAGGCGGTGGCGACCTCCAGCAGCGTGGCGGTGCCGACGACATTGGTCTGGATAAAAGCCGAAGGGCCGTCGATCGAGCGGTCGACGTGCGATTCCGCCGCGAGGTGCATGACTGCGTCCGGGCGGAATGACGCGAAGAGCCGTTCCACTGTGGGGCGGTCGCAGATGTCGGCGTGTTCAAAACGGTAACGTGCATGCGTATTGATCTCACTTAGCGAGGCGAGGTTGCCCGCATAGGTGAGGGCGTCGAGAACCAGAACTTCACTCTCCGACTCGCGGATCAATTGACGCACCAGCGCCGAGCCGATAAATCCGGCACCCCCTGTCACAATGATACGCTGCACGGCCCCTCCTTTATTCGTCATCGGTCATCGAAAGGTCAACATGGTCCTGCCGCAATGTGGCCTGCGAAGACGGTGCAAGGTCGTCGCCGTAGACCGGTTTGCTGGCGGCGGTTGTGTGACCCGGCGTGCGCTCTTCTGGTTCTGCGGACCCTCCGCGCTTTTTGCCCTGTCCGTAGGCACCGTAACGCGAGGTATAGCGATAGGCGTACCGGTAGTGGTAATCGTACTGGCTGAAGTGGTTGCGGCGTCCGAAATCGACATCGTTCACGATCACACCAATGACACGTGCGCCGGATTCCGTCAGGGTGCGCGCCGCATGCTTGATCGGCTGGAAGCGCGTGCGGTCGGGGCTGCACATGATCATGACCGAATCCACGAGCGAGGCAAGGGTCATGACATCGCCGACAATACCGAAGGGCGGCGAGTCGATCACTACGCGGTCGTAGTTTTGTCGCGCCCAAGTAAAGAAATCGACAATGATTCCGCTGCCCATCAGGTTGGCGGGGCTGATCTCGGATGAGGCTTTGGCAAGAATGACATCGAGGTTTTCGACACCTGCGGACACCGGCAACGAATCAAACAACGAGGGGTCGGCCTTGATCAGCGTGTGCGGCAGACTGTTGAACTCATCCGAGCCCTTCTCGAAGATGCGAGCCAAACGGGGACGGCGCATGTCAAAGTCGACCAACAGCGTACGTTGTCCACTTTGAGCGCAGGAGGCCGCGAGACTGCACGAGGCAACCGTTTTACCCTCGCTCGGCTGAGTGCTCATGCAGAGCAACACTTTGGACATTTCCTGATAGCGCGGCGAGTCCAGCAGGTTGCGGAGACCGGCCACAGCTTCGGCAAACTGCGAGAATTTATCGTCGATGACCAAGCGCGCCAATTGCTCGCGCTTTTTGCGGCGCACATGCGGTAGCACGGCCAGCGTTTTGAGACGCAGGCGCTGTTCAATGTCCGAAATGCCCACAATCTTGTCTTCGAGGTGGTCGAGGATCAGGACGAACAGTACGCCCAGTATCAGACCGATGGCCGGACCTGCCGGAAAGATAATCAGCGGGTTGGGCAGGACAGGCTTGGTGGGCACGAACGCCGGCTCGACCTGTTTGATGATGGCGGTATTTTCATCCGAGGCCAACTGGGCTTCACGCGTGCGCTGCAAGAGTGATTTGTAGGTGATATCCGCCAGCTCACGTTCACGCTCCAACTGCTCGAGCTTCATCTTGGACGAAACCATGTTCAGTTCCAGATCCGAGAGCTTTTTGATCAGTTCGTCGCGTTTGGGTGTAATCTGCGCCAACTGACGCTGCAGCAGGTCAAGGTTGGCCTTACAAGTTTCCAGTGCGCGGAAGACAACATCCGCGAACTGCTGGGCATAGACCTCGACCTCCTTCTCCTTAACTTTGACCTCGGGATGGTTGGACGTATAACGGGCCAACAGCGAGTTCTTTTCGGCCAGCGTTTTCTGGAGCAGTTGGAACGACGTGCCGATCTCCAGCGATCGCGGGACAGAATCCGGCAACGAGCCGAATTTTTCGGGGTCGCCTTGGATCGCTTCGAGCGTTTTACGCAACTCGGCGGCTTTGGTGATTTCGCTTTCGAGGCCGAGTATCTCGGCATTGATTTTGCCAAGTGCCTGCTGGGTGGTTTCACTCTCGCTGGCCATGAAATCGATTTGATTGGCGACGCGGAAATCGAGCATCGCCTTGTCGGTACGCTCCAGATTACGCTTCTGCTGTTCGGTTGTGGATGCGAGCCATGAGACAGCGACTTCCGATTCAGCGCGATTCTGGTCCGAAGTAAACGTCTCCGCAGCCTTGGCATACGCGTTGGCCAGATTCGTGGCCAATTCAGGGTCGGTCGAGCGGACCGTGATACGGATCAAGCGTGATCGGCGTTGCAGGGTCATTTTAGATTTGACCAAGGTCTCGACCAACTCCTCATCCGTCACCGTTGAACTCGGATAGTCAGTACGGTATTGGCTGATGATCTGGTCGATCACGGCACGGCTGCGCAGACGAGCCAACCGTGTGTTGAAGACCTCGTCCATCGTCGAGCCAACATCCGCATCGATGATTGCCGGGCGCAGATTGGAGTAGGTGGAGCGGCGCATGCTCATTTCGAACACACTCTCGGCCTCATAAATCATGGGCGAGATCTTAAACACAGCAAAGGCCACGATGAATCCGATGATGACAAACACGGCGATTGTGACCCAACGCTGCGTGCAGACACGCAACATGCGGGTGAGGGTCACCGCCCCCATCAGCGAATCGTCGTCCTCTCCTCCGCCCCCCATGCCGCCGTAGTAGTAAGCACCGCCGTATCCGCTGCTTCCGTAAGCTCCCGGAGCACCGCCGCCATAGTAGACCGGACGGCTAGAACCCCCGTAATAGATGGCACGGCTGCCGCCGCCATAGTAGACCGGACGCCGCGAAGCACCCGAGGAGTCGCCGGTCGCTGTATGATCGGTATCACTCATCACGCATCTCCAAATTGAAGGTCACAGTGTAGCGTATCGGGCCGGTTCAGCCCAGTCAAATCGGGTACAAGTTCAGTTTCTACAAAACCTAAATCGCATCTTTACGTTCCGCTCTGGGGTAGAAAAGCCGGCAGTGCGGCCAGAACACATACCCACGACAGCATTACGGCAGGTGCTCTGAACGGACTGGCGATAAAACTTTCGAGACAACAAAGCACGGCCGCCACACAACCAGTCACGACAATCGGTGAGAGACGGAGCAGAAAGGCGGCGTGGCCGGACGTTTCGCGACTCATCTTGTTCTGCCAGAGAACCCGGGCTCTGTAACACAGCGGGACAAGCAGGGCAATGATCGCCGCCAGTACGAGTCCGGCACCGAAAACACCAAACTCGCAAAGGAACTGGAGGCTATCGTTGAAAACAAACGCCCTGTCTTGCTCGATGAGGCTCCATTGATCCTGCGTCACGGCCAAGGCCACATAGTGGTAAAA
>DAOTMQ010000287.1:0-3411 GCA_035450385.1 Kiritimatiellia bacterium | reverse complement strand
GGGAACTCGCCGAGATACGCCTTTTTGCCGAGCGCGCACTCTTCGTCGGGCGCAACATGCCCTACCTGCTGCGCTGGCAGGTCGAACTGCTCAGCCAGACGACGCTGGAACAGCCCGTCATCCAGATGTGGACCACCAACGTGACCCATTTGGTGCAGGCTGCAAGCCACATAGAGGAAACCGTGGCCCACGTTGCAGAGGCCGCCTCGCGTCTCGCCACGACAGCCGAGCAACTGCCGGCTCAGGTTGCCGCCGAGCGTGAAGCCCTGGTAAAGACTTTGCGCGACGAGCAGGAAAAGACCCTCACGCCTCTCGTGGAAGGCGTGAGGGAGACTCTGCTGGCAGGTTCCGGGCTTGCCACGAATGCCACCACCATGCTCGCTACGTTTGACAGTGTACTGGAGCGGATGGGAGTTGATGGTCCGGAGAGCGACGCTCCGACGGCACAGGTAACGGCAGAGGAGGAGGGTACACCCTTCCGTATTCAGGACTACAGCGAGGCGGCCGAACGGCTTGAGGCCACCGCGCTACGTCTGACCGAACTGCTCCAGACCTTCGACCAGACTCTCGGTGCCAACAGCCGCGAAGCACTGGTGGCACAGCTCGACCCTGTTGTCCGGCGCACTCGCGCGGAGACCGAGGCACTGATTGATCACCTTTTCTGCCGCGCGTTGCAGCTCATAGGCGTCCTACTGGTGGCCGCTCTGGTCTACCGCCTGATCGCGAGCCGAATATCGCGTGCGCCGCGCACGTGACCGGGTATCGCCGTCTGGTAAAAGCGGGGCGGGGAATAGGGCGGCAGCACGGGACAGAGGACGGAACTGCCGGGATATCCAGCGCCAGTATACGGTCGAGTAATCGGTTGGTGACAGGGGGCATGCGAGTTTAGTGCGTGGTTTGTGTATGCGGGCGTCCCCGCCCGCTCTGTGAAAGGCCGATCGAGATTCCGATGCGCGGTTTGGTTTCCAAAGGAAGTGAGCGCATCAATCTTTTGCAAGACACGTTGTTGCGGGCGAGGACGCCCGCGCTCCCGACTCTCTGCTCCCCTTTTCATCAGAAACGCATGATCTTCGCACACCCCTGTCACCAACCGATTACGCGCGGTCGAAAAATCTATGTTGACGCATGACGGCAGCTTCTGCGACACTGCAGGACGATAAATTTACTGCTCGGGCTGCCTGTACGGCGCAAACCTCGGCTGGATCAGCCTCGGCGGCGTCCGCACGACGGTGCTGAGCGCGGGCCCGGACAGCGATGGTGACGGCATCCCCGACCCGTGGGAGATGCGGATGACCGGCGGCCTCACCGCCCTGGCGGGCGGGGCGCACGACGCGGACGGCGACGGCGTGTGCGACGTTGACGAATACGGTGCCGACACCGACCCCCCCGTCGGCTCGCCGCCCGCCGCGCAGTTCTACCGCGTCAAGGCCGTGATCCCGCTGGGAGAATAGTGTTGAACGTTCAACGTTCAACTCTCAACGTTCAAGCATGGAGCACTGGAGGAACGAACGTCCGCTCGCCCTTGCTCGTCCTTTTGTGGGAGTCGTTGTCATGAAGAGATTCGTCTTGTCAGCGGTTATCGCGGCTGCGTGCGTGGTCAGCGCGGCGGATTATCCGCTTATCGTGTTCCGGCTTACCGGCAGTCCCGTCCACAACCCGGAGTTCTTTAAGGCCTCTTGTGAGGTGCACGCCAAGTATAAGGGCGCCTTTGACGAGTTCTGGTATGGGGGCGGACAGCCGCTGTGCAAAATCGAGGTGTGCCGCGAAGACCTGAAGAAGATGGCCGCGATGCGACCTTGGATCGAGAAGGCGGGGATGCAGCTCTCGTTCCAGCAGGGGCTCACCACCGGCCATGACTATGTGTACGTGGGCGTGCCCGGAACACAGGCTGCCGCCGGTGTCTATGCCCGTGAAGAGGCGGAGCCGTTCCCGGATGATGCTTGGATGGTACGGAAGAATGGTGAGAAGACGACAGAACGCTGCCTCTGTCCGCGTTCGCCCGCTGTGCTCGATTACGCATACCGCTTCGTCAAGGCTACGCTGGAAGAGTTGCGGCCCGTCACATATTGGCTGGATGACGACCTGAGGCTCGGCGTCGGCAAGGTGGGCTGTTTTTGTCCGCGCTGTCTCGCGGCATTCAATCAGAAGGCGGGTACAACGCTCACGCGCGACGAACTTGTGAAGCGGCTTTTCGAAGGCGCGGAGTTTGATCCGATCCGATTAGAATGGATCACGTTCAACGAGGAGTCGCTCGCGCTGTATGGAAAGGCAGCGCGGAAGGCGGCGGACGAGGTGATGCCGGAGTGTCGGCTGGCCTTGCAGACGGTGAGCGCGGATTGTACCCTGAACGGGCGTGACTATGGTCCGATTCTGCGCGAACTCTCCGCGAACGGGCGCGTGCCGTCGGGCGTGCGGCCGGGGCACGGTTGCTATCGCGAAGACCAGCCGTTTGATTTCCTCAAGAAAGCGCTGTGGTGTACCCGTGAAGCTGAACGTAGCCGACGTCTCGGTCGCCTTTGCGGGACGGTCTGCTACGAAGAAGAGACCTATCCGCGGCGGGTGATGCACAAATCGCCGAATGCGATCGTCACCGAAGCGGCACTCGCGATCGCCAGCGGATGCGACACGGTGTCGTTTTATTGGGCGGACGGCGAGAGACCGGAACGGATCGAGGATTACGAACGCTTCGTGAGGGCGATTGCCCGCGCGCGCGGTTATTTCGAGCGGCTTTCGGCATCGACCCTGCGGACCTCGCTCGGTGGTGTCGCGCGCTGCCTCGGATCGAAGGCGTTTGAGCAGAGCGGCTTTTCGCTGAGCGATGATGCCGACCTAGCGTTGGCACGGTGCGGCATTCCGGTGACGGTGGCCGAGGCGACAGCGAAACACAAGGTCTGGTACACGACCGGCCGGTCGCGCAAAGCGATGACAGAAGCAGACTTCGCAAAGGTCAAGGCGGAGGGGTTTGTTGAGTTGATCCCCGAGACGCACCCGCTCGTTTCAACACGGCAGCGGTGGCTTGATGAGATCGACCGAGTAAGCGGCGGACGCTTCCCGGTGCGTATCGACTTGCCCCATGCCATGCGTGTCCTGCCGCGCATTGATGCAGAAGGCAAGACCGACTCCGTGACGTTACTCAACCTCTCCATCGGCGATACAGACGCGTTCACGGTAAAGATCCGCAACCCGCGCGGGCTCAAGCCGGCGCTGGCTTCTCCGCAACGCCCGGACGTACCTCTTGAGAGCGTCCACGACGCATCGCGTGACGAGCTTCAGGTGACCCTTCCCGGCATTGCCGGATGGCAGATCTGTACAATCTTTCTTTGAGTCTTCCGCGCGTTGCGCGGAAGACTCTTTGCTACTCGCTCCAGTATTTCTGGCGGCGGGGTTCGGCGATGTTCGGGATAAAGCCGG
>DAOTMQ010000286.1:0-3416 GCA_035450385.1 Kiritimatiellia bacterium | reverse complement strand
CCCGCCCATGAAACACGGGCAAGATGCCCGTGCCACACCTGCAAGCAAGGGGGGGGGTGTAAGAGCCCCCAGACACAGACAGACCAACTGCTCGGGGAACCGGGCGAAAACGAAGGACAACAGGGACGCTCAACGTCCAAGTTAAGAGTAAGGAATAGGCCATGATGACAACGAGTTTTCTAGCACAGGCGGCTCAGCAGGGCGGCGCGGCGGGTATCGGCCAAATGCTGTTCCCGATGGTTTTGATGTTAGCCTTCTTGTACGTCGTGATGCTTCGGCCGCAGCAGCGTAAAGAGAAGGAGCGCCTGCGCATGATCGCCGAATTGCGCGCCGGCCAGCGGGTGATCTTCGCCGGCGGTTTGATCGGCACCATCACCGAAGCGCGCGAAACGACATTCATGATCGAGGTCTCGCCCAAGGTGACGATCGAGGTCGCGCGCGGTGCGGTGTCCCGCGTCCTGAAAGAGGGCGAGGCGGTGACACAGGAAGAGCCTCGTTGATCGCCGTTGATCGCCGCACAACGTTTTTTTCATTTCATTGCTGAAAAGCGGTACGAATGTTGGTATAGTATCACTCTTTTAGGCACCTGAAGGGCTTTGTTTAACCGTGGAGTTGTTCAAATGAGAATGAGTAGAAGCGATCTCTGGAAGTGGCTGATCTTGGTCTTCTTGGCCGTGCTGTCTGTATATGTCGTGATTCCACCTAAGGAAAAAATCCGCCTCGGCTTGGACCTTTCCGGCGGTACGAGCTTTACTGTGGCGATCGACGAAGAGCGGCTCATCGCTAACGTCAAAGCTGGCAATCCCGAGTTGAATGATGTCGAGGTGCAGAATCAGGTCAACAACATCCTCAAGGACGCGGACGCGCGGGCGATTGAAGTGATCCGCAACCGTATCGACGGCTTGGGCGTCAACGAGCCGGTCATCCAAGCTGGCAAGAACCACCGTATTGTGGTTCAGCTTCCGGGCGTCGATGCCGAACAGCGCGAAGCCGCCGAAAAGAGCATTCAGAGCGCGGCCTTTCTGGAGTTTAAGCTGGTTCACAAGCAGAACGATCAACTGGTCGACAAAGTACTCTCCTCTGGTCGCCTGCCGGAAGGTTACGTCTCCTCTGAAGATGGCCGCGGTTACAAGCGTGCGCCGAATTACAATGAGTTGGTCAAGGACCCTGATTACGCGCGCCGTCTCTCGCTTTTCGAAGTGCCCGATCCGCGTTACGCCTTCATGTTGGAGCGTGAGCAAACTGCGGACGGTCAGGTCATCTACCGCCCCATTTTCGTGCTGCGTAGAGCCGAATTGACCGGTGATGCCCTCTCCAGCGCATCGGTCGAAATCGAGTCCATGACCGGCCGCGTGCATGTCTCGCTGGTCTTCAACGCCAAGGGTGCCGCAGATTTCGCGCGCCTGACCAAGGCCTATGCGCCGCGTGGTTCGCGCAACAAGGACAGCGATGTGGGGCGCCGTCTGGCGATCGTGCTTGATGATACGCTCTACTCGGCTCCGGTGCTCAAGACCGAGATCCCTGACGGTCGCGCTGTTATCGAGGGCAACTTCAAGTGGTCCGAGGCCGCCGTGCTGCGTAACATCCTGAACGCCGGCTCGCTGCCCGCGCCCATGAAGATCCTTGAGAAGCGTTCGGTCGAGTCGACCCTCGGCGCCGACGCGATCCGCAGCGGCATCAACGCCGCTGTACTGGCCACCATCTTGGTTGCGGCCTTCATGCTGGCCTACTACGCCTACTGCGGCTTGATTGCCAATGTCGCGCTGCTCCTCGATGTGCTGCTGTTGCCGGCCGGTCTGATTATCGCCTCCAGTATTCTGAGCATTTTCGTCAAAGACGCGGCAGTCTCCAAGCATGCGCTTGATTTACCGGTGCTCACCATGCCGGGTATCGCGGGCCTCGTGCTGTCCCTCGGCATGGCGGTCGATGCCAACGTGCTGATCTTCGAGCGCATGCGTGAAGAGTTTGCGCTCGGCAAATCGGCGCGCGCGGCGGTGGCCGCCGGTTACGACCGTGCCTTCCTCGCGATCTTCGACTCCAACATCACGACGTTGCTGACGGCCGTCATCCTCTTTATCTTCGGCGCAGGCCCGATCCGCGGCTTCGCCATCACCCTGACCGCCGGTATCATCATCAGCATGTTCACGGCATTGGTCGTGACGCGTTTGATCTTCAATGCCACGGTGCCCGAAGACCGCGTGAAGCCCTACAAGATGATGCAGTTTTTGAAGGACGCGAACTTCGACTTCCTGCGTTGGGGCAAGCCCTTCGGCTATACCGCGCTGGGTGTCATCGTGGTGACGCTCACGCTCTTCTTTGTCCGCGGTATCAGGAACCCCGCCAGCGTTCTGGCGGTGGATTTCACCGGTGGTGCCGCCATGACCTTCAACTACACGCAACAAGTCGACATCGGCGACGTCCGCAAGGTTGTGACCGACACGGTCAAGAACGACGCCGTGATCCAGTACCAGTCTGCGCTTGAAGGTACCGGCAAAACGCTACTGATCAAAACCAGCGTCATGAAGGTTGGCGAAGAGAACGTCTCCACGGCGATTACCACCGCTCTGAACAAGGCCTTCCCCGAGAGCCAGTTTACGCTGGCGGGCGAAGAGGAGGTGGGCTCCGAAGTCGGCGCAGACCTCAAGCATGCGGCCGCCAAGGCGATCTTCTTCTCGCTGATCGGCATCCTGATTTACGTGTCGTTGCGCTTCGAGTTTGGCTTCGCCCTCGGTGGTGTGCTCGCGCTGGCACATGACGCCTTCATTACGCTCGGCCTCTACAGCCTCATGGGGCGTCAGGTGAGTCTGACGACCGTGGCGGCGTTGCTGACGATCGTCGGTTATTCAATCAACGACACGATCGTGATCTTTGACCGTATCCGCGAGGACTTGCGCAAAGACACGAAGACTGACTTCCCGGCGCTCTGTAACCGCGCCATCAATCAGACGTTGAGCCGTACGATTCTGACCTCGTTGACCACGTTGATCGCGACCTTGGTGCTCTTCATCTTCGGCGGCGGGTCAATCAACGACTTCGCCCTCGCGATGTTGATCGGCGTGATCGCCGGTGTTTTCTCGACGATCTTTATCGCGACGCCGATCATGCTGGCGTGGTACAAGAACCGCCGCCCGAGCTTCGCTACCTCGAAGTAGCGGCCGCAAGGCTGTAATCGGCCGGTGACAGAGATCGTGCGTTTCTGATGAAAAGGTGAGCAGTGAATCAGGAGCGCGGGCGTCCTCGCCCGCGACAGCGTGTCTTGCAAAAGGATGGTGTGCGCGCTCCTTGAAAACCTAACCGCGCATCGGAATCACGAGCGGTCTTTCGCAAGGCCACTGGCTTTACGCGATCCCTTTCTTACCGTACTTATCGCATGAACAACTGCGTTGAGAAAAGGGCGTGCGTATACAGGCCGAGCG
>DAOTMQ010000285.1:0-3480 GCA_035450385.1 Kiritimatiellia bacterium | reverse complement strand
CGGACGACGCCCGCTCGATGTGTTGCCGTCTGCGCCTCGACACGCGCGAGTTGAATCGGCGCGGCGGTGGCCTGTTCGGCGCCAATCCGCAGACCGGTTCAATCGGCGTGGTCACGATCAACATGCCGCGGCTCGGTTACCTCGCGAAGTCTGAGCAGGATTTCCTGGAGCGGCTCGACCACCTGATGGGCATGGCCCGTAACAGCCTTGAGATCAAACGCAAGGTTCTGGAGCGGTTCACCGAGCAGAATCTCTATCCCTACACTAAGTTTTATCTGCGCCAGGTCTACGAGCGTTTCGGCTGCTACTGGCAGAACCACTTCTCCACCATCGGGCTGGTCGGCCTCAACGAGGCGTGCCTCAACCTCTTCGGCGAGGATATCGGCAGTGAGCGCGGTCGTGCCTTTGCCTTGACCGTGATGGATTTCATGCGTGTGCGGCTGGCCGACTATCAGGAAGAGACCGGTAACTTCTACAATCTGGAGGCGACGCCGGCCGAGGGCACGACCTACCGTCTCGCCCGTCTCGACAGGAAGCTCTATCCCGAGATTATCGCGGCCGGCGGCGACGGCGAACCCTTCTACTCCAACTCGACCCAACTTCCCGTCAACTACAGCGACGACATTCTGCGTGTCCTCGACCTGCAGGACGAGATCCAGACCAAGTACACCGGCGGCACCGTGGTGCATGCCTTTGTCGGCGAGGCGGTCAGCGATCCGCAGGCGGTCAAGGCGTTCGTGCGCATGGTCTGCCAGAACTACCGGCTGCCGTACTTCACGCTGACGCCGACCTTTAGCATCTGCGAGGATCACGGCTACCTGTCCGGCGAGGTACATGAGTGCCCGCACTGCGGACAGTACACCGAGGTCTATTCGCGCGTGGTGGGGTACATCCGGCCTATTCAGCAGTGGAACGCGGGCAAGCAGAACGAGTTCCACCAGCGCAAAACCTACCGGGTGGCTCAGGCGCTCGCCTAATGACGTTCGCTGGCTTTGTCCCGCTTAGCCTCTGTGATTATCCGGGATGTGTTGCCACGGTGCTCTTCACTCAGGGTTGCAACTTCCGCTGTCCTTGGTGTCACAATCCGCACCTCGTGCCGGCCACGCCGCCTGATGGTGCGGTCGCGCACGATGAGGACGCGGTGGTCGATATGCTCGCGTCGCGCCGTACGCGTGTCGAGGGGGTGGTGGTGACCGGCGGCGAGCCGACCCTGCACGCCGCCGAATTGCCGGCGTTCCTGCGCCGCCTCCGTGCGCTCGGGCTGCGCATCAAGCTCGACACCAACGGGGCACGTCCGGCGGTGTTGCGCGCCCTCTTCGACGAGTGTCTGCTCGATTATGTCGCGATGGATGTCAAGGCACCGTGGGCGCGTTACGCAGCGTTGACCGGTCTGCCCGCCTGCGATGTGGCGGCACTGCAAGACAGCGTTGCGCTGATCGCCGGCTCCGGCGTGGCGCATCAATTCCGCACCACGCGCGTAGATCCGCTGTTATCCGAGAGTGACTACGAGGCGATTCGCCAGCAGATTCCAAAGGGCAGCCCGCATGTGTGGCAGACCTTCCGGCCTGACGTGTGCCTGACGCCTGAGAAGCTAATAACGAATGGCGAATAACGGGGCATGTTGTCTTGGGGCGCTGATGAACTGTATCAAGTGCCCATTGACACCCGCGCTGTGTTATGTCAATGTCTCAGCGATGCGGTTAACTCGTCTAGGCAGACTTCAGCCATACAGGAATGTGAAACGGCTACGGCGTATTGTTGCAGTTGCCTTGGGCTGTGCCTTTGCCTATATACGCGCCCGGATGCGGCTATATCGCGAGATGAAGAAAACCGGTGTTTCGGTCGATACCGCCGTCTGTCTCGGCTCTGCTTTGCGTACGGCATGCGAACGTCTGGGCCCCACCTTCATCAAGTTCGGTCAAGTGCTCAGCACGCGGCGTGACCTGTTGCCGGATGGTGTCGCTGACGAGTTGGCGCGGCTGCAAGACGGTGTCGAGGCCATGCCGCTGGCCGATGCGATTGCGGTGGTGGAGAGCGAGTACAGGCAACCGCTCAACACGATTTTCTCTGATTTCTCAGAAACCCCTCTGGGCGCGGCATCGCTTTCTCAAGTACATGCGGCGCGCCTGGCCGCTACCGGCGAAGCGGTGGTCGTGAAGATCCAGCGGCCCGGTATTCAGGCGCTGGTCGATACCGACATCGATTTGCTGAGCCGCTTCATCCCCTTGCTTGAACGGCATGTCGTGGAGTTGCGTCACCTGAACCTCCGTAGCATCGTTGAGGAGTTCTATAAGACGATCCGCATGGAGATGGATTTCAAGCGTGAAATGCACAACACGCAGAAATTCCGTAAAATTTTCGATGGCGATACGACCGTCAAAATCCCCTTTGTCTACAAAGAACTCTGCACGGATAAGGTGCTGGTACTGGAAGAGCTGAAAGGCGTCAAGATCGATCAGGTCGATGAGCTTGCCCGTCGAGGCTATGACCGCGACGCGCTCTCTAAGCGTTTGGTGGCGTTGTTGTCGAAACAGATTTTCACGCACGGTATTTACAACGGGGATGTTCACGCAGGCAATATCCTTGTGATGCCGGGGCCGACCATCGGTCTTTTTGACTTCGGCATGGTGCGCACCATCGACCCCGAAACGCAGAAGCTGATGATCGACCTGTTCGTGGCGGTGGTGACCAAGGACGCGATACGTATGAGCCGGATCCTTGCGGCATATACCGAGCCCGGCCATCAACCGGATACGAAGCGTCTGGCCCGTGACTTGCATGAACTGCTGGTGTTCTATTACGACCTCTCCGCTGAAGACCTGAGCGTGGAGACCCTGTTGGAGACGATCATGGACCTGCTCGCCACGCACAAGCTGGTGGTGCCCCAGCAGTTGATCATGCTCTGTCGGGCGGCGGTGATGACCGAGAGTATCGTGCGCACGTTGTCCCCGCGCATCTACTTCGTGATTGAGCTTTCGCCCTTTATCAAGGAGGCCATCAAGAACCGCTTTTCGCTGAACAATGTACGTGATGAACTGGGCCGGCTGGCGGCTGATGGGACGCGTGCGATCAGGGCACTGCCCGGTGCGCTAGGAACGTTCCTGACGAATATGAATGACGGTGTCCTGCGGATCGAATCGCAGCATCGCGACATGGAACAGTACACGCATCAACTCCGCCGCATGGCGACGTACTTTGCGTTGAGCGTGATCAGCGTTTCGCTGTTTCTGGGGTCGGTCGTGCTAGTGGTGTTTGCCAAGGACGGTGCGCCCGGCTTGGCGATGGCCGCTCGCATCGGACTCATCGCGGCTGTGGTTCTGATCCTCGCGACATTGCTCAAAATGTTTCGACAACGCTAACGTGGACGAAGTCTGTAACCCTCACACTCACACGACGCGAAGGTTGGAGGGCGAGTGTCCCCACGAGCTGCAGCCGTGGATCGTGGCGTCCGGACGCCCCGGCGATTTCAATCAGGCGATG
>DAOTMQ010000284.1:0-3489 GCA_035450385.1 Kiritimatiellia bacterium | reverse complement strand
TTCTTTCTTTTTGTTGTTTGTTCCGCCGTTTTCCATCGCCGTCCCTTTCCCTCGCGTAAAAGGCGCGAACCCCGTTCCGTGCCTCACAAGAGGTACCGCCAGGCACCCGTCCAGAAACACGATGGCGGGGCCGCGCCCGATCGGGCGCGTCCCCGCGCATCTCGCTTCTGGAACGGATTGAATCCGAAAACTGGCGGTTTTTTGTGAAGCTTAATGCGCGAAAGCGCAACAATCAAATCAGTCTATGGGGTTCGGTTCTCTTCTCGTTCTCCGGTTCTCTCTTGCTGCCCGCCGGGCAGTCCTCGTTTGCGTTCGGCCGCGCCCGTCCCCGTCCGGGACAGGCAACGCCGCACTCCAGCGTTGAGTCCACTTTACACCCGCTGGCAGGTAGAACGCAAGACAGAAATGGTCGTCCAAAAATGATCGCATCCTGACTCGTTGACACGTCTGGACAGGGGTGGTACGATCCAAGTGTTTTTAGGGGGAAGCGCGGTAGTGGTTGTGCGCGATGTGAAAGGAGAGCCTGTTGTCTATGATCCGTTTGCGCCTGTTGGTTGACAGTGTTACGCTGTGCGTGTGTTTCTGTGAGGGGGAATGATGATGCGGTTCATACGCGGGATTACGGCTCTTGTCGGGTGTGCGGTCTTGGTGATAGCAGGCGGAGACGCTTGGATGGCAGCGGCGCAAAATCTGCCGAAGGATACCTTGCAGGATCTTGGTGCGCCACCCCCGCAACCGGGCGATGAAGCGTGGACCTTCATCGAGGACCTCAAGTCACCTTTGTGGGGCAATGGCCTAGGCTGGAGCCAGCGGGCGGTGGCGGCGGACGAAGCGGACCTGAGTCGCGGCGTGCGCGTCAACGCGACCTTCCCGGATGACGAAGGGGTGCTCAAGACCGCCTATGCTGATCTGGCGGACTTCTGCGCGGCCGCGAAACTGCCCGTTGACGGCCCGTATGTGATTGAGACGGCAAAAGCGCAGACCCCGGTTTTTGAGGCCTACCGGATTGAGGTCACCGCAGACCGCTGCCGGATTCTGGCTGCTGACACGGAGGGCATCCGGCGCGGCATATTCAAGGTCGAGGATATGATGCGCGAAGCTGGCGGGCCATTCCTTAAACTGGGGACGGTTGAGCGCAAGCCTTTCATCAAGTCCCGCATCTCCCGCTGCTTCTTCGGTCCGATCAAACGTCCGCCGCGTTACCGCGATGAACTCATGGACGATGTTGACTATTACCCCGACCAGTACCTCAATCGGCTTGCACACGAAGGGATCAATGGATTGTGGCTCACGATCACGTTTCAGGACCTATGCAAGACGAGTGTGGCTCCAGAGTATGGGGAGCACGCCGAGCGTCGTCTGGCCAAGCTCCGCAAGACGGTTGAACAGTGTCGACGCTATGGTATCCGCATTTACATTTTTTCGATTGAGCCAAAAGCCTGGGAAGCCGACTCGCCGATTGTCAAACGGCATCCGGAACTCGGGCGCGACCGTATCGGGAACACCCGGCCGTTCTGTCCATGGTCTGATGTCTCGGAGCGCTATCTCTATGAATCGACGCATTTCATCTTTTCGCAGGTTCCCAATTTGGGCGGACTGATCAATATCAGCCACGGCGAGCGCCGCACGAACTGCCAGAGCCTGATTGCTCCGACCAGTGACCGGCGTTCATCCTGTCCGGTCTGTTCAACGAAGGAGCCGTGGGAGAACATTTACGCGACTCTGACGCCCATGGCCAAAGGCATGCACGATGCCAATCCCGACGCGCACTTCATCGCCTGGTTCTACATGCCGCAAGACGATCCGCCCGCCGACTGGGTTTACGAGCTTCCCAAACACTGTCCGGAGCATATCACGGTGCAGTTCAACTTCGAATCGGGCGTGACGAAGGATGTGTTCGGTCGTGGCCGCAGAGGGGCGGACTACTGGATATCCACGCCGGGGCCGAGCCGGCGGTACGAGCGGCTGGCATCGTTTGCGAAAGAGGCTGGCACGCCGATGTCGGCCAAAATCCAGACCGGCTGCTCGCATGAGGTGGCCACGATCCCGTTTGTCCCGGTGCCCGGGATGCTCTACCGCAAGTTCAACGCGATGCATGAACTGGACGTTTCCAATGTGATGCTCTGCTGGTATTTCGGCAACTACCCCGGCATCATGAACCGTGCGGCGGGTGAGCTTTCATTCGAGCCGTTCCCGGAGACCGAGGCAGCGTTTATGAGCCGTTTGGTCGGGCCGGAGTGGGGACGGCATGCTGAAACGGTCGCGCGCGCCATGACGCTTTTCACCGAGGGGTACGGCCATTATCCGCTGGTCACTGAATTTCAGTACTGGGGACCCATGCATGACGGCGTTGTCTGGCCGTTGTTACTGCGGCCCCGCGATGTGCCGCTCGCGCCGACATGGCAGATCGCCTGGCACACGGGCCAGCATATCGGAACGCCGTTCGCGCCGAGCGGCGACCGGATCGGTGAGGCGCTGGGTCAGGTTTATACCTTATCGGAGGCGATTGAGGAGTGCCGGGTCATGAGCGACCTATGGGATCAAGGCGTGGCGCTGCTCCGTTCGGTGGAGGCCGATCCCGACCTGCTACCCGAGCGGCGGCTGGACATCGGTGTGGCTCGGGCACTGGGGATTCAGTTCCGCAGCGGTCTGAACATTCTCCGGTTTTATGATCTGCGCGAACGCATGGTGAACGAGCCGCCGGAGAAACAGTTGGTGACCCTCAAGGAGATGCGGCGCATTGTGGAGGAGGAGCACAAAAGCGGTACGGAGTTGATCAGCCTGTGTGAGCGTGACTCGCGTCTAGGATTCCACTCCGAGGCCGAGGGATACAAGTACTTTCCTGAAAAAATCCGCTGGCGCATGAACCAGTTGAAGAACGTGCTCGAAAAAGAGATTCCGGTGCTTGAACGCGAGATCTCCTCCGGCAAGGATGTGTTCGCGGTGTACGCCGGACGTACGCCAGCCGGTGTGTCGCTGCATTCGCGTTACTGCGGTGAGATCGGCGACCGGACTCGCGAACTTTCCAAAAGTCTCCCTGAGGATACGGCTTGGCAAGTGTGCGAGAAGCCCGCGCCGCGCACGGCCGGCGCCAAAAACTTCCGCTGGACCGTCTGCCACGACCGCGATGCCTTTTATGTGGTGTATGACGGTGCGGATAAATCGGATCGGATCATGTTGATGCTGGAGCCGCGCCGTCTCTGGACATGCCTCCGATATGACATGTCCGGTTCGGGAGAAAAATTATCGCAACACTCGCATAAGCACGATGTATACGCGCGGGAGGGTGCCAACGGCTGGCAGGGATGGATGCGTCTGCCCTTTGTCTCACTCGGCATGGATGCTGCGGCACCGGCCGCATTGCGGATCAACGTCCGGCATGTGTCAGGCGGCGGTGAACGCTCATGGATCGCACGCGATCCGTGGCCCTACAGGCTCCGGTTGTGCAATGAAAACCCCGAGGATCTCGGCTGGCTGTTTTTCAAGTAG
>DAOTMQ010000283.1:0-3495 GCA_035450385.1 Kiritimatiellia bacterium | reverse complement strand
GCCGCGTGACAACAATCATGCCTACAAGCAGCGCTGGCTTCACAGCGACATGAAGGACTTGAGTGCTGAAAGACAACAAAAACACGATCCCATTGAGGGGGCACCGAGCCCTTTGCCGGAACAAGACACACTTTCAGCACGAAAAGGATGCTTATGGTTTTGGACATTTGCGGCCGCCTTGTTGATCCTTTTTATCGTGCTGCTGTGCGACGGTTCGATGCAATGACCGCCTCTTTGGAGGCTGTGCTTGAGGCTGGACAAGATGTTTGCGTTTCCCCTATCATGTCAGCCCCAAACGACTGGCACCGTGTGTCGGGCGGCAGAAGTAACAGACACGCCGGTATTCCGTATGGTCTCAGCGGCAGAAGGAAGGCGGGAAGAGATGCAACGGAAGACGGGGTTGCGGTAGTGGAAAACAGAGGATGCGATGAAGGTATGTAAATTCGGCGGGACATCGCTCGCCAATGCGGAGCAGGTGGCCAAGATCGTGGACATCGTGCTGGCCGATCCGTCGCGCCGCATCGTGGTGGTGTCGGCACCGGGCAAACGCACAAAGGACGACGTCAAAGTCACCGATCTGCTGATTGCGTGCGCCGAGCTGGCGCTGGCGGACGAAGATTGCGAGGCGGCGCTCGCCGCCATCGTGGAGCGCTATGCCGAAATCCAGCGCGATCTGGGTCTGCCGGACGGGATCATTGCCGAAATTGAAAAAGACCTGCGCTTCCGTCTGGCGAGCGACAAGTCGCACCGCGGTATCTTCATGGACAGCATGAAGGCGGCTGGTGAAGACAACAGCGCCAAGCTGGTGGCTCAGGCCTTCCAGTCACGCGGCGCGCGTGCGACCTATATGAATCCGCAGGACGTCGGCATGTACCTGACGAATGATTACGGCAATGCGCAACTGCTCGACGAATCATACCAACATCTGGCCAAGACGTTGATCGACCATGAGGAACTGGTGATCTTCCCCGGGTTTTTCGGCTATACCAAAGAGGGCAAGGTGGCGACCTTTCCGCGCGGCGGCTCGGACATTACCGGGGCGATTCTGGCGGCGGCGGTCAAGGCCAGCGTTTACGAGAACTTCACGGACGTCGATTCGGTCTATCCGGTTGATCCGCGTCTGGTGCCGGAGGTCAAGACCGGGATACCGGTGATGACCTACCGCGAGATGCGCGAGCTTTCCTATGCCGGGTTCGGCGTCTTCCACGATGAGGCGGTCGTGCCGGCGATCAAGGCCGGTGTGCCGATCAACGTGCGCAACACCAACCGGCCCGAAGAGCCGGGCACGATGATCGTGCAGTCGCGCCGCGTGCTGGCGGGATGCGTCGTGGGCATCGCGAGCGACGATGGCTTCTGCAACATCTTCGTCGACAAATACATGATGAACCGCGAGGTCGGTTTCGGGCGTCACCTGCTGCAAATCCTGGAGTGGGAAGGCGTCTCGTACGAGCACATGCCTTCCGGCATCGACAACGTTTCCGTGGTGATCCGCGACAAGAACTTCAGTCCGGAGTGCGAGTGCCGCGTGGTGGCGCGTATCAAGCGCGACCTCAACCCCGACGCCGTGCTGGTCGAGCGCGGCTACGCGCTGATCATGGTGGTGGGCGAGGGGCTCTACTACACGGTGGGCATGGCGGCCAAGGCCACCCGGGCGCTCTCCGACGCCGGGGTCAACATTGAGATGATGAATCAGGGCTCTTCCGAAATCAGCATGATGTTCGGCGTGAAGGCCGAGCAACGCGCCAAGGCCGTGCAAGCGCTCTATAAAGCGTTTTTCTGACGCAGGATCAAGCCTATGGAAAAAGTCTACCTCTACGACACGACGTTGCGCGACGGGGCGCAGGGCGAAGGCATTTCCTTCTCGGATACGGCCAAGGTGCGTTTCGCGCATCTGCTGGACGAGTTCGGGGTCGATTTTATCGAAGGTGGATTCGCGGGATCGAATCCACGCGACCGCCGATTTTTCGACGATATCCGCAAGGAACAACTGTCGCACGCCCGCATCGTCGCGTTCGGCAGCACGCGGCGCGTGGATCTGGATGCGCAGGGCGACCCGCAGCTCGCCGGCCTGCTGGCGGCGGAGACCGAGTGGGTCACGATCTACGGCAAGTCTTGGCTGATGCATGTGCGCGATGTGCTGCGCACGACCGGCGAAAACAATCTGCAGATGATCGCCGACACCGTGGGTTTCCTGCGGGCGGCGGGGCGGAGTGTGTTTTTTGATGCCGAGCACTTTTTCGACGGTTACAAGGATGATCCAGAGTATGCGCTGGACACGCTGCGGGCGGCGGTGCGCGAGGGTGCCGCCGGCGCGGTGCTCTGCGATACCAATGGCGGCTGTCTGCCGCACGAGGTTTTCGCGATCACGCAGGCGGTGTGCGCGGCACTGCCCGACGCACAGGTCGGCATCCATGTGCATAATGACGGCGGGCTGGCGGTGGCCTGTTCGCTGGAGGCGGTACGTGCCGGCGCGCGTCAGGTGCAGGGCTGCATCAACGGCTACGGCGAACGCACCGGTAACGCCAACATGACCACGATCATCCCCGCGCTCGAACTGAAGATGGGGTTTGAGTGCGTGGGCGCCGAGCGGCTGCGCCGGTTGCGCGAGGTTTCACTGGTGACCGACGATCTGGCCAACCAGCGGCCGGACCCGCGTCAGCCCTACACGGGACGCTCGGCCTTCAGCCACAAAGCCGGCGCGCATGTCAACGCCATCCAGAAAAACACGCGCACCTTCGAGCACATCGCACCCGAGGCGGTGGGCAACCAGCGCCATGTACTGGTCTCCGAGCTGTCGGGCGCGTCCAACGTGATGATGAAGGCCGCCGAACTGGGCACCGATTTCAGCGGATTGGACAAAGAGCGGGCGCGGGCGATTCTGGACGAGGTCAAGCGGCGCGAGGAGCAGGGCTATTCCTACGAGTCGGCGGATGGCTCCTTTAAGATCCTGCTGCAGAAAGTGCTCAACCAGCACCATCCCTTCTTCGAGTTAGAGGGCTTCCGCGTGATTGTCGAGAAGCGCGGCAACGAAGAGCCGTGCCTCTCTGAAGCCACGGTCAAGATCAAGGTCGGCGGCGTGACCGGGCTGACGGCCGGCGAAGGGCAGGGTCCGGTTGACGCGCTCAACGCGGCGCTACGCCAGGCCCTGACGCGCTTCTATCCTGAGATCGAGCAGATCGCTTTGACGGACTACCGGGTGCGCATCCTTGATCCGGAAGAGGCGACGCGGGCGGTGACGCGCGTACTGATCGAGTCCGGCGACGGCACACGCCAGTGGAGCACTGTGGGCGTCTCCGAAAACATTATCGAGGCGTCGTGGCAAGCGTTGCTGGACAGCATCGAGCACAAGCTCTTCGAAACCCGCGCGGCCGCGCAGCCTCGCAGCGCGCGGATTTAGGAGTTAGCCTGCCGCGTGGCTTCGCCACGAAAAAATCATGGAGTAAGTTTAGGACATGATTACATGATTAACATGATGTTATTCAATCCTGAAAATCA
>DAOTMQ010000282.1:0-3495 GCA_035450385.1 Kiritimatiellia bacterium | reverse complement strand
TCGAAACACGCCCCGTTGAAAGTCAGCACGACGCGCATCCCTTGCCACACTTGGATGAAATCATGCAAATTGCGCCCGCGAACGAACGTCTGCATCTTCCCGTTTTGCAGGACGCTGATGACCGTGACGACCGCCTGACGCGACAGCCCCGTTGTTTCAATGTCCAAAAAAGCCGCATCCTGCACGAACGCGGGAAAAATCCGTAGCCGATGCCCCGCAGGCAGTCTGCCGACAAAAAAATCGGCGGATCGCGCCTCCAAAGCTGTTTTGAAAAGAGGAAGCTGCTCAATGACGGAAGCGCTCTTGGCCGGCGACAACACACGCCGCGCTTCGATACCAAGATGCCGCCAACTCAAACACCCCCTGCGCCAAAGCATGGCCTCGGCTTCGACTGATAATCCTCGAAAACAGCAGAAGGATCGCGTCAGCACTCGCCCGTATCCTCCTCGTCCCAGGTTTCCGCAATCAACTCCAGCCCGCAACGCCGCTCCGGTCTGCGCTTGGTGTCCCCCGACACCTCGATAGCGAACCCTTGCGAACTGTCGTCATCATAGATGACCAGCAACCCTAAGCCGGATGCGTTCCGACGGATATAGGCCAGCGTGTTGTTGCGGGTTCTGGCGTTGACGGACCCGACGAACACATTGGGGCGCGGCTCGATAAACCAACGCTTCAACAAGCCTCTGATTGCCGGCGGCGTATCGTTGGCGATAATGACCGTCATGCCCCCTCCAACAGTTTGCCGATATCGACAGGCATCCTCTTGAGTAGCTTGGTGTTCTCGATGAAAAACTTGAGGCGGGCGATCGTCTCCTCCTCGGCAGCTTCTGGGTTTAGGCTCACAGTCTCAAAAGCGGCAGGCAGCGTCGTCTCGGGTTTGTACATGTCCGCGATGTCGAACACAAAGGGCAATGTGGATGCCCTGTGGATAAAGCCCAACTGCGGCAGATAGCCCATCGAGCAGACCACGGCGGTCGTTAGCGCATACAACGCGGCGTTAGCCGCAGAGACAGCACGGTTGATCGTGTCAGCAAGCTCCCAGTTGTTCGCATCGTAGTTGCGACCTTTCCATGAGACCCCGTATTTCAGCCCCATCTCGGCGTAGAGCGCCTTGACGCGTCGGCCTTCCATGCCGCGCAGTTCTTTCAGCGCCACGTCCCCCACGTCCACGTCCGGGAAGCGGCGCGCAAACATGCGGCGCGCCACCACATCGCGTCTTTTGGGCGACGATGCGATCTCGGCCTGCCTCCTGGCCCGTTCGTTGTCGTGAGTGGGCGTGACGCCGAAGGCATAAAACCGCATGCCTTCCGCGCCGACCCAACAGACCGGGGTGTTGGAGTCGGCGCAGGCTTTCATGGCGGCATGCGTGACCGTCGTGCCCGGCCCGAGCATCAGCACGCTCAGCGACGCCACCGGCAAACGCATGACCGTCCGGTCCGCGCCGATCCACTTGACGCTGGAGTCATCCACCTCGATACGCCCGTGCTCGAGATAGAGCGGCGTCCAGCGCTCGCGCGCGGGCGTCAGGGTCTCCAGCGGCGGTTTCTCAAAGATCGGCATGAGGGCTCACTCCGTGTCTACGCAAATGCGTCGCGGGGCGAATTGACGCGCGTTGGTGTCAAAACACCGAGGCCGATCCATGAGCGTGTCGGTACCCTCCTCAAAGGTCTCGGCAGTGCGCACGACACGTATCGGCGAGCCCCCTCCCGCTGCCTGACTGAGCGCGGCCACAGCGGACGCGCAGTCCGCATGCACACCCTCGAACACGCGCGCGGCGGGCACACACGCCTTACGCCCGAGCCAGATGCCCCAGACCGGATTCTCCACATGCCCCGCAAGCTCGCGGATCAGCCCTGCCTCTCCAGACACCACCGCGCCGCACCGCGTATCCTCCAGATACTCGCGGTAGGTCTGAACCGTAGCCCCCGTCCCACCGGAAGCCTTGCGGCAAACCTTGAGACGGTCACGCTGATCGCGACTGGGGTCATACCCCCCACCGACCGTGTGATAGTCAGTCAAGCGGCTACCCTGCTGGAAGGCATACACCTCAATCTCCAGCGCCTCCTCCAAATGCTGGAGCCTTTCGGTGTCGGTGCGATCCACGCCACTGGCGGCGCAGAGCAGCCCGATCACACCGCTGCGGGTGGGATGCGCGAGCGTGGTCCGGCGGTCGAACTTGCTCGCGTAACCCCAGCTTTGCAGCGGCGCGTCGAAGTAGAGCGCGAGATAGAGACGCCCGCTCATGCCAGATTCTCCAGCAGCTTGTCGATCAGCGTATCCAGATTATCGGGCGGCAATTCACTCTCCACTTCCGTCTTGAGGCAATAAAGCTCCTTCAGTTTAGCCCAGTGCGTTTTAAGCGCCGCCTCAGAGGGTTTCACATAGCCATCCTTATCGGCCGCCACCGGCTTCTCGAAGGCATTCACGAGCGAGATCGGCTGTCCGGCACGCCTCACACCGAGCACATAGGCCGGAGGATTAAACCCGAACATGCTGTTTTTACGCGCCTTCGGCACAGCCATAATCGCGGCGCGAAGGAAAGCCTTGATGACCTCTTTCCGCTCCTCTGCCGTAAAATGTTTCAGATGATCCTCATCGTTGAAGAGCAGGTCAAGATTGATGCCGACATACCGGTAGTAACAAGCCGAGTTAAACTCGATGGTTCCGATATGCCCCGCACCTGCATCCTCCGCGTCCTTTTTTGCGTCATCCACGGCGCTGAAAAAATCCAGTTCGTTAGATGCTGAGTGCGTCGAAAGCGCGTGGCTAAAAAGCCCCGCTCCTTCCAGCGTGAGGGTATGGTCATCCGCGACCATGCGCCCGAAGATCGCAATATCCGCAGCGTCTTTGACCGCCGTAGCCAGCGCTTTTGTCGCTTTACTGATCGACTTGGCCAATTCTTTTTCTGCCTTGTCTTTTTCCTTTTTCTCACTGCTTTCGGCCGCAGCCAGAAGCTTATCGTCAAGATTGAGAGCCCATACGGCATCGACGACAGCAGCCAATTCTTCAGGGGAGAAAAAGAGCAGTGTTTTTACATTCCCTTTCTCCAAGCTATCGAGCTTGCCGACAGCATCAGCCGTCAACCTAGCCAAAGTCATGGCTTTTTTTTCGTCAGCACCTTTTGCGCTAAAGCATTCTTTCAGTGCAGTGACAACATAGCGTGTTCTTTGCCCCGCAAAGAAGTGTCCGGCTTGATCATCCTGCGCCGCCATCTCCCGTATCGCACGCTTCCAGCTTTGACTGGAGACACGGGCGCGTGTCACTCCGCCGAACACGGCAGACTTGGGTGCGCCGAGATCATCGCGGTTGAGACAGGTCACAGGGAAGGAGTGCAGCATGTGGAGTTCGATCATGTTCATGGTTGATACCTTTCTTTGTTTGTTCAGTGTAACGGTTGGAGCATCAGCAGGCCGAAGCCGAAGCCCTTGGCCGAACCGATGCCGGTGTTGAAACTCGTTGTGAAGCGTGAGCGGTCAGTGACGCGCAACACACCGG
>DAOTMQ010000281.1:0-3531 GCA_035450385.1 Kiritimatiellia bacterium | reverse complement strand
GCCGAGCCGCCGCACTGGCCGTTGATTTCGGTGGTGATACCCTGCGCGAGCTTGCTGGGCGCGTCAGGCTCCAGTAGCAGATAGGCGTCCGAGTGCGCGTGCGCGTCGATAAAGCCCGGCGCGACAACCATTCCGGTGGCGTCGATACACCGATCCGCCTTGGCCGCAGCCAGATCGCCGATCGCCGTGATGCGGTCGCGTTGTATTCCGACATCCGCCACGTGCGACGGCACGCCTGTGCCGTCTATGACCGTGCCGCCCTTCAACAGAATATCGATTTGCATCTTCGGCCCCTACACAAAATGCGCGTCCGGTTCTGTGGGCGGTGTTTACGCCGCCGGGCAAGCAGACGCTAGCCCCTCCCGGCGCTCCGCAAGTAATGAAACTCGAAACCTTATCAGCCCTTTGCACCCGTCGCCTACAAGTGCTGTGTTCCACTCAATAGAGCGACCACTTGCTGCTGAACTTCGTCGAGACGGTCGAGCCGCAAGCGCGGATCGAGCACCACGAAAGTATCACCGCTCTTCTTGTGTTCGTACACGCGCAAGATGCCGCCGCTCTCGTGGGGTTTGGCGTCCCGTTCGACCAACTGTTTGCCGCGCTCCAGCATCACGGCCAGCACGTACATGACATTCTGCATCGCTGGATCTTCGAGTGTGATCAGGCGACGCAATAGGCTTTCAGCCGTCTCTTTCTTGAGCGGCTCGTCTTTCTCCGGCGGTGGGGGAGGCGCTTCGTAAACACCCTCCCAGATGCTGAAAGGCTCCCAGTCGCGTACCAATTCCTGCCAGCAGACAGGGTGGTAGTCCAGCCGCTCATAGGTGTTTTCGGCCTCGCGCAGCACCGAGACGCAAGGCGTCTCATCGGCAAACGGCTGCGCGCAGACCGAACAAACATGGCCACGCGGGCGGATGTTCCACTCTTGTGCCATTTACACCTTCATGTTCAGCGTCCATGCACCGCGCATCGGTGCAGAGAGCAGTTTGTCAGCCTCGGCGTCGTTCACGAAACGCTCAGTCTTGGGATTCCACTTGACTTGCTTGCGTCCCAAACGCAGGCCGATATTGGCCAAGTGGGCGATAGAGATGGAACGGTGCCCAATCTCACAGGTCGTGATAGTCGGCTCGCCGCTGTACACACAATCGATGAAGTTGCGCTCGTGCTGACCGCTCTTGTAGAGGTTAATCTCGTGCTCTTGGATCTTCTCGCGGATCAGCTCTTGCGGCTTCATTTCCAGTTTGCCGCGTGTTACGAAGATCTCCTTGCCGCCCTCGCCGATGAAACGCACGCCGTTGGGATTCTTGTTCGAGACAAAGACGCGTGTACCCTCAGCATAAACCACCTCGAAGCTGTAGTTCGCGGCAGTGTTGAAGACCGCATCGACCGGCGGTAGATCACTCTCGAGGTTCTCGATCGCCACTGGACCGCTATCGTCTTTACCGAGCGCCCACTGTACGATGTCGAGATGGTGCGCGCCCCAGTCGGTAATCATGCCCCCGGAGTAGTCGAGGTTAGCGCGCCAAGATAGGGGATTGTGCAAGCCAGGAATAAACGGGCGCTTCTTGGCCGGACCGAGCCACATGTCGAAATCAACGTGCGGCGGCGGCTGGGGCAGCGGATCCAGACTCGCATCCGCGCCGGTCTTGCCGAAAAGGCTGTGACCGCCCGGTAGCCCCACAATGATCTTTTGCAACTTGCCGATGCGGCCGTTGCGGATAAACTCGCACGCCATGCGGAAGTAGTTGTCCGAGCGTTGCTGCGAGCCGGTTTGGAATGTGATACCTGCCTTCGCGACCTCATTGGCCATCGCACGCCCCTCGGCAATGCAGAGGGTCATCGGTTTCTGGCAGTAGATGTGCTTGCCTTTGCGCGCGGCCCAGATCGCCTGGATCGCGTGCCAGTGGTCGGGCGTGCTGATCACCACGGCGTCCAGGCCGTCCATATTCAACAGCTCGCGGAAGTCACTGTACACCGCGCAACCATTGTAATCCGGACGGTTCAGCTTCTTGGCATAGAACTCATTGACGCGACGGCGGCCCGGCTCGCGACCGCCCTGCCGCTCAGCGCGGTAACCGTACAGGCCGGATTCCTTATTGCAGTCGGCGATCGCGACGACCTGCACCCGGTCGTTATTCAGGAAGTTGCCGATGTTGTCGTGCGCCATCGTGCCGTAACCGATAAAGCCAACGTTGAGGCGTTCGGACGGCAGCGGACGACGCGCGGTCACGCCTTTGGCGCTGACACATCCGGATGACAGAATGGTCGGAACGGCCAGCGCGGCGCCCGTTCCGGCTAGAAAGTGACGCCGTGAAACGTTGATCGTGCTCATGATTTCTCCCCTGATGAGTGAAAGTAAAAGATGAATTGAGTTCAGGGGTATCGTATCACGTCGGTCTGAATGAGACAAGCGAGAGAAAAAACAGCAGAGCCCGCGGCAATGCCGCAGGCTCCGCATGTCGTCTTAAATCAGACAGTCGTTATCGGGGTATCGTGCTTACTCCACGCGCGCCCGGATAAACTTGCCGGCTACCTCGTCTACTACAAACGTAGCCACCGTGCCAGCCTCATTGATTTGACGGGAGAACCCCGTAGTCGAGCCCAGCGTGGTCAGATCGTCACTGGTCCACACCGTCAGCGTACCGTTCAAACCATTGAAGTTCACATTCGGGTCGGTCGCTTCGACTGTGATCTTCGCCTTCTCAGTGGTCGGATCATAGACGATTGAAGTGATTTCAATCCCCGTGTCGACACCCACACCAACGTTCATCAGGTAGTTGTCGAGATAGTCTGCGGCATTCGCAACGACATCCGCCAAGGTCAGGCTGTTGGCGACGGCCCATGAAGCCAACTTGTCAGCCGGAACCGTCGCATACGTCCCGGTCAGACCGGTCTGGATGGTGCCGGTGTACAGGCCAGCTTCGATCGTGGCCGTACGGCCGGCGACATCCGCCGAAATCGTACCGGTCACGTTGGTAACCAACTCGCCTGGCGTATCGCCAATCCACTCGATGCCATCGCCGCCGATGCTGTTGATCTGGTACCAGTCTTCGGTATAGATCTTCAGTGTGGCACCGCTGGTGATGGTCGCGTTCGACGCGACACCTGCATCATTCACATCGAACACGTTCAGCAGATTGTCGTTGAAGACCAGCGTGAGGGTCAGACCCGCGCCGCCGCCGAAGGGCGTGTGATAATCCGCGACGACCAGATCATCCACATAGCCAGTACCCTGGAAGGAGACCTGATTGAGGTCGGAATTGCCGCCGCCCGTACCACCAGCCGACAGCGCGAAGAAAAAGGAACCACCGGTGAAGGTATTCTCGTCTACCGCGCCGTTGGCATGGGTCAGCTTGGTTCCATCCAGATAGATCTCGAGGGCTGGCGTCTGAAAGGTGGCATCAACTGCCAGCTTGATCGTGAGGCGGTACCACTGCTCGGGATCAATGGTTATAGCGTCGAAAACACTGTTCGTAAGCGTAAAAGTAGACCCGTCGGTGAACTTGTGACAGACCACCAAGTTAGAGCTGGCAT
>DAOTMQ010000280.1:0-3621 GCA_035450385.1 Kiritimatiellia bacterium | reverse complement strand
CATCATTCACCCCTCGTAATGTCGTAGTAGGCACGCGCGCCCAAGTGCCCGATTTCCATGCACGCCACCGGGCGCGGCGAGTTGATGCGCTTGAGCGCACGCAGACTGTCGTCGGCAATCTTGAATACCGTCGCCGTGGCTTCCTTGCCGAACTCCGGCGCCAGCATGACGGCGAGATTGAAGGCAATCGCCTGCTCGTAACCGGCCGGCAAGCGCACCTCGTCAGCGACGTTGCTGTAGTTGTCGAACGGCTGCCGCAGGTCCAGCGTCAGCGTGCCGGATGACGGGACCGGATTCAGGGAGACGCGGCCATACGGCGATCCGCGCTCGAAATAGGCGACGCTCGGCAGACTGCCGGCGAGATCCTTCACCGCAATCGCCGCCCATTGCGGCTGCTCGATCACCTCGACGCTGTATTCGGTGCCGCCGGTCGTGTAGCGGGCGCCATCGACCTTGACCGGCGTGACGGTATCGAAGGTCTGCGCCGGGCCGATGCTGTAGGAAGCCGCGCCGGTCAGTGTGAAATCGTGCGCCTTGATGGCGTAGATCGTCAGCCTGTCGTTGCGCCACGAATCCAGCATGGCGTTAAGCGCCTCGACGGAATCGCTGTACTCCTGCGCGCTCGGCGTCTCGCCCTCGCCGATCACGCGGATCAGGCGCAGCGCGCGGCGGATGAGGTTGCCGACCGTTACGGTGCGGCCGGTGCCGGAGAGAATAATCGTCATGACAGCAACACCGAGCGCCAGGCGCCGTTGTAGATGTAAAAACGGTTGTTCGTGGTGTCGTAGTGGATGGCGACACGCCCGGTCTTTGCCGTGGGCACGCCGGTCGGTGCGCCGGCCGATGTCGTCATGTAGATGAAGCCGCTTGTTGCGTTGGTGGCGAGTGCCGCCGTGCCCGGCGCAATACTGCCGTTCACGTCGATTTCCAGCCGCTGCAAGTCGCTGGTGAAGAATTGCGCCGGCAGATAGGCGCCGGTTCCCTTCTTGCTGCTGACGAACGCCACCTTCGTCGCGTCAATTGCCACTTGACCATATCCGGCGTTATCCGGATCGGATGCGTTATGCACCGAGAATCCAGACTGGCCCCCTGTGCCATCCGGGATAATCGGAACGTTGGTAATGCCGTTCGCAGTCGTCGTCTGAATACAGTGACGGTCGATCAATGCGGCTGCGGTGAAGTTGCCCTTGATCCTGCCGCCCGTGCCGGTGAGCGTGAGGCCTGTACCAGACAGCCCGCCGCTCGATGTGTCATCCAACAGCAGATCCACGATATTGACCGTGGCATAGCCGGACTTGACGATGGCGAGATCGTAGCGACCGTCCTCGGCGTAGAACTCGAACAGGCCGTTTGAATCGGTCGTTACCGGGTTCGTCGTAATCGTCGATCCGTTGTCTTCATACAGGGTGGCAAGAACCGATGTCCCGGCCTCATAGACGAAGACGGAAGCGCTTTGTATTGCGCGCCCTTCCTTGTCCGCTGCGGTGTTGAAATATTTCTGCATCGCTGCCCCTGCGAGTGAAAAGAAATGGGGCGGATTTCTCCGCCCCGAAATGCCTACTGCTTAGCCGTCGTTGTGCACGCGATAGGCCAACTGCGGACGAACCGCTTTGTAGCCGTACAGCACGTCAAGACGGCAGGGGAAAGAACGGTCCGAGATGCTGAAGTCGCGGACAAGCGAGACGCTGATGCCATCAACCACTTCACGGCGCGCCCAATCGGTGCCGTCCGGAAGCGGCAAGTCAGCCGTGACAAATGCGAACGCGCTCTTGTGGAACGCGAGCGATTGGCTCAGGGTTTCGCTTGCGCCCGCGCCGACCTTGGTGATCGCCGCATTGTCTGCAGGCGACCCGGACACGTTCTGCTTCGCCCCGGAGGTAACGATCGCCGGAGAGATGGCAAGCGAGGTCGCAGACGCGCCGCTGTTTGCAGTAACCACGAACTGCTGCAGGTCGGAGGTTGTCGCCTTCGTCTCGGGATGCACGCGGAACACGCCGGCAATGGTAATCACATCGCCCTTGAGAAACGTGGTTGTGCCGGTATCGACAACCAGCGTGGATCCGGTCTGCGATGCGCCATTGACGAGATAGCCGGAGACCTTCGCGGCGGTACCCGTGGTGTGCGGAACGAGCAGCGTGTTCTCGTACATGGTGAAGCCGGAGGTGCGGCCGATGATCCCCTCGCGGTACTGCTGCTTGATGTTGTCGCCGTCGTGGAACAGCCCCTTCGTGTCCTTGCGGAACTTGTTGCAGTGGTCCGGCGTCATGGTCATGAACCGATCACTTTGCGGAGCAAGCATTTTCGTCAGGCCCGTCGTTGCGTCGGAAACGCTGTTGAAACCGAACGCAACGGTATCGCCATCCGCCAGGTTGTAAACGTCCTGATACATGCTCAACGCGTCCGCTTCGATGGCCGAGGCAAGAACGGACATTGCCGGCTCGATGATCCGCGAAGAAAAATCGTCCAGCGAAAGCGCGAGTTCGGACGACGTGAAAGACATGTCAACGCCCTTCACGGTCGAAACCGTCAAATCGACGCTGCTTTCGCTGGTGTCCTGCGCGGACATGGTAAGGCCCGTGCGAACCGTGTACTCGTTCGGCATGCGGATTTTCAGGGTGGGGCCGAACTTGCCCTTTACCGTTGCGCCGCCGTTCTTGTACGAGTCGTCATATTGACGGTCGCACGCGCCGACGAAATTGAGTTTCTGATGCAGGATGCGCGCAGATTCGCGGGTCACTGCGGTCGGAGTGAGGAGAGTGTTTGCCATGATTAACGATTCCTAACTTGTGCCGCCCTCATTGCCAGCCATTCGTCGGTACTCATCCGGTCCGGGTCTTTCGACGCCGAGCCTTTGCCGCCAACGGGCTCGACAGGCTTGGGGGCAGCGGAAACAGGTTTCTTGACCGGCTCGGCTTCGAGCTTTGCCTCGATGCGTCCGAGCGCACGGAGTGCGGCAGTGGGAGACATGCGCGTGATCGCCTGCGCTTCCTCGCTGTGTTGCGCGAGGTAGTAGGCGATGCGCGGTCCGATGTCGGACTCGAAAATCGCGTGTGTCACGGCGGGCGTGGGGATGAAATCCCCGCTCTCGATGACCTCCTCGAAGTCCGGCGTGCTCGACTGGAATTCGCGCAGACGCGTGGAAAACCGCTCCTGCATCTGCTGCTGCATCTGGGCCTGCTGACGTTGCGTCAGGTGCCCGTTGACGGCATCGGCGGCGTTTCGCGTGGCGCGATCCGTCACCCAAGTGTCGCGGGCTTCCAAATACCTGTCGAAGCTGTCGAACTGCTCGAGCTTCGGCGGTCCGTCGTCTCGCGCCTGCTGCTGTTGTGGCGCCTGCTGTTGCCGCAGATACGCAAGTTCGCGTTCTGCTGCCTCAGCCCGCGCCCGCTCGCGGTACTTCTCAGCGGTCAGGCGATTGATGCGACGTTCTGCCGGATCGACTTTCGGCTTGCTGTCTTCCTGCTGCTCTGCGGGGGCCGGGTCCGCGTGTTGCTCTTCGGCGGTCTGCGCGTTTTCGGGCAATACATCGCCCTCGGGCTGCGCGCCCGATACGTCTTCGGTCATGGAATCACTCCAAGGGGGACCGGCTATGCGCTAGCCGTGGGCGTAAAAAAAAGCCGC
>DAOTMQ010000279.1:0-3660 GCA_035450385.1 Kiritimatiellia bacterium | reverse complement strand
TAAAGACCACACTGGGCGGAATCAGCATCCCCAGACCGCCGCCCGCCGCGACCGTACCGCTGGCCAGCGCATCGTCGTACTTATAGCGCCGCATCTCTGGCAACGCCACCGCCGCCATGGTCGCTGCCGTGGCCGGTCCCGAACCGCAGATCGCGCCGAACGCCGCACACGCGCCGACCGTCGCCATCGCCAGACCGCCGCGCAGACCAGAAAGCCAACTGTTCGCCGCCGCGAAAAGGCGTCGGCTGATCCCGCTGTGAAACGCGACCTGCCCCATGAAGACAAACAGCGGGATGACGGTCAGGTTGTAGTTGGCAAAGACATCGTACAGGTCGGCAGAAAGCAACGCCAGCGCCGATTTGAACGAGATGATCAGCGCGCACCCCACCACGCCCACCACCGCCATCGAGATCGCCACCGGCAGGCTGCACACCAGCAGCACGACCAACGCGATAACCCCCAAAACGCCGATCATTGTCAGGCTCATGACCGCACCATCTCCCGTCCCGGATAGATCAAATGAAACACGACCACCACCGCCGTGACCGCAAAAGAGACCGCCATCAGCCACGGCACCCAGAAGATTGGCAATTCGATCGTATCGGTCACCTGACCACTCTTCAGAAAGCGCACGCCGTAGCCGACACACTCATACGCCGCCAGCGCAAAGCCGACGATCATCAACAGCCGCATCAGCGAGTCCACCACGAGACGCCAGCGCCGGTTCAAGCGTTGAAAGAAGTATTCAATCGCGACGTGCCCCTTCATGGCAGTCGTCATCGGCAACGCGCACGCGATGGTGACCGCGCCGGCGACCCGTACCACATCATACGCGCCCTTGACCGGCACGCCGCACACGCGCAGCACCACGTCCAGGCACGTCACCACCATCATCGCCAGCAGACCGATCACCGAAATCGCCGTCATGACGTATCCGACCCACACCACCGCTCGCCAGAAAGGCCCCAGCGGCATTCTTACCGGTTTTCGCATAATTTTTACTTCCCGTGCGCCTCGCGCGCTTCCGCCACCTGTTTCTTGAGAGCCTCCAGAAAAGCCGTGCCGGGCAACTTCCTCGCATCCGCGCGGGCGGCATAATCGGTGAGCAACGGCGTCACACGCGCCGTCCACGCGGCCTGCTCCTCGGCACTCAGCTCAATGATTGAACGCTTCAACTCTTTGACAAACGCGAGACCCTCGGCGTCCGCCGCGTTCCAGGCCTGGCCGTGTTTATCCACCCACTCAGCCGAGACCTCCTCAAAGATCCGCTGAATGTCCGGCGGCAGCGCATCCCACTTCTCCTTATTCATCACCACAAAAAAGGTAGTCGTGTATCCCACGCAGCGCGAATCCGTCAGGCTCTGAATCACCTCGCCCTGCTTCCACCCCTTGAGCGTCTCCACCGGACAAAAGGTCGCCTCGACCACCCCCTTCTGCAACGCCTCATAAGTCTCGCCCTGCGGCATGCTAATCGGCGAGCCGCCCAGACTCTCCGCGAGTCTTGAGCAGAAACCAGTGGCGCGAATCTTCATGCCCTTGAGATCGGCCAGCCCCGTCACCGGTTTTTTCGAAGCCAGGATGCCGGGACCGTGCGCATGGACATAGAGCAGTTTGACATCCTCCAGTTCCGCCGGATCGAATTGGGCGGTAAGCGCATTCGCGATCCGTGTAGCGCTGATGCCGTCCGGATATCCCACCGGCTGATCCAATCCCGCCAGCAACGGGAAACGACCGCGCGTGTAGGCAAAGGCACTCATACCGAGATCCGATATGCCGGCCACCACGCCCTCATAGCATTGGTCGGCCTTGGTCAACACCCCGCCCGCGAACAGCATGATCTTCACCTTGCCGCCGGAACGCGCCTCGACAGCCTTGGCCCACTCGTCGGCCAGCCGGGCCTGCACATGCGTCGGCGGGAAAAAAACACTGTAGGTCAGCCGCATCGGCTTCGCGGCACCCGCCGCAGCGCCGTCCTGCCGACCGCAACCGCAGATCGCCAGCACGCCCAAAAGAGCCGACGCACCTACGAGACAAAAACTTTTCATGTGCCACAGTGTATCCCGCCCCGCCTCCATAAACAACCCGATTTTCTCACAAAGTTAATTGGTATCGCTATCGGTATCGCTATCGGTATCGCTATCGGTATCGGGATCGGTATCGGGATCGCTATCGCTATCGGTATCGCTATCGGTATCGGGATCGGTATCGGTATCGTCCCATCCCCGTCCAAACTTTTATTTGAGCGTTGAGCGTTGGACGTTGAAAGTTTTTGACTCAGAACATCTCAGAAGCGGAAAAATCCCAACTCCTAAATCCTAAACCCTAAATGACAACTCCGCCGGGCGCCCTCGTCCGGCGGTTTAGCCTTGCGGAGAAAACACATTTAGGCGTATACTGGCATCAATCACTGTGCGAGTCGGCATACGGTGAGGACCCCACGGAGGTTTTTCCGCATCTCACACTGAATACGGAATTGACAGTATGACGAAGCTAAAAGTAGGCATGATCGGCGGCGGCGGTGGTTTCTTCGGTAAGGTCCACCAACGCGCAATCTCTCTGGACGCCACGCGCGAAGTCGTCGCGGGCGCACTTCACCAAGATCCCGCACTCAGCGCAAAATTCGCCAACGAGTGGGGCATCAAAGGCTACACCGATTACGAAGCCATGATCGCGGATTGGCAAGCCGGCAAGCTCGAGCTGGACTACGTCACGATCGTCACGCCGAACTTCCTGCATGCCGAGCAGGCGCTCGCCTGCATCAACGCCGGCCTGCCGGTCCTTTGCGAAAAGCCGATGTGCTACACGGTTGAAGAAGCCATGGCGATCAAGAAGGCGGTCAGAGCCAAGAGGAACAAGGTGCCGTTCGCTCTCTCCCACACCTACACCGGCCATCCGCAGATGATGCTGGCGCGTGAGTTGGTCAAACAGGGCAAGATCGGCAAGATCCGCAAGATCGAGACGTACTACAATCAGGGTTGGCTAGCGACACTCGCCGAAAAGGAAGGCAACCAGCAGGCATCATGGCGCACCGATCCCAAGAAGTCCGGCATCTCCGGCTGCGGCGGCGACATCGGCACCCATGCGCTCATCAACGCCCTTTGGACCACCGGCTTGGGACTCAAGTCAGTCTCAGCGTTGTTGACTGCCATTCCTGGCCGCAAGTTGGACGACGACTTCAACGTCTTCGGCAAGCTTTCCAACGGCGGCACGCTGGTTCTGATCGCCTCGCAGATCGCGATCGGCCACAAGAACGACAACGGCTTCCGCCTCTTCGGCGAGACCGGCTCGCTCGAGTGGTTCCAGGAGAACGCCGAGGAACTCCACTACTACGACGGCACCACGCGCGTCACCTACTTCCAGAACGCGCCGACCAAGGAAGTGCCGGACGTGCTCAAATCCTACGGCCGTATCCCGGCCGGGCACCACGAGGATTTCCTCGAGGCGTTGGGCAACCTGCACACCTCGTTCGAGCGTAAGATCCGCAAGATCAAGGGCGAGAAGAACGTACCGCCCGCCTACGACCACCCTGGCGTGGACGAAGGCGTGCTCGGCATGAAGTTCCTCAAAGCCGCAGTCGAAAGCTCGAAGAAAAAGGGTGCTTGGACCCGAGTCTAAGCGATTTTTACTTGATCGGCATGATTTTGTCCGTTGACAACCTCA
>DAOTMQ010000278.1:0-3759 GCA_035450385.1 Kiritimatiellia bacterium | reverse complement strand
AGCTCGACGCTGGCGACAAGGCATTGAGCCAGACGTATACCGACAACACCGGCGGTTACGCTTTCAGTGGCCTGCCCGCCGGCGATTATATCGTGGTCGAGAGCGACCTGCCGGGCTACATCAGCACCGGTGATGTCGTTCCCCCGAACGACAACCAGATCTCCGTGAGCGTCAGCGCTGGTGCCAACGTGGCGGGGCGGGACTTCTTTGACGCGCGTTCAGGTACGATTGACGGCCACGTCTGGCAAGACCTGAACGGTGACGGCATTTTTGACGAAGCGGATAGGGCGGCCGGGCTGGAAGGTGTCACCGTGACGCTTAAGACCACCAACGGTGTGGTTGTCGCCGAGACCACGACGGCGGCCGACGGCAGCTATACCTTCGATAACCTCCCGCCGGGCGACTATGTGGTTGTCCAGACCGACCTGCCGGACTGGTCCAGCACGATGGACGCCGACGGCACAAACGACAACAGCATCGTGGTGTCGCTGCCCGATGGCGGGCGTTCGGCGAACAACAACTTCCTGGACACCTTGCCCGCCGTGGTCAGGGGGCACGTGTTCCTGGACAAAAACGACGACCTGATGCGCAACATGGGTGACGCGCCGGTCACCAACGTGCTCGTGCGCCTGCTGGTGGACGGCAAGGAGTTTGCCCTGACCAACGCCGACGAGGTCGGCTACTACGAGTTCAGCGGGGTGCCGCCGGGCGTCGTATCGGTGCTGGTCTCGCGGGTGGGCGCGACACTGATCGACGTGCCTGCGGAAAGCCATGCGGCGTACGGCGACGAGCGGCGCAACCGGGCGGTTAACTATGGTGATGATGAAGCCGTGATTGTCCACACCGTGTTCTCCGGCGAAGGGGTGCTGAAAGAGCGTCCGGCCGAAACGCTGAACTTCGGGTTCATCACTCATCCGCTGTCGACTGCGATCGACATTCTCCTGCACGCCACGCCGGGAGGCGTGACGATCCAGTTTTGGACGGTGGACGAGGCCGGGTGCGGCGATATCGTGATCTACGCGTGGATCGATAATGACTGGGTCGAGGTCGGCCGCGTGCCCGCCTGGCTTGTTGTAGGCGAGGGCGCGAACGCCTACTCCGTCGTTGCGAACGGGCTGTCGGCGGGCGGCGCGTATTACCTCAAGGTGATCGACGAGGTCGGCAACGTGCATCTCTCGCTGACCCCTGTGGCGGTCGATTCTCTGAAGGTGGATGCGGTCCGGCTCGATTTGCAGCATGTCATGCTGCGCTTCAATACAGAGCCCGGCCGGCGCTATCAGGTCGAGGTCAGCACTGACCTCGTCACCTGGCGGACGGAGATTGTGAGCGCGCCGACGGCCAAGGGCTGGGCGCCGTTTGCAATGGCGCCGTTCATGGCAGGCTCCGGCACCCACACCGAGGTGCGCGTTCCGCGCAATGGGCGCGTACGCGCATTTTTCAGGATCAAGCGCGTTGAGTGAGGACATTAGCGCCTTATCGGCCGATAAGGCCAATAAAAAACGGGTTGTTTTACCACGAAGGTAAGAAGATCGCGAAGTTTTTTGGAGGCGTTGTCAGGTTTGTCTGAATTGCAGCCACTTACACTTGAGCATTGACGCTTCGACTATGATCCGCTAATATCCCCGACACTGATGAAAGCGCAAAGTTCCATTATCGTGGTTGTGAACGGCCTACCCGTTATCGGGCTGGTTGCGGACGCTGTATTGTTGGCGTGCCGTGCGGGTTCATAACTAGGCGACTGGACAAGTGCTTTTGTGAACAGAAACCCGCCGGCGGAAACCGCGGCGGGTTTTTGCGTATTCGGGACCGCAAGCAAATGAGGGAAGTATGAAGGACAAGACAGATACAGACATGTCATCCGCAGGGAAGCAGCCATTCAGATCGGGCGCACAGTGCGTGGTCGATGGATTGATCAAGGCGGATTGCGAGGTGCTCTTCGGGTATCCCGGGGGCGCTGTCCTCGATATCTTCAACTGTCTCTACGAGGCGCCGTTCAATTTCGTCCTCTCGCGCCACGAGCAGGGTGCCGTCCACATGGCGGACGGCTATGCCCGCGCCACCGGCAAGCCGGGGTGTTGTCTGGTGACATCAGGCCCCGGCGCCACCAATACCGTGACCGGTCTGGCCACAGCGTATATGGACGGCGTTCCGTTGGTGTGTATCACCGGACAGGTGGCGCTCGACATGATCGGCAACGACGCCTTTCAGGAGGCCGACGTGGTCGGTATCACGCGCCCGGTCACCAAGCATAACTTCCTTGTGCGCAGTGCGGACGATCTGCCCGGTATCATCGCCAAAGCCTTCTATATCGCCACGACAGGTAAGCCCGGCCCCGTGGTGATCGATATCCCCAAGAACGTCCAGAAGCAGATGACGGCGGCACTGACGCCCGAGACAGTGACCATGCGCTCCTACCGTCCTGATGTGCCAATCAACGAGGCGGAGATCGCGCAGTTTGCCGAGTTGATTAACAACGCATCGCGGCCGCTGCTTTACGTGGGCGGTGGCGCGATCAGCGGCAACGCGGCTGAGGCGCTCGCGCAGTTAGCGCACAAGGCCAACATTCCCGTGACCACGACGCTCATGGCGCTCGGTGTTTTCCCGGAGACCGATCCGCTCTCGCTCCACATGCTGGGCATGCACGGCAGCGTGGCCGCCAACTATGCGGTGGATCATTGCGATCTGCTGATCGCGGCCGGTGCGCGTTTCGACGATCGGGTGACCGGCAAGATCTCGGCATTTGCGAACAAAGCGACCATCGTGCACATCGATATCGACCGCTCTTCAATCAGCAAGAGCGTGCGCTCCGACCTCGGCGTGCATGGTTATGTCAAGCCGGTGCTGGAGGCAGTGTTGCCGCTCGTGAAGCAGGCCGAGCACACCGAATGGCTTGAGAAGGTGAACCGCTGGAAGGAGCGCTTCCCGTTCACCTACCCGAAGAATGATGATGCGCTGATGCCGCAGTTTGTGATCGAGCAAATCGATGCGGTCAGTGAGGGCAAGGCAGTGGTGGTGACCGACGTGGGCCAGAACCAGATGTGGGCCGCGCAGTTTTTCCGCTACACGCGTCCGCGCAACTTCATTACATCAGGTGGCCTCGGCACGATGGGCTTCGGGTTGCCGGCCGCGATTGGTGCGCAGTTCGGGCGGCGCGGCGCGCCTGTGGTCTGTGTGACCGGTGACGGCGGCGTGCAGATGAACTTTCAAGAACTCGTGGTGGCGGTGGAGCATCAGATACCGGTCGTGGTGGTTATCCTTAACAACGGGTTCCTCGGGATGGTGCGCCAGTGGCAGGAATTGTTTTACAATCGCCGCTACTCGGGTGTGGTGCTCAGCCAGAAGGGCCGCGCGCCCAACGAACAGGTTGCGGAGACATCGGGCTATCTGCCGGACTTCATCAAGATGGCCGAGGCGCACGGCGCGTGTGCCCGGAGGGTCCTTAAGGAAGAGGAGGTCGGCCCGACCTTGCGCGAGGCGTTGGCCAGCGGCAAAACGTGGGTGATCGAGTGCATCGTAGCACCCGAGGCCAATGTGTTCCCCATGATCCCGCCCGGCGCACATGTGGCGGAGATCATCAACCGCACGGTGTAGGCGGCGAGGGGATTGAGGTCTTTAACGTTTGAACATCCGGATGAAAAGTATGAAGCATATCATCAATTGTCTTGTGGAGAATCAACCCGGTGTGCTGGCGCGTATCGTGGGGCTGATCTCGGGGCGCGGCTACAATATCGAAACGCTCAATGTGGGGCCCACCGAGGA
>DAOTMQ010000277.1:0-3781 GCA_035450385.1 Kiritimatiellia bacterium | reverse complement strand
GCGGCGGAAGCCGACATCACGCCGGATCGTCCGGTCTCGTTGACCGGACAGTTCCATGTTCGCGTGGCCGATCCCAAACAGGTTCTGAGCCGCTGCAAAGCGAATGTGCTGGCGATTGAAGCGCGCGAAAACGGTCAGGCGACCGATTGTGCGATGATGATTGCCTGCGACGTGTGTTATGTGCCGCAGGACATTCAGCAGCGGTTGCGCGCGTATTTGGGAGATCGGCTGAAAGGGTTTGATACCGGGAAGCTCTTCTTGACCGCTACGCACACGCATACGGGACCTGCGCTTGATCAGGGGTGGTACGACGATTTGGGTAACGCGATGCCGCCTGAAGAATACGTTGCCTTTTTCTTTGACCGGGTGGCGGCAGCGGCGGCGAAAGCGTGGGATGGGCGCGCGCGCGGATCGGTGGCGTGGGGGCTGGGGCATGCGGTGACCAGTCAGAACCGCAGGGCGACGTATGCGGACGGCTCATCCGTGATGTATGGAACGACGGCTAAACCGGAGTTCCTCGGGCTCGAAGGCGGCGAAGACCATGCCGTTGATATGGTCTTTTTCCTGAATGCCGACCGGCGGCCGCTGGCAACGATGATCGCGGTGGCGTGTCCGGCTCAAGTCGACGAGGGCTTGTCGCGGGTCCACGCGGATTTCTGGGGTGATGTGCGTGACGGGTTGCGTCAGCGGTTCGGCGAAGAGTTTGTCGTGCTGGGGCTCTGCGGTCCGGCTGGCGATCTTGTGCCGCGCCCCATGTTGCGCAAGCCTGCCGAGGCGCGCATGGAACAGATGCGTAAATTGAGTCGGCGTCAGGAGGTGGCGCGCAGGGTGATCGATGCGTACGAATCCACATGGGAGGTTGTGCAGAGTGATGTGCGCGCAGATGTTGTGTTTGCGCACCGCGTGGAACGGTTTGGTCTGCCCGTCAGGAATATCACCGATCAAGAGTACGCGACCGCGAAGCAGCAACTCGCGGCGCTGGCTGCCAAAGAGAAACTTGTGGGCGGCGAGCCTGCGCGTAAAAATTGGTACAAGCGAACGGTGGAGCGTTACGATGGACAGTCGAAGGACGGGGCGAAGCGCTATGCTGTCGAACTGCACGCGATTCGATTGGGTGATCTCGCGATCGCCACCAACCCGTTTGAGTTGTATCTGGATTACGGGATGCGCATTCAGGCGCGCAGCCCGGCCGGCCAGACCATGTTGGTTCAGTTGGCCAGCCCGGTAGATGCATCGACCTACCTGCCTTCGGAGCGTGCCGTCAAAGGCGGCGGTTACAGCGCCGTGCCAGAGTCTAGTCTGGTCGGTCCCGAGGGTGGTCAGGTGCTGGTGGAGCGCACGCTGGAGGTTATCGGTGCGCTGTTCAAAAAGTAAGAAACGTGTTTTTGTGACGATCAAATAAAGGAGGCGTAATGAAACAGATGTGCAAGGGTGTTGCAGTGTTGGCGGTCTTGGCGGCGGGAGCCGTTCAGGCTGCGGAGTTGTGGGTCGGCGCGGCGGAGGTTTCGATCACACCGGATCGGCCGGTTTCGCTCGCGGGACAATTCCACCAGCGGATATCGAAAAAGGTCGAGAGTCCGTGTATGGCGATGATATTGGCGCTGGAGGCGCGTGAGGGGGACAAGTCGGTGGGTCAGGCGATCCTCGTGGCGCTAGACTTTGTGACGATTCCGTTCGAGATTCAGCGTGACCTGCGAGCGCGCCTAGGTGCAAGGCTTCCGGGTTTTGACACCAATATGCTCGTTTTGGCGGCCACGCACACGCATACCGGTCCGACGCCCAATCAAGAGCGCTTTAATGATTATGGCGAGGCCATGCAGCCCAAGGAGTACGTACCGTTTATGCTGGATCGGCTGACCGATACGGTGGCCAAGGCTTGGGAAGGCCGCAAGCCGGGCGCCGTAGCCTGGGGGCTGGGACATGCGGTGGTCGGACACAACCGGCGCGTGGTGTATGCCGATGGCTCGGCGGTGATGTACGGCAAGCTCAACACGCCGAACTTCCGCGGGCTTGAAGGCTGGGAGGACCACGCTGTGGATGTGCTGTGCTTCACGGATTCCGAGAAGCGGTTGATCGCGGCGGCGCTGGCGGTGCCGTGTCCCTCCCAAACGGTGGAGGGCTTGCACGAGGTGAGCGCCGACTATTGGCACCACGTTCGTGAACGCCTGAAGGCGAAGTACGGCGAGGGGCTGGTGGTCTTGGGCTTTTGCGGGCCTGCGGGTGACCAAGTGCCGCGTCCCATGCTGCGCGGCGCGGCCGAGGCGCGCATGGAGCGTTTGCGCAAACTGTCGCGCAAGCAAGAACTGGGACGCCGGATCGCGGCGGCGTTCGACGACACATGGGAGGTGATCCGCTCCGATCTGCGTACGGATGTACCTTTTGCCCACCGCGTGGAGCGTTTCCAAGTGCCCGGACGCAAGCTGACCGACCAAGAGTACGAAGAGGCAAAAAAAGGATATGAGTCCTACGCCAAGCGCGACGAGAAAGATTCAGAGGTGTACAGCCGCAAACGTTGGTACAAGCGGACGTTGGATCGGTATGAGGCGCAGCAGAAGAGCGAACCGGTCAACAAGCTTGAAATCCACGTTCTGCGCGTGGGTGATCTGGCGCTGGCGACAAACCCGTTCGAACTGTTCGTAGATTATGCGATGCGCATCCACGGGCGCAGTCCGGCCGGGCAGACGATGCTGGTTCAACTGGCCAGTCCGGCAGATGTGACTCACTCTTATCTGCCCTCCGAGCGGGCGGTCAAGGGCGGAGGATACAGCGCCGTGCCGCAGTCCACGCCGGTTGGACCGGAGGGCGGGCAGATCTTTGTTGAAAAGACACTTGATGCGATCAGGGCGCTGTTCAGCGGCAAGAAATAGATAACTTTCAACCTAAAAAGAGCAGTTGAATCTTCAACTCTCTTTGGTTTCAAGGTTTCTGGTTTCATGGTTTCATCCAAATCGGGATCGGGATCGCTATCGGGATCGATTGTTTAACCACGGAACACACTAAACACGGATTACGCAGGTTTTTTGGGGCAGGGCTGGCCGCAAGTTATTGCGACCACTCAGTGGTCGCAATGATGAGTGTAAAAACGGGCGAGGGGATGGGCGCCTGGCGTTCGCAGGCCATGCAATAGGGGGCGCACGGGAAGACAGCCCCGAAAAGTGCCCAAAACGCTGTGGATGGTCGCGGGCGAGGCGCGTCTGCATGGTGCAAGGTTTTAACCTCGTCTTTGTGACCACTGTGTGGTCACAAAAAGTGGCTCGCAATCGTGAGAGTAAAAGCACTGCTCGGTTGTTTCACGCGAAGGCGCGAAGACGCGAAGGTTGGAGGGCGAGTGTCCCCACGAGCCGCCTTCTGCTGTGCGGAAGGATGGTTTCATTGCGGAGCGCCGGGAGCAAGCGTCTGGCCTGTCCGGCGGCGCATGCGCCGCCCACTTGAGCGTTGAGCGTTTAAAGGTGAGCGAAAAAACTCTGTGCCCTCTGTGTTCTCTGTGGTTCCCAAAAGGCCGAGCAATGCCCTCCAAAAACATCTGTAATCTGTGGATTAGAAATCCCGAGCAGTGCCACCCTCTTCCCCACTGCAAATTGTTTGATTTCGCACTCAATTTGTTGAAAAACGCAATGGCCAGGATTTCTTTTTTCTGCAATACTTATACCGTTTTCAATTGGGATCGTTTAAAACTTGGCTGTCTAACAGCACAGACCACAAGGAGGCGAGCATGACACTGACGACGACTCACACCGGGCCCCGGTTCACCCCTTTCTTGTCCGTTCCCTTGAAAAGAGGC
>DAOTMQ010000276.1:0-3798 GCA_035450385.1 Kiritimatiellia bacterium | reverse complement strand
TGTACCCGGACGTTGATAAGCCCACACGGGGTCACCCTCGACCCCAGTCGAGCGCGTGCTTTAGACTGTACCATGCCATCGCCTTTCTGGCAATGCCCACTCTCCGATTTTTTTTATTTTATTTTTCGCATTGCTTTCGCCACCATTATTTATTACTTTTGTGACACGTGCAAAAACCATCGTCAAGCGAGCGAAAGGAGATCAGCCATGAAAACCGTGCTCCTGTGGGCCATGTTCCTCTGTACGTTGCTGTTGTGTGACCCCGTTTCCGCCGCAGACGGTAACTGGACGGGAGGCGGTGCTTCACCGTTCGACTACTGGGATGCCTCAAACTGGCGCGACGGCCAGATCGCCCACGGCGCGGGAAGCGCGGCCTATTTCACCAACAACTTGCCGGACAAGCTGTTGCTGACGAATGATGTCACGCTCGGCTATATGCAATGGATCGATTCCGTCCATTCGGCAGTCCCCGTAAGTGTCGAAGGGGCAAGTATCACACTTGAAGGCGCCCCGCTCACCATCCGCACGGACAACCGCAGAGTTGACCTGCGCAGCGCACTAAAAGGCAGCGACGGGTTCACCAAAACCGGCAACCAAGCCCTGTATTCATACCGCCGGTCAGAGATGTCGGGACCCGTAACCGTGAATGCAGGTGTTCTGGGGCTGGATTTCCGACAGGATGCCGACTCCACAAACGCGCTGGCGCTGAATCATCTCCAGCCGGACGGTCTCGTTTTCTCGGGCCCCGGACATGTACGCTTTGGCGGACGCCCCTCCCGCGCCACCGACCAGACCGGCGTGTTCACCCTCGACACCTCTTCCCGCCGCGTGACGCGTGTCTCCGGCGTCTCGGTCGGAGATCTTTCCGCAGGGCAGGTGGTCACCGCCGCTCCCGGCGTCCTGCCCGAAGGTACCTTTCTGAAAACCATCTGGGACAATAACGTTTTCGAACTCAGCGCCGATCCGCTGGTCGGCGGCGATGTGGCACTGACCTTCAAAGCCGCCACGTTCACGACCGAACAGCACTTTCATTCGTTGCAACACGATTACAGCGGTTACCTGTACATCGGCGGCACCGACATGACCGTCAAAGTCGGCGAGCTAAAAGGCGGCTACCGTCTGACCGGCGACGGCGACGCCGCCTTGGCGATTCAGACCAACCGTAACTTCGGCGGCGTGATCACACTGACCGACTCGCTCACCCTGATCCTGAACGACCAGCGCCCGATCCCGTCCGCGCCAGCCGACGGCGCGGCGTTCCATGTGGACGCCAGCGATGCATCAACGCTTGTCACCTCACAATCCGGCGGCAACACGATGGTCACAAAGTGGCTGGATAAAAACGGCACACGCACCACCGACGGTACGGACGTGCGTTTCGCGGTCTCACAAGGCAACCGGCCCGGTCTGCTGTCACCGTTCCTTGTTCAGAACGCGCTGAACGGTCTGCCTGTTGTCGACTTCGGTCCGGCCGGTTCATGCCGCGGCATGCTCTGGAACGAAACACCTCTGGGCGGCATCCGGACATTCTTCATGATCATCGGTAGCCAAGAAGGCGGCGGCATCCTGCTCGGATCCAAAGAAGATTTGACATGCAGTTTCGAGCGCGGCATGGATGTTTATGCCAGTAAAGGGGACCACTCCAGTCGACAGTACCGGACGCCGCTCACAAGAGACCACGCGCTGTTTTGGGATCTCGCGGCCCCGACAGTCAACCGTACATGGATCAACGGACAGGAGGTCGACCATCTGTATACCGGGCTCTCCGGCGGCTATGACCTTGTTTCTTTCGTCTGGAAACAGAATGAAACCGGCGGCAGCGCCTCGGGCTTCGCCATGCGTGGCGGCATGGTCTCCCCTTATTATCCCGAACGTTCCGGCGGACAACGTCTCGCCGAGGTCATCGTCTACCAACGTGTTCTGACGGAGGAGGAGCGGCGCGACACCGAAGCCTACCTCTACCACAAATGGTTCAACAAGGTGCTGCCGGGTTACGCCGCTCCGCAAATCAACACGGTGCAGGTCAATGGATCGAACACCTTGCGTACGACCGGGGATCAGACAATTGCGGTAGACGTGCTCACGGTGGCGGATTCCGCCACGCTCAACGTGCCCGCAGGAACATCGGCCACGGTTCAGAACGCGGGCGTGGCGGGCAACGTCCGCCTTTCCGGCGGTTCGCTACAGCTCTCGGCGTATCAGACGCCACTGGCTCCTGCACCCGACGCCACGCTGCACCTCGACGCGACAACGAATTTAACGCTCAACGGTAGCGAGGTCACGCGCTGGGACGACGCTTCCGGCGGCAACCACTACGCCTTCAGTTACAGCGGCTTCGGCCCGACCGTCGCGGAGAACGCCCTGAACGACCTGCCGGTCGTCGATTTCGGTGCGATCGGCTCCAAGAAATTTCTGGCATGGGATACCAACATTGTGATCCGCTCGCTCTTTCTGGTCATGAATCTGAAACATTCGAAAAGTGCCCCGATAGGAACCTATCTGCCGTTGTTCGGCGCACGTAGTCATTTCACGCGCCTGGGAACACCCTTTGTATGGAATCCGGCCGGCCAGCTTACCGTACGCACCGGTAATTGCTACCTGAATGGCGCACGCATCCACCCCTGCATGTACCCGATCACGCACAACAGTTTCAACCTGCTGGGCCAAGTGCTGGAAGGTTCAAGCATCGCCAACGCCTTCGCCTGCGAAGCTTACCTCTATACCGACCCTGAGAACCGCGCTGACCGTACCGGCGGCATGCAACTCGCGGAGGTCATCATCTACACTCGAAAGCTGACCGAACGTGAAAGCATGGACACTCAGGCTTACCTCAACTGGAAGTGGTTCAACCGGCTCTCGGCGGGTTACGCCGAGCCGGGCGGAACGGTCACGTTGCCGTCGGTGACCACTTCTGCGGCGGGCGGAGAACTGCGTGTTGGCGGGGCAGCGCCGGTCACGCTGACGAGTGTAGCAGGCGCAGGCCCACTGACTCTGGGGTCAAGCGTGCCGCTGACCTTGACCAACACCGACACCCTGAACGGTGGATTGAATTTGACCAACGCTTTTATCCGCTTCCCGACCTCACGGACGCTCGCATCCCTGAACGTCTCGGGGCAGGCAGAGATCTCGGTGGCAACCGGCGCGACGCTGTCCGTGAATACGCTGAGCGGCAATGGCACCCTGGTCTGCGCAGGCGATGGCGTAACCGCCCTGAACGCGGTCAGCGGATTCGACGGCGACCTCACGCTGAGCGGCGGTACTCTGACGGTCACCGCTGGCTCACCCCTCGGCGTCGGCACGTTAACGGTCGCCGGCTCGGGCAGCCTGTGCATCAACAACAACGGTGCGCGCCTGTCATCAGGCGTTTACCCCCTGATTCTCTTCGACAACATTGATGCTGTCAGCACAAATGTCCTGCTGACTAACTGGACGATCAGCGGCGTCCCCAGTCACCTTAAGGGCGTGCTTCAGATTAGAGGCAATCAGGTCGTTGCGGTTCTGTCGGCCCCGGGAACACTTTTGAGCATTCAATGATGACGGTAAAAAAACATACACGCATCCTGCCGGTGCTGATGTGCGCCGCATGGACATGCGCAGCCGAACAAAAAGCGGCGCTCACCTGCGATGTCGCTGTCATCGGCGGTGGCAGCGCCGGATTCGCGGCAGCGTGGTCCGCCGCACATCTCGGCTCCTCTGTCATCCTCGTCGAAAAGGAGTCGATGCTGGGCGGGACCTCCACCCTCGGCGGCGTCAACAACTGGGAGCCGGGCATGGGCGGAACAGGTGTGCCCTATCGTG
>DAOTMQ010000275.1:0-3894 GCA_035450385.1 Kiritimatiellia bacterium | reverse complement strand
GATGGCGGTCTCTGTCTGATGGCCTGTGAAGCCAGCAGCGCCGCGCTTTTCAAACAGGTGCGCGCCATTTTCGGCACGTTGCGTGTTCGCTTCGATAAAAAGGGCGTCTGTTGCTGCATCGCCAAGAAAAAGGGGGCGCTGGCGCGTGTACGGGATTTTAGCGCCACCTTTCCCGCCTCGTTGCCTGGCCTTGAACCTTGTCCGCTCATCTCGTTGCCGGGCGTTTTCTGTCACCGCCGACCCGATACCGGCGGACTCGCTCTGGCGGAAGTCGCGGCCCGCGATCTCGCCCCCGGCCGACACGTCTTGGACATGGGCTGCGGTTGCGGACTGGTCGGCATCCTGCTCGCGCGCAGCCAGCCGGATGTGCGCGTGACATTCATTGATGCGCATGCGCGCGCCTTGTTTGCCACCCGGTGCAACCTCGAGAGCCTTGGTTTGCTTGACCGCGCGACGCTTGTGCTTTCCGATCGCGGCCTGCCGCAGTCGGACGCATGCTTCGATCTCTTTGCGGGCAATCCGCCTTACTACTCCGATTTCCGGATCGCTGAACTGTTTATCCAAACTGCGTACGACACGCTGAAGCCCGGCGGCGTCTGTCTGACGGTCGCCAAAAACGCGCGTGCGCTGCAAGAGCGGCAGGTGGCCTGTTTCGGAGCGGCGGAGGTCGTGCCCCGGCGCGGTTATGGCGTTGTCAGGAGTATCCGATGAGAGACAAAAAACCCATTCCTATGGACATGAACGAGCGGGCGCAGCAGGCGAGTCGCATCACATGGATCGGCATCGTCATTAACGTGGCGCTCATGGCCGTGAAGTTTTTGGCCGGTTTTCTTGGCAACAGCCAGGCGATGATCGCCGACGCGGTCCATACCTTTTCAGACTTCGCCACCGACATTGCCGTTCTGGTCGGCATCCATCTTTCCAATAGGCCCAGAGATACAAACCACGCCTACGGACACGGCAAATACGAGACCCTTGCCGCCACCGTCGTAGGGGTAGGATTGATGATAGTCGGGTTGAAACTCGGCTTAGGCGCGCTGCACACGATCGTCGACGCTATCGGCGGCCAGCCGCTCAAATCACCCTCCGTCATCGCTTTCTGGGCAGCGATCCTTTCTGTCGTGACCAAAGAAATACTCTACCAGAAAACGATCACGGTCGGCCGGGCGACGGCCAACGACAGCATCATCGCCAACGCCTGGGATCACCGCGCAGACGCCTTGTCGTCGGCAGGCGCCGCAGTCGGTATTGGCGCGGCGGCTTTTTTAGGTGATCGCTGGGCGGTCATGGATCCGATTGCGGCAGCCTTGGTCAGTCTTTTGATGATGAAGGTTGCGTTTGGCATCCTGAAAGATCAACTCGGCATCTTGGTCGAGCGTTCTCTGCCTGAAGAGATTCATAAGGAGATCAAGTCGATCTCCCTGAGCTTCCCCGATATCTCCTATCCGCATAACCTGCGTACCCGCACTGTCGGCAAGACGGTTGTCATCGATCTGCACGTCCGCATGGATCCCGACATGCGCGTGGCCAACGCCCACGCCATTGTCTCAGAACTAGAGCAGAAGTTGCGGGAACGGTTCGGAGAAGATACAATCACAAGCGTTCACATTGAACCTTGGTGAACAGCGAAGCAACAAGCACAAAAAGGAGTCAGGACATGAACAGAAGGGATTTCATCAAGGCCGGCGGAAGTGCATTCGTCATTGCGTCCGCCAGTACGCTTTTCGGTGCTGGAACGCCGTCGAAGAAGATGCGCCTGTGCGTGGTCGGTTGCGCACGGACGAAGGACCACGGCAATGGTTTTGTTGTGGACCCGACGGGCGCGCGCGGGCGGGGCTTCCAAGTGATGAGCCGCTTCGCGGAGTTGAAGAACTGCGAGATCACCGTCCTTTGCGATGTCGATGCGACGGCGCTGGATGATGCGGCGTCTGTTGTCACGAAGATGACTGGACGCACGCCCGCCAAGGTGAAGGATTTCCGCGATGCCGTCCGCCGCGACGATGTCGACGCCGTCCTTGTGGCGACGCCGGATCATTCGCACTGCTACATCGGCGTCGAGGCCATGAAGGCGGGGAAGGCGCTCTTCCTTGAGAAGCCGATCGGTATCGCGGCGGGCGAGGCAGAGATTCTCGCTGAGGTCCAGCGCAAGACGGGCCGGGTTTTCCAACTCGGGACGCAGCGCCGCAGTTCGCATGCGACGAAACAGGCGATCAACTTTATCCGCTCAGGACAGATCGGCAAACCGCGCTGGGCGAAGGCGTGGTGTCTTTCGGACCGTCCCGCGATCCGTAATGTGAAGCCGGTCGCCGTCCCCGCCTGGATGGGTGCCGATGGGTGGGATCTCTGGCAGTGCTGTGCGCCGCGCCGCGCGTACCGCTCGAACATCGTCCATTACAACTGGCGCTTCTTCAAGGGCTACGGCACCGGCGACCTGCCGAACAACGGCCTCCACTTTGTCGACATCGCGCGCTGGGCGCTTGACGCGGAGTGGCCGGAGCGTGTCTATGCGGGGGGCGGCAAGCTCTTCTACGAAGGCGAGGACTTCGAGTGGGAGGATACGCACATGTTGACGGTGCAGTTCCCCGACAAGAAATTCCTGACCTGGGAGGGGTGCTCACATTCGGGCGCCCAGCCGTTCATGGGCAAGTGGACAGGTACACTCGTTTACTGCGATGACGGTCTTGCGTTTTTCGGTCCGAGGGGCGAGTCGGCGATCTATGACCGCAAGGGGAAGAAAGTCATCAAAGAGTGGGACGCCGCGGACACCGGCGATCAGGAAGGGGACACCCGCCTCTCCGATCCGATCCGCGCGTGCGACATCTGGCACGTGCAGCGTTTCACGGACTGCGTGCTTGCGGGCGACCTCAATACGGCGCAACCGATCGACAGCTCCCTCAAGTCGAACCTCCTCACCGAACTCGGCAACGTCTCGCTGCAGATCGGCGACGCCGTGCACGTCGATTCGGCGACAGGCAAGTTGAAGGATCCGAAAGGCCCTGCATCGAAGTTCTGGATGCCGCCGTACGAGCCGGGCTGGGAGCTGAAGGCGTAGGCGACCGACGAGGTTTTTCTCACACAAAGAGCGAAGACGGCACGTGAAACTTTCTAATCAAAGGAGTGCGGAAATGAACATGACAAGACGAGGGTTCATGGGGGCGACTGCTGCCGCAGGCGCGGGATTCATGGCGGCGCCGGTGTTGAGCCAACAGGAGAACGCTGGACTCAAACGGTGCGAGATAAAGGATCCTTCAAAGCCGCTTAGGGTCGCGATCCTTGGGCTTGGCAGAATGGGGGGCGGGTTGGCGTCCAGCGTCGCTTGGACGAAACTCGCGAAGATCGTCGCCTTGGTGGATCCTGATCCGGCGATGATACGGGGTGTCAAGCGGAAACTGGCCTCGATGAAGGAGCTCAGCATTGACACGAATGGCATCGCCGGGTTCGATGATTACCGCGAGTTCTACAAGCAGATGGCGGACGGAGTGGACGCCGTTTTCATCGCGACGCCGAACCATCACCATCTGATGCCGGCCCTGCTGGCGTTCCGGAACGGTATCCACGCATACATCGAGAAGCCGCTTTCCTTTACCGTGGAGGAGGGACGGCGGATGCTCGCGGAAGCACGCAAGCACCATGCCGTCACGCAGATGGGGCAGTGGGGGCACTCGCAGGAAGCCGTGCGGCGTCTCGTGGAGTACATCGGGGCCGGCGCGCTCGGGCAGGTCACGGAAGTGCATGCCTGGACGCAGCGCTTGAACGGGCGCATGAACAGGTTGCCGCCGGAGGAGCCGGTCCCGGCAGGGATGAACTGGGACAGTTGGATCGGACCGTCGCCCCATACCGGTTTCCGCAGCGGACGCGAGGGACTCCATCCGATGGGCTGGTACAGTTGGAAAA
>DAOTMQ010000274.1:0-3914 GCA_035450385.1 Kiritimatiellia bacterium | reverse complement strand
GTGGCACCCCCTAGGGGAATCGAACCCCTCTTTCCAGGATGAGAACCTGATGTCCTAGCCGATAGACGAAGGGGGCAGTGCCTAAAAACAAACTATGGTGCACCCGGAGGGATTTGAACCCCCACACCTCTCGGCATAAGAACCTGAATCTTACGTGTCTGCCAATTCCACCACGGGTGCGAATAGGGTGAGAAGTATGCCAAAACCCCCTCATGCCGTCAACCCCCCCGCATCTTTTTTTCGCCTTGGGCACTTGACTTCCCCCTCGGTAACTCGCTATAGTGACACCCGTTTCTGAAGCCAACGTAGCTCAGCTGGTAGAGCAGATCATTCGTAATGATCAGGTCGTCCGTTCGATCCGGATCGTTGGCTCCATTTTTAACCTCGAAAACCGGTGGTTGTTGTTTTCGGGGTTTTTTGTTTCGGGGGCCACTACCATGCACGCACCCTGTCCGCCAGAGCGGCGGCGCTTCATTACTTCTGTGCTCGTGCCTGACCGCGTGGGCCTGCTGCGCGATGTCACGCGAGGCGTCTTTTCGCTGGAAGGCAACATCGGCGGTATCCGCCAGACTGTTGTCGACGGCTTTTTTAACTTGGTCTTCACCTCGGAACACCCGTCCCAAATAACGCCCGAGGCCTTGCGCGCGCTGCTGGATTCAACCTTGGAGTCGGAGGCGGTCGTGACCGTACTCGACAGCCCCGAGGTGGTGCCGACCGCCGTGCCCCAAGGCGCGCGGTTCGTGGTGACGACGCGCGGCGCGGACAAGCCCGGCACGATTTTCGCCATTACCTCTTTCCTGGTCGACCACAACATCAACATCGAGGATTGGATGGTTGAGGAAGAGGACGGCAAAATTGTCTACATCGCGCAAGTCGTAGTGCCCGAGACCGAAGACTTTCGCCTGTTGCAAGAGGCGTTCCGCGATGCCATGGCAACGCACGGTCTGACCGCGCTCCTTTGCCACGAAAACATCTTTAGAGCCACCAATGAAATCGGCCCGATCAAAGCCCTGATCGAGGAAACGCCCAACGCAAAAGCCACTCCCATGCCCTCGTGCGAAAGGAGCGGCAAGTGAATTGTCCATAAAATCAACAATGTCCACAGAGTCCACCATAAGCGATACCGATCCCGATTTCGATACCGATCCCGATGGAATGAAACCTTGACCCCCATCCCCCGAAACCCTGAAACCTGAAACCCAGAAACCCTGAAACCAAGCCCCCTATGCTCGCCCGACAAGCTGTCCTTTCAACCATCCGCATGGTGCGCGAGGAAAACCTCGACGTGCGCACCGTCACGCTCGGCATCAACCTGAATGTCTGCGCTAATCCCGATCCCGACCGTCTCGTTGAGGCGGTTTACGTGCGCATCGTCGACAAGGCCGGCAGCCTTGTGCGTTTCTGCGATGAGGTCAGCGACAAATACGGCCTGCCGATCGTCAATAAGCGTATCGCCGTCTCGCCCGCCAGCCAGTTGCTGGAGGGCCACAGCGTTGAGACCGCCGTGCGCCTCTGTCAGGCACTCGACGCCGCTGCAGAGAAGGTCGAGATCGACCTGCTGGGCGGCTTCACCGCACTGGTACAACGCGGCATCACGCCGGGCGAACGCACTTTGATCGAGTCGCTGCCGCAGGCATTGGCCGCTACGCACCGCGTCTGCTCCTCCTTTAATGTAGGCACTACCAAAGCCGGCATCCATGTCGATGCGGTGAACCTGATCGCGCGCAAATTGATCGAAACCGCCGAGATGACGCGCACGACGCGCGGCTTCGGCTGCGCCAAGGTCGTGGTTTTCGCCAATATGCCGGAGGACAACCCCTTCATGGCGGGCGCAATGCTCGGAGCGGGCCAGCCGGAGTGCGTCATCAATGTCGGCGTCAGCGGACCCGGCGTGGTCAAGCGCGCGATCGACCGCTTGGTGCAGCACGACCCTGCCGCGACGTTGGACGAGATCGCCGAGGAGATCAAACACACGGCGTTTCGCGTGACGCGCACAGGCGAGTTGATCGGACACGAGGTGGCCGACCGTCTGGGCGTCCCGTTCGGCGTGGTCGATCTCTCGCTCGCGCCAACACCGCGCGTGGGCGACTCGGTCGGCGAGATCTACCAGAGCATGGGTGTGAGCCGCATCGGTGCGCCGGGCACCACCGCCGCCGTGATGCTGCTCAACGACGCGGTCAAGAAGGGCGGCTCCTTTGCCTCCAGCGCGGTCGGCGGGCTCTCCGGTGCCTTTATCCCTGTCATGGAGGATCATGCGCTCTCCAAGGCAGTGGCCGATGGCACGTTGACGCTGGAGAAGCTAGAGGCGATGACGGCGGTCTGCTCGGTGGGCCTCGACATGATCCTGCTGCCGGGCAGCACCACAGCCGAGACGCTGGCAGGCATCATTCTGGACGAAGCGGCGATCGGCATCACCAACCGCAAGACCACCGGCGTGCGCGTGATCCCCGTGCCGGGCGCGCAGCCCGGTGAGTTCGTGGACTTCGGCGGCCTCTTCGGCTCGGGCGTGGTCACGCAACCCGCCAGTCCGGAGGGCGCGGAAACCTTTGTCAATCGCGGCGGACAGATTCCCGCGCCCATTCATAGCCTGATGAATTGACGTTGAACGGTTCCAAGCAGCGTTCCAGAATGCCCTGCATGTAGGCGATCAGCACACCGTAATTGACGATCGGCACGCCTGCGGCCTTAGCCTGATGGATGCGGTAGCGCATCTCGCGGCGATTGAGCATGCAGCCGCCGCAATGGATGATGAGCGCAAAGCGCGACAGGTCACGTGGATAGGTCATGCCGCTGGTGTGCTCGAAGACGAGGTCACGACCGATATGCTGGCGTAGCCAGCGCGGGATCTTGACCGTACCGATGTCATCGCACTGCCGATGGTGCGTACAGCCTTCGGCAATCAGGATGCGGTCGCCGTCCTTTAGCGCCGCGACCGCTCGTGTGCCGCGCACCTGTTCCGCAAGATCACCCTTGTAACGCGAGAAGAGCATCGAGAACGAAGTCAGCGGCACCTCACGCGGAGTCTCAGCCGCAACCTTGGCGAACACCTGCGAGTCGGTAACCACCATCCGCGGCGGATGGGCGAGCGCGGCGAGCGTCGTACGCAGCTCGACCTCGCGCGTGACCAGCGCCAGCGCGCCGGTCTCCAGGATATCGCGCACGGTCTGCTGCTGCGGCAGGATCATACGACCCTTGGGCGCGGCGGCGTCGATCGGCGTGACCAGCACGACCACGTCCCCCGGATGTAGCAGGTCGCCGATCAGCCGGGCGTCGTCGATGTCGTCCGGCGCGGCCTCCGCCAGCGCCAGCTTGAGTGCCTCGATACCCGCGCGGGTAGTGGACGAGACCGTCAGCACCGGCGCCCCGCTCATTTCGGCGACTTGGCGCAACGCATCAGGCGAAGGAGTCTGGAGGTCAGCCTTATTGAAGACCGTCAGCAGCGGGATGCCCTTGGCGCGCACCAACGCGAGGATGTCACGCTCGCATGCGTCGATCCCGGACTCTGCCTCCAGCACCAGAATTGCCACATCGGTCTTGTTGAGCACATCGCGTGTGCGTTCGACACGCAATGCGCCCAACACGCCTTCGTCGTCCAGACCGGGCGTGTCGAAGATCACGACCGGACCGAGCGGCAAGAGTTCCATCGCCTTGGAGACCGGATCGGTGGTCGTGCCCTTGACCTCCGAAACGATGGCGACCTCTTGGCCGGTGAGTGCGTTGATCAGGCTCGACTTGCCGACATTGCGTCGACCGAAGAGCGCGATGTGCACGCGCTCACCTTGTGGGGTAGTGTTGAGGCTCATGACTGGATGATAGAGAGTGTCCGGTTTGGAGGCTCCAGTGTAAACGCGCCCACCCCGCGTCGTCAACGGTTTCTGGTTGAACTGAAAAAATTTTGAATTTGAAAAATTTGA
>DAOTMQ010000273.1:0-3991 GCA_035450385.1 Kiritimatiellia bacterium | reverse complement strand
GGAGTGACATGATGATCCAGTGTGTGAGTAGCAAACTTTTGATCGTGAGCGCGGGGGCGGCAGTGGGGATGTGTGCCGGTTTGGCGTGTGCGGAGGCGCTGGTCTCGTCAGGTTTTATCTGTGATCCGTTGCCGACGCCGCAATGTCATGCATCGACCATCGCGGAGACGCCGGAGGGGATGGTGGCCGCGTGGTTCGGCGGCACGCATGAGCGGCATCAGGATGTCGGGATCTGGCTCGCGCGACAGGAGAACGGAGTGTGGTTGCCCGCGCGGGAGGTGGCCAACGGCGTGCAGCCGGACGGCACGCGCCACCCTTGCTGGAATCCGGTGTTGCATACTGCAAAAGATGGTTCGCTGACCCTCTTTTTTAAGGTCGGGCCGGACTGCACATGGTGGTGGGGCGAGAAGATGGTCTCGCGCGATCATGGGCGTACGTGGTCTAAACCGGAGCGCTTGCCGAACGGCATGATCGGACCGATCAAGAACAAGCCGCTGGCTCTGCCCGACGGACGCGTGCTGTGCGGAGCCAGCACGGAGTTCGGTCCGTGGCTGGTGCATGTTGAAACGTTCGACAGTGCGGGCACGTGGTCGCGGACCGGCCATCTGCACGGACGGCACATCAACGCGATCCAGCCGAGTTTTTTGACGCATCCGAACAACCTGTTGCAAATGGTGGGGCGTACCAGAGAGCGGCGGGTCTTCTCGATCTTTTCAAAGGACATGGGACGGACGTGGGGCGAAATGACCTTGCTGGAAGTGCCCAACCCGAATGCAGGAACGGACGCGGTGACGCTCAAGGACGGGCGGCATCTACTGGTCTGCAACCCGGTCGAGAAGGGCAGGACGCCGCTGGTCGTGATGCTTTCCGAGGATGGACTCCGCTGGCGTGAAGTGCTGGTTCTTGAAAATGCGCCGTCGGCGGAGTTTTCGTATCCCGCTGTGATTCAGGCGGCGGACGGGCGCGTGCATGTCACCTACACCTGGAAGCGGCGGAACGTCAAACACGTGGTCATCGACGTGTCACAATTGAAGTAGAACAGAGAGGCTCTTGCAAACCCCCGTGACATGGGCGTCTCGCCCATGAAACACGGGCAAGATGCCCGTGCCACACCTGTAACCAAAGGGTTTTGCAAGAGTCTCCAGAGAAAGGGAGAAATGAGATGAATACTTACGCAAGGACATGGGTTATGATCGGCGTTGTCGCTTGCGCGGTCGGCGTAATGGCGGAGACATCATGGCGCGTCAAGCCGCTGGCGGATGACTATGTGGTGGTATGCGAATCACCTTCGCCTTCGAATGTGTATTGCTACACGCCGGGGCTGGCCGTCGCCGGACAGGGGCGTCTGGTGGCGACCATGGATTTCGGCGGTTCGGGTTGGAAAAAAGAAGAACCGCGCGGGCGGATTTTTGTATCGGATGACCGCGGCAAAAGTTGGGCGCAGCGCGCGTCATTCCCGTTCCTTCATGCACGACCCTTCATGGCGGGCAAGACGCTATATGTGCTGGGGCATGCCGGAGACTTGATGGTGGTGAGGTCCGATGACAACGGTGAAACTTGGTCGGAAGCGGTCAAGTTGACCGATAAGCAGAACTGGCACCAGTCGGCGTGCAATGTCTGGACCGCCAACGGGTGCGTCTATCTCGTCATGGAGCGGCGTGTGTCACAGGCGATTAAGTCGTGGCCGGTCGGCGAACTCGCGCCGGTGCTGATGCGCGGCCGTCTGGATGCCGATCTCACGCGGCGCGAGAACTGGACGTTCGCTTCGGAACTGTCGTTCCACGATACTCTTCCAAACATCGAAAAAGACCCCGGCATTGATTTCTTCGGTGTACCGTTCTATGACTCGGCCTACCCGCGCGGTGCGCTGCCGGCACCGCGTCGCAACAGTGCGCCGATCGGTTGGCTGGAAACCAATGTGATCCAATTCACCGATCCCGGCCACTATTGGTACGATCCCGCCGGCAAGACCTTTCACCTCTGGATGCGCGCGCACACCGGCGGTACCGGCTATGCGGCGGTTGCCAAGGTGGTGGAGCGGGCCGACGGCAGTATGGTGACCCAACTGGAGAAAGTGCCCTCCGGCAAGTCTGCGCTCTTTTTGCCCTGCCCCGGCGGCCAGATGCGTTTTCATGTGCTGTATGACGCGCCGACGCGGCTCTTCTGGTTGCTCAGCACACAGGCGACCGACTCCATGACGCGTGCGGAGATGCTGCCGGATGACCGCTACAATCTGCCGAATAACGAGCGCCACCGCTTGCAGCTCCATTTTTCCAAGAACATGGTGGACTGGTGTTTCGCGGGACTTGTGGCAACCGGAAAGACGCCGCGCGAAGCCCGCCACTACGCTTCGATGGTGATCGATGGTGATGACCTGCACGTGCTGTCGCGCAGCGGCGACAGTCGCGCCAAGAGCGCGCATGACGGGAATCTGATCACGTTCCACACGGTCAAAAAATTCAGGGATCTGGTGTATTAGTGCCTTATGAATTTACCGCTTGTTGATCTCTTAGTTTTCGTCGCCTACTTGGGCGGTGTGACCGCGTTTGGCTGCTCGTTCTATTTCAGGCGTGGTGCCGCCGACGCGGCCGACACCTTTACATCGGGCGGCGGACGGTTGCCGGCGTGGGCGGTGGGCATGTCGATCTTCGCGACATTCGTCAGCAGTATCAGCTTTTTGGGGTTGCCAGCCAAGGCGTATGTCGGAAACTGGAACGCCTTCGTTTTCAGTCTGTCGATTCCTGTGGCCTCATGGATGGCGGTGCGGTTTTTCGTGCCGCTTTACCGCAGCCTGAACAGTGCTTCGGCCTACAGCTATCTGGAGACGCGCTTCGGGCCTTGGGCGCGCATCTACGCCTCGCTCTGTTATCTGGTCACGCAGATCGCGCGGATGGGCACGATCCTCTATCTATTGGCGCTGCCGATGAATGCGCTACTGGGGTGGTCGGTGCCAATGCTGATCGTTGTGACGGGGGTGGGCACGCTGCTCTATTGCGCGATGGGCGGCATTCAGGCCGTCATCTGGACCGACGCCGTGCAGGGCATTGTCCTGATCGGTGGGACGCTGCTCTGTCTGGCGGTGCTGCTCATCACGATGCCGCAGGGTATCGGGCAGGCGTGGACGCTCGCGGTGTCGGAAGGCAAGATGAGCTTGGGAAGCTGGTCGTTGACGGACTGGGGCAGCGAAACCTTCTGGGTCTGCCTGATCTACGGAATCTTCATCAACATGCAGAACTACGGCATCGACCAGAACTACATCCAGCGATATATCACAGCGCGCGACCACCGCGATGCGGTGCGTTCAACGCTCTTCGGCTCTCTGCTTTATGTGCCGGTCTCGTTTCTCTTTTTCCTGATCGGCACCGCGCTGTTCGCTTACTACCATGCGCGCCCGGATCTGCTGCCGGCTGAAATCGCGGCGCGTCCCGATCAGATCCTGCCCTTCTTCATTGTCAAGGGGCTGCCGGTCGGCATCACAGGGCTCTTGATCGCCGCAATTTTCGCGGCAGGTATGAGCACGGTCTCCACCAGTCTCAACAGTGGCGCGACGATCATACTTGAGGATTACTACAAACGGTTCGTGGATCCGCAGGTGCAAGACTCGCGCGCGTTGCGCGTCTTGCAGGGGGCGACGGTGGCGCTGGCGGTGCTGGGGGTGGGGTGTGCGCTGGCGATGATGCATGTCAGGAGCGCGCTTGATGCCTGGTGGGCAATGCAATCCATCTTCAGTGGCGGTATGCTCGGTCTGTTTCTGTTGGGGTATTTCTGTCAGAAGGCGCGGAATCCCGAAGCGGCGCTTGGCGTGGTGCTGGGTGTGTTGACGATCGCGTGGGTCAGCGTGTGGCAGAAGCGGTGGCCGCTACCGGTGGCGATCCATCAGAATTTGTCGATCGTGCTGGGTACGACGGTGATCTTTGTGACCGGCTTTCTTGGCTCGACTTTGCTGCGACCGGTCAGAGTCGGGCGTTTGCGCGGTAAGATGTGAAGTGAG
>DAOTMQ010000272.1:0-4179 GCA_035450385.1 Kiritimatiellia bacterium | reverse complement strand
TTGGCGGGGTGGTATATGCAAGGAGTCAGGCCATGGAACTACTAGGGTTGATGATCGGGCTGGGAATCGTCGCGATCCTGCTTGTGATTCCGGTGATCCTGCTCGTCCGCGTTGCGGGCCTGTGTCGCGGCATGAGGGAGTTGCAGCAGCAGCTCATCCGGCTTGAAGGACGCTTGGGTGAATCCGTAAAGCCAGACGCGCCGGTCGCAGTTGCACCGGAGTCCGCACCGGTCGCCGCCGCATCTGTCAGCGATGCAGGGCCGGAACCCGCACCGCCTCCCGTGCCGCAACAGTCGTACGTGGAGCCCGCCCTTGCGGTCGACTCCGTACCGCCGTCCGCACCGCAGGGGCCGAATGCGGTCGAGCGGGCGGTGGCCCGAGCATGGAGTTGGTTCATCATCGGCGAGGAGTACCGTAAACCCGGCGAGTCGTGGGAGTACGCGGCGGCGACTCACTGGCTGCTACGGACGGGCATTCTGATTGTGCTCGCAGGCGTCGCCTTCTTCCTCAAGTACTCGATCGAGAAGGGCTTGATGGGGCCGCTCGGGCGCGTGGCACTAAGCTTGGCAGCCGGCGTAACGTTGATCGTGCTGGGCGTACGCCTGCTCTTCAAGCGCTACCACCTGCTGGGCCAAGGCCTCGCCGGCGCTGGTTTCGTGATGCTCTATTTCGCCTTCTATGCGGCCTCGGTCCTCTACCACCTGATGCCCCTGTCTGCGGCCTTCGGTTTGATGGCCTGCGTGACCGCCGCAGCCGGTACCCTTGCGGTACTTTATCGATCACTCAGCATTGCCTTGCTCGGCGTAGTCGGCGGCTACGCTACGCCGCTGATGATGGGCGGTTCCTCGGCAAATCCGTTCTTCTTCTACGCCTATGTGTTGACGCTGGGCGTCGGCGTACTCGGTATCTCGTGGGTGCGCCGCTGGCCGATACTGAACGGACTCGGCATGCTGGCGGCTTACGGGTTGTCGTTCCTCTTCTGCTCGCAACACACGACGGCCGACCAGCTTTTCAACGATCTGCTCTTCACCTCGGGCGTACACCTGCTCTACCTGCTCTCGGTGATCGTGCTGCACCTGCGCGCGCAACTCAAGACCGGCGCGTTCGAGTGGACCGCGCTCAGCCTCAATGCCGCGATCTATTGGACGTGGGCTTTCCTGCTTTTCAAACCGGTTTACGGACGCGAGGGGGCGGGACTGGTCGCGCTCACTGTGGCTGCAGTCTACGTGGCGTTGGTTTACGTCTGTATCCGTCGTGCCGTACTGGATCGCGCTGCGCTCATGCTTTTTGCCGCGTTTGCAGCGGTCTTCCTAGCCATGAGCCCGGTCTTCATGCTGACAGCGCAGTGGCTGACCTTCGCTTGGTGCCTGCAAGCACTGGCCATGCTCTGGATCGCGCAGCGCGCCGGCCAGCCCCTTCTCGCCAAGGCAGCTATCGCGCTCTTCGCGCTGGCCAGTGCGCGCGGAATGTTTGTCGATCTCTACCGCTTTTACTACAAGTCATATCCTGGGGACTTGACCGGCGTTGCCTTCTGGAAGGCGGCGGGATTGCGCGCGTTGCTCTGCGGCGTGCTCCCCGTCACACTGACCGCAGCGTGGCGTCTGGTGCGCACGCACCGGCACGCCGCCAAGATATTGGGACTGGTGCTGTTGCAAGTGTGGTTGCTACTCACGCTGGAGACCAGCTTGCTGGCGCGCGTGTTCGCGCCGGAATTCCATGACGGCGCCGTGACGCTGGTCTGGACCCTCTTCGCCTTCGCGCTGCTGTTCTCCGGTATTCGCCTGCGCGGGCGCTGGCTACGCTGGTGCGGATTGGCGCTTTTCGCGCTGGCCGTGATCAAGCTGCTGTTCTCCGATCTCGATGAATTGGCCACGCTCTACCGGATCATCGCCTTTATCTCCACCGGTGTGCTGCTGGTGCTGGGATCATTCGTGTATTTGACCTACAAACCCCTGTTCGAGACGGACGAACACGCCGATACCGACAGGTAGGAGAGACCGTTTATGCGTATGCTGTTCTATGCAGGTGGATGTTGGTGCGCAGCCGCGCTGAGTCTGGCCGCTGCGGATAGCACGCGGATGACGCGCGTGATCCAAGGCGAGGCCACCGCCACTGCGGTTGTCGCCGTACCGTTGGACAATCATGTGTTCGCCCACACGCAGCCGCAGTGGGCTGATCTGCGCGTGACCGAGGTCGGTGGACGCGACATCCCGCGCGTGATCGAGCCCGAGCGCGATTACCGTTTCGAGGAGAGTCATACCGAGCGGCGGGCGGTTCTCAAAAATATCCAGCAACTCCCCGACGGTGGACTCGCCGTCGTGTGCGAGCTGGAAGGCACCAACGCGCTCACGCTCACGCGCCTGACAGTGCGCACGCCGCTACGCGATTACGAACAGAGCGTGACGGTCTCGACCCAGAGCGCGGACGGTACTTGGACACCGTTGCGCGCCGCAGAACCACTGTTCGATTACAGCCGTTACGCCGACGTGAAGAAAGAGAGCGTCACGCTGCCGAACCTTACCAACCGGCTCTTCAAACTGGAAATCGCCCGTGCCGACGACACGGTGTTCTCGACCTACGCCTCAATGACCGAAGAGCGTGACGCTGCGGAAACCCGGCAACGTACCTTCAAACGCTACAGCGTGGAACAGCGGCCGTTCCGCATCGACGCCGTACTCTTCCGCGACACCCGACAGGTGGCGGTGGCAGGAAAGTTGCGCACCGAGCGAGTGGCCGTGCCGTCGTTCACGGTCGAGGAGCAGAGCGACCGCAAACAAACGGTAGTGACGATCGAGACCGCACAGTGGCCGCTGACCGGCCTCGTGCTGCTGCCCGAACAACAGAATTTCGACCGTAGCATCACCGTAGCATGCGAGGCACCAGGCGGGTGGCGCTTGCTGACCTCCGGGCGTTTGACGCGCGTGCGCTTACCGAACACCGCGCCGGTCGAGCAGTGCGAGATCACGTTACCCGAGACACGCACGGCGCAATTGCGGGTGGTGATCGCAAACCACGACAACCCGCCGCTGACCTTCGCGCCGAACAGCGTGCTTGCGTTGCGTCAGGCGTATCGCGCACTCTTCATCGCCGAGCCGGGCGTGCGCTACGCGCTGACTTACGGCGCACCCGAAGCGGTGACGGCACCGGTTTACGAACAGAGCGTACTGAACTATCTGCGCGGCGGGCGCAAGGCGGAGGTCTGGTCGCTCGCCGCCGCGCCCGACGGCGGAATCCATGTTGGTTTCGCCGTACGCGTGCGCCGGTTCTTCGTCCGGCACGGCCTGCTGCTCGTCTCGCTAGCCGTGATGGTCGCGCTGGGGCTTCTCATCCTACGCGCCGTGCGCCGCCTGCCACCACCCCCCGATAACGATTCACACTGACATTTTGGCAAGCGATCACAATCGGTTGACGGCAGAAACATACGAAGATCCGTCCCACTTGAAAGTTGACGTTCGACGTTCGACGTTCCTTCCTTCTTGCATCGCAAGCGGCTTCAACGTATGCTGTAACTACGTTTCCAAAAGGGTTTCTATGCTCTGTACTTTACTCAAAGCCAAACTGCACCACCTGCGCATCACGCAGGCCGACAAGGAGTACGAAGGCAGCCTGACGATCGATGAAGATCTGATGGACGCCGTCGGCATCCTGAATTACGAAAAGCTGCTGGTCGCCAATCTGGAGAACGGCGAACGTTTCGAGACCTACGCGATCAAAGGGCCGCGCGGCAGCGGTGTGGCGTGCCTGAACGGTGCGACCGCCCACAAGGGCACCCTCGGCGACCGCCTGATCGTCATGGTTTGGTGCCAGCTTGACACGAACGAGTGCGCGGACCACCACCCCAAGATCGTGCGGCTCGACGAACACAACCGCATCGTCGCCTCGGCGGTGTGAGTACATGTGATCGAGGGCGACAGGTACCGACGTCTGGGGGGCGACAGGCGACAAAGAGAAGTCAGGGGTGCGGACAAGCGTGGACAAGATTCTGAAGCGTCCACCAAGTCCACAGCGTCCACAACGTCCACTAAATCCACCACCGGCAAAACTACTAGGAGAACCGATATGAGCGAGAAAGAGATCAAGACCGATTGCCCCTGCACATGGCCGGGGTGCCCGCGGCACGGAGACTGCAAAGCCTGCAAGGCCTATCACCATGCCCGGGGCGAAAAAACGACCTGCGAG
>DAOTMQ010000271.1:0-4184 GCA_035450385.1 Kiritimatiellia bacterium | reverse complement strand
TTATGGTCGCGAAAAAACGTAGAATGGTTGTTACCTCTGCCCTGCCGTACGCCAACGGCGATATCCATCTCGGGCATCTCGTCGAATATATCCAAACCGACTTCTGGGTGCGCTTCCAAAAGATGCGCGGCCACGACTGCGTCTATGTCTGCGCGGATGATACCCACGGTACGCCGATCATGGTGCGCGCGCGCGCCAAAGGCATTACGCCTGAGGAGCTGATCGCTCACAGCCATGAGTTGCACACGCAGGATTTTGCCGATTTTGAAATCCACTTCGACAACTATTACTCGACCCACAGCCCCGAAAACCGCGCTTTCTGCAACGAGATCTACCGCGCCATGCAGCAGAGCGGGGCGATCTCCATCCAGAAGCTGCCACAACTCTACTGCGAACATGACGCCATGTTCCTGCCCGACCGTTTTGTTGTCGGGACCTGCCCGAAATGCAACGCCGAAAACCAATACGGCGATTCCTGTGACGCGTGCAGCCAGACCTATCCCGCCGAAGAGTTGAAGGACGCGCGTTGCACCCTCTGTGGTCGGGTCCCGGTGACCCGCGACAGCGAACACCTCTTTTTCGAACTGGAGCCGTTCCACGATTTCCTCAAGGCGTGGATTCCCACCCGTACCGCGCCGGATGTGGCCAACAAGTTGTTGGAGTGGTTCAATGAGCCGTTGCGCGCTTGGTGCATTTCGCGTGACGCTCCTTACTTCGGCTTCGAAATCCCCGACTATCCCGGCAAGTACTTCTATGTCTGGGTCGACGCGCCGATCGGCTATATGGCTTCGCTGAAAAAGTGGTGCGCCGACCACGGCGAATCGTTTGACGCCTGGTGGCAGAACCCCGAGGCCGAGTTGTATCACTTTATCGGCAAAGACATTGTGCGCTTCCACTGCCTCTTCTGGCCGGCGATGCTGCATACCGCCAACTACAAAACCCCCAGTCAGGTCTTTGTACACGGCTTCCTGACGGTCAACGGCGAGAAGATGAGCAAATCCAAAGGCACCTTTATCAAGGCGCGCACCTACCTCGACCACCTGCGGCCGCAAGACCTGCGCTTTTACTACGCCTGCAAGCTCAACGGCACGACCGATGACATGGACCTCAATCTCAGCGACTTCGTCAGCCGCGTCAACTCCGACCTCGTCGGCAAGATCACCAACCTCGCCTCGCGCGGCGCGCAGATGCTGCACAAAAGTTTGGGCGGCCGCACCGGCGTGATGGATGACGAGGGCCGGGCGCTCTACCGCAAGGCGCTGGACGCGGCGGGGGGCATCGCCGGTTTCTACGAGGCGCGCGACTTCAGCAAGGTCATGGTTGCCGTGCGCGATCTGGCCGATCTGGCCAACCAGTACTTCGACGCCAAAGCCCCCTGGGCGCTCGTCAAGAGCGATCCCGAGGCGGCGCGCAGCGTGATGACCTCAGTGCTCAACATCTTCCGCGTGCTCGCCATCTACCTGCAGCCGATTCTGCCCGCCTACGCCGCCAAGACCGCGAAGCTTTTCAACGAAGCACCGTATGTCTGGTCCGACATTGAGAAGACCGTGGAGAATTGCGCCATCCAGCCGTACGAATATCTGGCGACACGCGTCGAGCAAGCGGCCGTGGACGCGATGGTCGCGGCCAGCAAATCCGTCGAGCAGCCCCCCGCGTCATCCGCAAAGGCGAAGCCTGCGGCTGCGTTTCCGCCTGTCAAGGAGACCATCGATTACGATACCTTCGCCAAGGCGGATCTGCGCGTGGCTAAAGTGCTCGAGGCCGAGTGCGTGGAGGGCGCGGACAAGCTGCTGCGCCTGTTGCTCGACATCGGCGAGTCCAAGCCGCGTCAAGTCTTCGCCGGCATCCGCAAGGCCTACGATCCGGCCACGCTGGTCGGGCGTCAGGTGGTGATGGTCGCCAATCTCGCGCCCCGCAAGATGCGGTTCGGCGTCTCGGAAGGCATGATCCTCGCAGCCGGCAATCCAGATGGCGCGCTCTTCGTGGTCGCGCCCGACAGCGGTGCGCTGCCCGGAGCGACCGTCCAATGATGAGCCCATGGATCGGTGTGCTGCGCCTCTGGGCGCTGACGGCGTCGGTGGTGCCGGTGGCGACTGGTGCCGCTCTTGCGGCCAGGGACGGTCGTTTTTCTTGGCTGATGCTGGCGTTGACCATGACATCCGGCGTTTGTTTGCAACTAGCGACCAACCTGCTCAACACCTATGGCGACTTTTGCTCGGGCGTGGACACCGCTGAGCGACCACCGAACGCGCCGCAACTGGTTTTTGGACATCTGCGGCCCGTTCACGTCAAGGCTGCCGGGCTGCTGGCACTGGCGTGCGGCGCGGGCGCGGGCATCGCCGCAGCTGCATTAAGCGATTGGCGATTGCTGTGGTTTGCTGCGGCCGGGGTTTTAGGCGCGGGTTTCTATACCACCGGGGTATGCTATAAATATCTGGGCGTGGGCGTGCCCCTTGTCGCCCTGCTCATGGGCGTCTTGATGGTGACGGCCAGCTACTTCGCGCAAACCCTTTCAATATCGCTGCAAAGCTTCATCGTCTCCCTGCCATTGGCCTGCCTTGTCGCGGCGATCATGCATGGCGAAGACCTGCGCGACATGGCGTCCGACCGTGAGGCGGGCATCCGCACCACAGCCCTGATTCTCGGGCCTGCGGCAGCCCGCGCGCTCTTTGTCGCGTTGCACATCACGCCTTACCTGATCATCGTCATAGCCGTGGCGACACACATGTTACCGAGGTTGACGCTCATTACCCTTCTGGGGTTGCCGCTGAGCATCTATTTGTCGCATGCGTGTCTCAAAGGCAAGACCGCGATACTGGAAGGCAAGACCGCCGCAACACATCTGCTTTTCGGCGTGCTGCTTGTGGCAGCCTTGTTATTCGGGCACGGCCTTGAGTTTCAACCCCACGGCATCACAGACTTTTAAAACGGTTGCGAGTTCTGGGTTGCCCTCCTTTGACAGAGCCTTGTAGAGGCTTTCGCGACCAAGTCCTGTCCTCTTCGCAATTTGCGTCATTCCTTGCGCGCGGGCAATATCCCCCAGTGCAGCGGCAATCAGCGCGACATCGCCGTCCTCGAATGCGCCAGCCATGTACGCGGCCATGTCTTCCCGTGTCTTGAGATGCTCTGCGGCATCCCACAAGCGTGTTTTTGTCTTCATGTTTCGCTCCCAGAATGCAGCAAAATCGTATCACACAGGATACACGACTGGCAAGTCACAAAATTGACAACTAAAGCCGCACGTCTAATTACCTGTCCCTTAGTTGTCATTACTCAACACCATACTGCTTCTTGTTCTTTTTCCACCACTTTTGCCATTTCTTGACATCGTCATCTGTATAGAACTTCTTGTCCTCTCCAATCGGCGGGACGGGCGGATTCTCGATCAACTCTGAAAGCTTCAGTGCCGCTGTCATCCTTGGTGCCATAACGGCATGATCGCTTGATCTGATCACAGTCCCATCCGGAGCTACGGTCGTGACACGACCGCCAGGGGACGGATCGTTCAACATTTCAGCAAGATGATAGATCGCCTCCTCGTCGCCGAGAAGAGCCGCGTCTTCCAGAGCATCGGATTGTTCGACAAGATTCTCGCTACGCATAGAGGCAAAAATTCTCTCTCGCTCCGTCTTATCCCCGCGCTTTGCAAGCTCGACGCGAAGTTTTCGCATCATCCCGCGGTTTTCCTGTCCCGATCCAATCAACGCTTTGTTTCTTTCCAGTTCGCTACGGAGATCGGTATCGCTTCGATTGTTGAGCATGACACTTTGGGGAGGACGTTTCACCTTCACGACTTCATTGCTCTCAGGCCTTGATGCGACAACAGAAGGACAGGCTGCCGACACGGCGACGATTAGATAGATTCTCAGTTTCATAGTAAACTCCTATGGGTTGACGGCGTCCCAATCGAACTTGAGAACGCGGCAAGGATTTGACGGCAATCCCGCCTGACACATGACATCCAGAACGTCGGTACTTTCTCCGCTGCGGCCAAGTATGACCCTGCTAAATACCCGTCCCTTAGTTGTCGCCCTGCATAGCGGTACCTCAGTTGCCTTGCCACAGCCACACCTTATCACACCGTAAAAACGCTCCGCAACTTTCGAATGTCTAATGTCGGTTGCGCTGGAAAAGTCGGGCGGCAGACGGCATAGCCGAAAGCCGCCCTTCGTCATTTCCGTTTC
>DAOTMQ010000270.1:0-4196 GCA_035450385.1 Kiritimatiellia bacterium | reverse complement strand
ATGGTGAGCATGGTAACCAGTCCACCACCCCACCCCAACATCTTTATCTTCCCGTGCGAGATTGCTGTTTTTTGCATCGTCGTGGTTCCTCTTTAGTGAAAGTTTCGCGCAAGTCCGGGTAGGAAAGCGAGGTGCCGAGAGCGCCGAAAAACCGCATGAGTCTCGGTGATGCGAGAAAGGACACGATGCCGCCGTATTTTCTGTAGCAAAGATTGAAGAGCAGGTAGGGTACACGGCCGCCGTCATATTTTGGCATTCGCGCGAAAATGCTGCGCAGGGAGTAAAAATGTTTGTACGCGTCCAAGTATCCAGATTCGAGTTCCTTCGCGGTCATTTTCGCCGGGCGGAAGACAGCGCGGGACGTGTTGTAGTGTGTGAAATCATGATCGAAAATCCGGCCTTCACGCAGCAACCGCGTGTACAACGCCGTTCCGGGATACGGGGTGAGAATATGCGCTGTCATCGTTTCGATCCTCTGGGAGATGAGCCAGTCGGTTGTTTGTTCAAACACCTCCGGACCATCCTCATCAAACCCAAAGACCACACTTGCGTTGACCATCATCCCGCGACCGTGAATCTTACGCACAAGGTCTTCGTATTTTTCACGCTTGTTTTGCAACTTGTTGGCCGTGCGCAGATTTGCGGGATTCAAGCTCTCAAATCCGATGAAGAGACTGCGGCACCCTGTCTCCACCATCAGGTCGAGGATGTCGTCATGCTGACCGATATCCGCGCTGACCGCCGTATGCCACGTCAAGTGCAGGGGACGGAACGCCTGAAGCAGTTGGCGCGCGTATGCGGGATCGGCAATAAAGTTGTCGTCAATGAACATAACGTGGCGAGAGTTGAGCGACGCGATCTCAGCCAGTACATTTTCGATAGGCTTCGCACGGTACCCCTTGGGCAGGTTGGGAGAGCTGTTGTAGCAGAAGGAGCAGCGCCACGGGCAGCCTCTACCGATCGTCAATGTGTTGGTAAAAAGGTAACGTTTCTTGTCGATCAGTTCCCATCGCGGTATCGGAGTCTGATCCAGCGAAATCGGCGTGGCGCTACCGTACGACGGCCTCAATTTCCCGGCCTGTGCGTCCGCCAGAACGTCCGCCCACACCGGCTCGGCTTCACCGATAACAATGGCATCCGCATGGGGCGCACTCTCCTCCGGGCACGCGGTCGGGTGAATGCCGCCAATGACAACAGGAATACCCTTCGTGCGATAGGCTCGCGCAATATCCCATGACCGATCAGCAGTGTCGGCTTTGACCGTGATGCCGACGAGATCGGGAGTGTCGCGCAGATCTAGACGCTCGACATTTTCGTCGCAGACCGTAACCTTGTGTTGACGCGGGGTCAGCGCGCCCAGAACGAGCAACGCCAAGGATGGCGACATCTGCATTTTGAACGCGGAGTCCATAGGACGCATCGTGACTTTGGGTGAAATCAGCTTGATCCACATTTTTGTCCTCCGCGTCCTTATCAGTAACCAACAGCCTCCGTCGCGGCCAAACGCATGGACATCCGCTGCCTCACCCTGCTAAAACACGCTTCAAAGACATCATGCCCGCATCGTTCAGTTAAAAAGCTTTCTCGGAATTCGAGTGCCTTGCGCTCTGCGGCCAGTCGTAAAGCCGTGTTGTAATGAAAGCCACACGGCAGCCATCCTACCTGAATCAGGATGAAATCCGCCAGAGATTTGACCTGCGCGTAATCAATGCTAACTCCGGCGGCAACCGCCTGCAAAACATCCGGTGAAGGTGGCCCATCCATCCTCAACTCCCACGCCATCTCAGGATTGCGGTTCAACATCCCGTCCGCTACGGCCGTCTCAAATACGCGTAAAATGTCCAGCTTGTCCGCATCCCGTACCAGGTGCGCCAGTGCGGCAGTCTTAGCGTCGAGCCCATCCGGCAACTCTTTGCGGTTGTGTACCGCGACTGCCGCAAGCACCATCTTGCGCTCTGCCGCCGTCAAGCCGGAGAGCCAGCCTTCCCGCGTGATGACCTCGACGCCCCGCTGCGCATGATCGACCGACTTCGAGTCTTGAAATGTTCCGAACTCTTGCCACTGTGAATACCGCCCCGTGTCGTGCAGCAGCGCACCCGCCCGCCCCATGAAAGCGTCTTCAGAAGACCACCCCTCCCCTTCCGCTATCAAGGCGGCATTATCAACCACACCGCGCGTATGCCGTAACTTAAGCCCGATCATTTCCGGCAAAACGCCGTCGGCGTTCCGGAATGAATCAACATAGCTTGTGTATAGATGCTCAAGCTCTGCAAAAAAATCCGCTGTCATACATCACCAAGCCTACGTCCTCTTATCCTGTCCATCATGTTGAACATTGAGAGTTGAAGTTGAGCGTTCACAAAAGCGGTGGCTGAGCCGCCGCCGGGCAAGCAGACGCTTGCCCCTCCCAGCGCACAGCGAGATTAGTTATTCATTATTCACTATTCACTCTCTCATGCGTCCGGCCAGAGCTGTGCGGCCAATTCGCGCAGCTTGTATTTCTGGATCTTGCCGCTGGCGGTCTGCGGGTAGCTCTCCAAAAAGTGAATGTACTTCGGGATTTTGAACCAGGCGATCTTGTTGCGGCAATAATCCTCGACATCCTGCTCGGTAATCTCCGCGTCCGGCATGGGGATGACAAAAGCACCGGGCTGCTCGCCATATTTTTTGCTGGGGACACCCACAATCTGCACGTCCTGCACCCCCGGCATGTGGCCGATGAAATCCTCGACCTCTTTGGGCGAGATGTTTTCGCCACCACGGATGATGATATCCTTCAGGCGTCCAGTGATGAAGTAGTAGCCCTGCTCGTCCATGTAGCCGATGTCGCCCGAGTGCGCCCAGCCGTTGGCGTCGATACATTTGGCGGTCATCTCCGGCTCTTTGTAGTAGCCGGCCATCACGTTGAAGCCGCGGCAGCAGATCTCGCCAGGCTCGTTGATGGCGCAGAGTTCGCCGGTCTCGGGATTGATGATCGCGACCTCAATACCGGGCAGCGCCTGACCGATGGTCGTACACTTGCGCTCGAGACTCGGCTCGAAATAACGGGTCTGCGTCATCACCGGGCCGGTCTCGGTCAGCCCGTACGGAATCGAGACTTCGCGCATGTACATCTGATCCACACACTGCTGCATGCGCTTGACCGGACAGGGCGAGCCGGACATCAAGCCGGTACGCAAGGTGGAAAAATCAAACTTATCGAAGAGCGGGTGGTCGAGTATGGCAATGTACATGGTCGGCACCCCGTACACAGCGGTACAGCGCTCTTTTTCGACCGACATCATGACGTTAACGGGATCGTATTTTTCCACCAGCACCATGGTCGCGCCATGGTTGACGCAAGCCATCACGCCCAACACGCAGCCGAAGCAATGGAAGAGCGGCACCGGAATGCACACGCGATCCACCGCCGAGAGATTCTGGCACGCACCGATCCAGAAACCGTCGTTCGCAATGTTGTAGTGCGTGAGTTGCACCCCCTTGGGAAAACCGGTGGTGCCGGAAGTATACTGCATGTTCACGACATCATGGCAGTTTACTTCACGCTGTCGGGCCTCGTATTCAGCCTGCGGCGTCTGCACGGCTAGCGCGAAAACTTCGTTGACCGAGTACATGCCGCGGTGTTTTTCCGGCCCCAGGAAAAAGACGCGCTTCAGACACGGGTAGTTCTTGGACACAAGCTCGCCGCGCGGCTGCTCCCGCAGTTCAGGAATCAAGTCATAAAGCGTCTGTACATAGTCCGTGTCGCGAAACCCGTTGATCAGAAAGAGGTTTTCGGTGTCCGACTGCTTGAGCGCGAAATCGATTTCCGCCGACTTGTAGTTCGTGTTAAGCGGCAGCAGAATGGCACCGATCTTGGCGGTCGCAAACATCAGCGGAATCCAATGCGGAACGTTGGTGGCCCACAGCGCGACCTTCTCGCCGCGCTGGACGCCCAGCGCCATCAAACCGCGGGCCAGCCGGTCGACCTCTTCACCGAACTCATACCAGGTCAAACGGAAGTCGCGGTCGGCATAGACCAAGGCATCCTGCGGACCGCAGCGCGCGATCGTCTGATCGAGCAACTGCCCCAGCGTGTAGTCCCGCGTGATCGGCAGGTTATTCCACGGTACTCCAGTTGAGACCGACTGCTTGAAGGGCGGTCGGCTCGGCGCACTGCCAAAGGGATCGGTCAACTTAAACAAATCTTTCTCCAT
>DAOTMQ010000269.1:0-4215 GCA_035450385.1 Kiritimatiellia bacterium | reverse complement strand
GTCGGCCGGATCATGATCTCGCTGACATGGACGTGCGGCGGTTGCGCCAGCAACCACGACACGCTGTTGGCGATATCCTGCGGCTCCAGCACCCTGCCGTAGGTTTCCACGGTCTTGCCAAAGTTTTCGCGCGTGTACCCCGCCACCTGCTGGAAACCGCTCTCCACAATACCCGGCATCACAGTCGTGACACGCACGCCGCTTGCGCACACCTCGCGGCGCAGCGCCTCGGCAAGCGCAGAGGCGGCGAATTTGCTTGAGCCATAAAAACCGCTGAACGGCGAGACGTTACGTCCCGCTACGGAACTGAGCACCACGATGTCGCCGCCCCCTTGTTGTGACAAATACCGACCGGTCTGCCGCAACAGATGCGCCGTTCCCAACACGTTCGTCTGATACAGCTCCTGCCACTGGGAGTTATCACTAGTGGTTATACCGCCCGCCAGCCCGCGCCCTGCATTGGCGATTACAATTGAATACGCGTAGCCGCCCTCCTGCCAGGCCAGCACCGCCTCCAGCAGCGCATCGATCGCCGATGCCTGCCCGGCGTCGCCCGCGACAATCAGGGCACGTCCCCCACCCTGCCGGATCTCATCGGCCACCTCCCGCAAGAGCGCTTCGCGTCGCGCGTGAAGCGCGACCGCCGCCCCTTGGCGGGCCAATGTCAGTGCAATAGCCCGTCCGATACCTGAACTTGCCCCGGTTACAATCGCCGTCTTTCCTTGAAATGGTTTCATCTGTGCTCCTTATCACGCCGCGCCACAACGCGCGGGGCTGGTTATCATTTAGACTTGCGTTCAGGGTAGCACCCTCCCCTTCTCGACGACAAGCCTAAAGCGCCCTCAGCCCAGCGCCACAGTCAACCAGAGCGGGATCGTGACAAGACAGAGCACGTGCGTTGCTAGAACCGCTGCTGCGGAAAACTCAGCATCGCAATCAAACGCTTCGGCCATCGTCACACTGGCCATGGCTGCCGGCTGCACCGCTATCAGGATCAACACGCGTCGCACTTCAGACGACATCGGCACGACCAGCAATCCGGCTATACATAAGGCTGGAATAACTGCCAGCCGCAAAAGGCAGGTGCCGGCCATCAGCGGCGACAGGATGCGGCCGGGGTGCAGCATTGCAATACGGGCACCACAGATCAAGGCCGATGTCGGAATTGTCGCACTGCCCATCATCTGGCAGGTGTCGAGCATCGTTTCGAATAAGGAGTGACAGATCGTGCCGTCTTGCGGTAGCAGAACGCACGCCGTCAATTGCGAGCGCAGCACGAGGATGATGATCGACGCCAGCAACGCCAGCATCGGCACGCTGACCAGATTACGCAGGAAGCGCCGATCCAACTTCTGGCCGGTCAGTGCCTTGATCCCCAGTGTCCAAATGCAAAGCTCAGAGCCCAATCCTGAAAAGATCACTAGGGCCACCGCCATCTCACCCCACAACGACGCCGCGATCAAAATCGGCAGAAAGGAGTAGTTATTCGCCATGCAGATGAAGTGATAGCACCGTCGCGTGCCCTCCGTATGATGGCGAAGCAACGGCAGCGTGACACGTCCGATCAGCCAGCCCGTCACAAAGATGAATGCTGCGCCAGCCGGTATCATCCAGTTCTGAAGCAACGAATCCCATGTGAAAGACCGTACGATGGAACTGACGATCAAGCACGGATAAAACACGTTCACCAGCACCAGTGACAGTTGACGGTTGAACGCCGCGTCAATCACTCGGTGCTTGCTGAGCATGTAGCCCGCCAGCGTCATCAACACCAGCGGGAGCATCTTGATGAAAAGGGTCAGCATAATCGTTGGCGGCTCCTGCTTGCAGGTGTGGCACGGGCATCTTGCCCGTGTTTCATGGGCGGGACGCCCATGTCACGATGGAAGCAAGAACCGCGTTATTAGAAAAAGAGATCTCGTTCGCCATTGCAGATACGATCATAATGCGCTTTGACCGTCGGGTAGAATTTGGGCAGCGTCGCTTCAATCGCCGCCAGTTCCCGTTCCAGAAGCGGCTCGCAAAGCGCGCGTGTCGCATCACTGGCGAAATCGTCCAGCCACTCGCGGAAAGTCAGCACCGCGTTGATCTTGCAGAACTTGCCCTCCTTGCCGGTTTTGAGCGCGTCCATGATGCAACCGCCGGTACGGCCGCAGCGGTACCCCGCCGTACAGAATGAGGTGATGATCCCCTCCACCGCCAGATGTGCGATCAACTCTTCCAATGTGCGTGTGTCGGAAAGTACAAACTGCTGACGGTGTTTTTCCTGATGCGTCTCACTCGCGAAATCACTGTAGCCCTTGATCGCGATATTGCTGCTCGCGTCCATCTGCGTGACGCCGCAGCGCACAAAGGCGTCGCGCGACTCCGGCCGCTCACGGCAGGTCACGATCATGCCGGTGTACGGCACGGAGAGACGCGTGACGATCAAGATACGGTGGAAAGTGTCGTCATCCACCAGATACGGCGAGGTGGTCGGCAAGTCGGTTCCACTGGCCGGTTCTAGGCGCGGGAACGAGATCGTATGCGGTCCGATGCCGAATTGACGCTCTAGATCACGCGCGTGGTAGAGTGATGCCATTAGCTCGAACTTCCAGTCATAGAGCCCGTACAGCACCCCCATGCCCACGTCATCGACGCCCGCCTCCAGGCAACGGTGGAAGCAGGTCGTGCGCCAATCGTAATCGCCTTTCACCGTGCCGGCCGGATGCAACCGCGCGTAGGTTTCACGGTGGTAAGTCTCCTGAAAAACCTGGAAGGTGCCGATCCCGACCTGCTTGAGCACACGCAGATCCTCGACCGGCAGCGGCGCCGCGTTGACATTCACGCGGCGGATGCCGACCGGCGTGCCTTTCGGCGATTTGACCGGATGGTTGTAGATGGTACGAATGGTCTCCGCGAAATACTCGGTCGACGTCTGCGGATGTTCACCGTAAACCGCGATCAGCCGCTTATGACCGATCTTGCCTGCCAACACGTCGATCTCTTGACGCACCTCGTCCATATCGAGCACACGGCGTTTTTGATCTTCGTTGCCACAACGGAATCCACAGTACGTGCAGCGGTTGACGCACAGGTTGCTCATGTAGAGCGGTGCGAACATCACGATCCGGTTGTCATACACCGCGAGCTTGACTGCCAGCGCCGTCTCCTCCATCTCTTGCAGCAGGTCAGGATCGGTCACATGAATCAAAGTGGCGGTTTCCTCCGGCAGCAACGTCTCGATGGCACGGGACTTGGCGAGGATTTCACGCACGCGCACCGCGTCGTTCGCGGGTCGGTCAGCCGCCGCCGACAGGTTGCGCATGATTTCTGCGTCATCAATAAAATGTTTGCCGCCCGGCAGATATTTGTCGATTTGTTCGCGGATCACGAAACGCTTGCGATAATCGGCGGCATTGGCGAAGTGACGGATGCCCGGACTGGGTGTTGTGGCTGTGGCTGTTGTTGACATGGCACGCTCCTCGTTATGTGCGGCGGTAAGCGTGCGAAGCTGTCGTCCATACGCTTACGCGAACAACGGCCCACAGGCACTCTCGTCCATCCTTGGGTCAGAGCCTCGCTCCTCCACCGCAGAAAGAAAGTGATACAACTGTACGTGATTCGCAGCGCCGTTTCAAGCGCAGTTTTTTTGTAATCGTTGGTTGTAATCGTTGGTGCGAGTGCGAAGGTCATGCGTTTCTGGTGAAAAGGGGAGCAGAGAGTCGGGCATGGCCGAATTGGACCGCCGGTTTGCGACGCAGGAAGCCTGTCTGGCTTATTTGGCGGTGTTAATGTTTACAGGGCTTTGTTAAAATCCGCATGCTCAACTGCTCTTTTTAGGCTCAAGATTGCGAGCCACTGCATGGTCGCAATAAGAGAGGTTGACTCGCGACTCGCGACTTGCAGCCAGCCCTGCCTCCAAAAAACTCTGCGGCCCATCTGTGGATAAAAAAACCGAGCAGTGCTCCCAAAAAAACTTCGAGCCCTTTGTGCCTTCGTGTGAGAAAAAAGAACAGAGCCCTGAAATCCGCTTTCAACTTTTTAGGTTGAATCGACTTTCTCTTGAAAACGCCGGGCCATCTGTCTACAGTTGACCGCATGCGAACGCCGAACTCAGAACACAGAACGCAGAACGCAGAACGCCGAACCCAGAACGAAAAAAACTTCGGCGTTCTGAGTTCTGAGTTCGACGTTCTGAGTTCCTGCCGTCTTTGCCCGCGTGCATGCGGCGCG
>DAOTMQ010000268.1:0-4232 GCA_035450385.1 Kiritimatiellia bacterium | reverse complement strand
TGATCGGCAAGATCGGTCAGAAACATTGGTCGGCCATATTCACTTACAGGGGCGAGGTGATCCGGATCATATCGGTTCGCCGTGCACGAAAAGAGGAGGTAGACGTCTATGAAAGCTGAAGCTTTTGATAAAGCCTTTGACAACGGCGACGACGTGTCAAAGCACCTGGATTTTTCCAAGGCAACCCGCCCCGGAAGGGAGCTGAAGCGGGTCAACGTTGATTTCCCCATGTGGATGATCCAATCTCTCGATAAAGAAGCCCAACGGCTCGGTGTTCCCCGACAAGCCGTCATCAAAGTGTGGATCGCTGAACGGCTGGGGGCCGGTACTCATGCTTGAAATCACGTGAACCACAGGTTCACGTTCACGAACATATGCCGAGATACACATGCAAAGAATGTGGATTTTCAGGAAGGCAAGGTATTCCAATTGGAGTGCGATGTCAGCGTCGAACGGATCAACATCCCGCAGGATGCGTTCAGCAGGGCAGAAGAGAAGCCGAAAACGCCAACCAAACGTCGCAAGCCACCGGCGCACCGAGCGGACCTCATTTAGTGCTGACGTTCTGTAACGCGAGGAGGTATACGATGATTAGATCGGCTATTCTTGCGGTGAAGATCGAACTTGCCAAGATAGCACAGGCGCTGACTTGTGATGAGCGGAAGGAAGTGACCGACTTCCTTCAGTGGTATCAAGATGAACACATCAACAAAGAGAATGAACCGGTGTATCGTGATCGTCTCGTCAAGTTCGCCGCATTGGCCCAAGCCGTGCTGAATCTCCAGTAATCGATTAGTGACAGGGGAGGGGAGGGTCATGCGTTTCTGGTGAAAAGTAGAGTAGAGAGTCGGGAGCGCGGGCGTCCTCGGTGGATGCTTATACGTGCTCATTTTCAGGTTCCATTTTTTGACATGATTTCCCGTTGCGCGGGCGCATAAACGACATGATTGACATGATCTGGAGGGCGAGTGTCCCCACGAGCCCTCCAGTGCTGCGGTCTGGGCTCGCGGAGCACCGGGAGCGACAACTAAGGGACAGGTATTTGGACGATTATATGTGAGCGTTGTATGCGGGGTTGAGGTGCCCCTTCAGGGCACACCGATGCGGAGCGACGGTAGCCCGGGGCTGCGCTTCGCTTGCCCCGGGCTATGGTGAATCGGCCCGTTGGGCCGGTGTTTCACGAGCCGTGCCCCGAGGCGCAGGCGAATGGGGGCACGGGTTTTCTAACCCGTGTCACGGACAGGAATGTCCGTGCTCCTGTCCTTTGCCGAACATACGGTGCCAAAGCCCCGAAGGGGCGGTCTCACCCTAAACCAGGGCAAGCGCAGCGTAGCCCTGAGTCTGGGAGCGAAAGGCACGGTCGTTCAAATTGCCTGTCGTCCCTTGGTTGTCCAGTCAGTAAGAAAACTTATTACTTCTTACTTCTTACCTATTACTTCTTACTTCTCTCCGCCCAGTCCACTGCTCATTATTCTTTGTTCGTGATCCGGCACGATCCGCCGGTGGTGGTGAAAGAGAGTGTATGGTTGCCGGCGGCGCAGTCGGCTGTTGTCTTGCCTTGCGGTCCGGCGATGTACCAAGTGCCAGCGGCGAGCCCGGCCAGCACAACCTCGTAGCGCGTACCGTCCGAAGGCACTGAAATGTCAAGAGTGCCGTCGAACAGTTTGCCGCCGTGTGACAGGCAGACGATCCGGTCGGCGATACGGAGGATCATGTGGTCGGCGGTCTCGGAGAGCGTGTGCGGCAGGGGCGTTGCGGCATCGTCATGCGCCTGCATCAGGACGAGGAAGGTGTCTTGCGCTCGCGCTTGTTGAGGTGAAACGAGTACGCGGTGGCCGTTGGCCTCGGGCCGGGCGGGGAAGGGCGGCGTGACTCGGTAGCCGAACACATCGTAAACGTCGGCACCGCTCTTGATCTCGATGGTCTGGTCGTTCGACGCGGGACGCAGCACGCAGACATCGACGCGGCCCGTCACGTTGTTCGCCGCGTTGTGAAACTGGACGCCGCGCGGCGTACGGCGCGGCGGATTCAGTGTGTTGACCTGCCAGTATTTCTTGAAACTGGGATCGGCGGTACGGATGTCATCCAACACGATCACACATGCGGGATGACTGGGCTTACCAAGGTTGAGGAAGCAAAACGAGCGTGTGAATGAGGCAACCTTGTCGCTATAGGCGGCGGTCAGGTCGGCGGCGTAGTAGCTGTACGAAGGGCGCAGGGCATCGGGGCCGAAGCCGCATGCGAGTTTGCGTCCGTAGTGAAAGAGGGGAGTCTCCTGAAGGTGCTTAGGCGTACGCGGAGCGCTTTGAATAAAGCGCGAACCGCCGTCGTTGGCCGGCCTGTTAAGAAACTTCTCGTTGGGATCGAGCACCAGCAGCATGCTGTGCGCGATGGAGCGCTTGTTGAAATTCATGTCGTACGGGGTGCCGTAAAACCCGTATTGGCCGAGATCCGCGACCTGCAGGCCGCGATAGTAGAGCTGGATCGCGCCGACGTCCGCATGCTGATGGTTGCCGAAGTGATAGCCGCCGCCCTTGATCTCCGCGACGACCGTGTTGTTTATGTTGCTGTCGATGTTCCAGTCTGTGCGGGCGATCATGCTGCTCAGCACCGGGCCGAAGTCAATAGTGGTCGGGAGGGTCTCGAATCCCTGCACAGGCTGGAGTGTGGGATCGTTGAGCAGCAGGTAGAGCAGGGGATCGGCCTTGCCGCCCTGTCGTTGGAACTCGCCCTTAAGAATCGGGTCGCCGTTGTAGGCGTAACAGAGCAGGGCAGTCTTCGCGAAGCTGTAACGTCCGGACGGAACACCATCGCCGTCACGCAGCATCTCCAAGTTCGGCAGCCGCATATTGAGCCAATAGAGCGGCACGGTTTTGATGTTGGGGTCAAACACTTCTTTTCCGGACATGCGGAGGAAGAGCCAGGCCGCGTGCATTTCCCAGCCAAAGCGGTAGGTTGCGTAACTGACACCTTGATTGTGGCGTGGCGATTGATACTCGAAACGCCGCATTGGGACGAGTTCTTCTAGAACGCGGTAGGCGCAGTAGCGGTAGGGCACGGGGTCTTCGTCATACAGCGCGATGCCCATGGCAAGCAGGTCGCGATTGATCATGGCCTCATTGCCGTGTCCATTGACGATCAGCCCCTTGAAGGGGGGCCAGCCGCACTCCATCTCTTCGGCGAGACGCATCATGTGGCGACGCAGGATCGCGCGGTCGGCGGGCGTGCAGAGCGCGTAGCACCAGTCATAAACGAGGGCGGCAGTGTAGATCGCGGCGCCGGTTTCACGCGTGATATCGAGCAGATTGCCGAAAGAGACGCGCGACAGATACTCGCGCATCAAACGGACCGCCTCAAGGCCGTGCTGTTTGTCGTCGGTCATCAACCAGACGAACGCCTTCGCAGCCACGGCGCGTTCAAGCGCCGTGTTGTAGGACATTTCCGCATCATCCGGGAAGGAGACCTTCAGGGGCTTGGTCGCCAGTCCGCGGACAGAGCGCCACTGTGCCGCATGCTCCGGATGAGCAAGACGGGCACGGACATTCGCGAGCGTGTTGCTGGTGACCCACAGGCGCGGATGGCCGGGAGGCGGCTGTACGGGGGGACGATACGCAGCGGCCTCTTTCGGTACGGCCGGCGCACGGTAGGGATGCACTTCAAGCCGGTCAAGCCGTACATGGGGCGGCAGCCAGAACTTGATCGATTGGGTGCCGTTGGTCAGATCGAAAATACCCAGGACTTGGGTGCAGAGTTCCGGCGCGCTCCACGGGACAAAAACGACGCGCCGCGTGGGACGTCGCGCGTCGATTTGGATATCGGCGAATAACGAGTGATGCTTGCTTGAGGCACGGCGCATTTGTTCGGCGCCGACATCGTCCACGGCGGCGTAGGTGCGCAGAACGAAACGTCCGGCGGCCGGTTCGTTGATGGAAAAGATGAGGTCCGGCGGCGTATCGTTTGTCGGGCCGACGGCGGGCATACCGTCTTTGAGTGCGACGCCTCGCCCATCTTTAAACGAGGTCTGCTCCACGATCTCAGCACGTTTTGGGTTGATGTGGGCAGACTCCGCCTGATAGACCAGCGTGCGCTTCGCTGGTACAGCGACAAGTGCACAGGGAAGTCCGAGGAGCGGAATAATAAGGAGGGTTGTTTTTCTCATGGATCGTCAAAAATCGGTGACGGCCGTCAAGGCCCAACGTGGGTGACAAGCATTGCTGGAATCGACATACAGG
>DAOTMQ010000267.1:0-4248 GCA_035450385.1 Kiritimatiellia bacterium | reverse complement strand
CCAGCGTAACCGCCGCCATCCACTCGTAACTGGCGATCGCGATGCCCAGATAGGATGCGGCTTGACCGGACATACCGACAAACTGCTCCGCCGAAATGTTGGCCGCGATCAGCGAGATGCCGATCAACCACCAGGTCAGCCCACGTCCCGCCAGAAAGTAATCTGCGGCGTCGCTATCTTGACTCTGCGCACTCTTGCTCTTCCAGAGACCGACGCCGATCACCGCCGCGATGAATCCCACAAAAATGACAATGTCTAGGATACCCATTGTTCTCTCCTTGCTTTCGCTTACCTGACGCCGAAACGGTACTCAGTCGTTGATTTATAGACCGCGCCGGGGCGCAGGATCGTCGACGGGAACGCCGGCTGATTGGGCGAGTCGGGCGAGTGCTGCGTCTCAAGCGCCAAGCCGCCGCGATAGCAGAGATTCTTGCCCGGCTGCTTGCTGGGCACCTGATCAGTCAGGAAGTTGCCGCAGTAGAACTGGATCGCGGGCTCAGTGGTCCACACCTCCATGTAGCGCCCTGTGGTCTTCTCATAGAGCGCGGCGGCTGGCGCGAGTTTTCCGCTCTGGTTGTTCAACACCCAGTTGTGGTCGTAGCCGCCGCCGAAGCGAAGCTGTTCGTTATCAGCCTTGATACGCGCGCCGATCGGCCAAGGCGTCGTGAAATCAAACGGCGTGCCTTTGACCGGCACCACCTCGCCGGTGGGGATCAGGCCTTTGTTGACCGGCGTCATGCGGTCCGCCATGAGCATCAGCTCATGATCCAGGATCGTGCCTTCGGCCTCGCCCTTGAAGTTGAAATAGAGGTGCTGGGTCAGGTTGACCGGCGTCGCCTTGTCGGTCACCGCCTCATACTCGATGCGCCACACATTCTCCGGCGTGAGCCAGTAGCGCACGGTCACGTCCAGATTGCCAGGATAACCTTGGTCGCCGTCGGGGCTGCGCATCTTGAACTGCACGCCCACGGTCTGACCGTCAGAAAGCGGCTCGCTGTCCCACACGTAGGCATCGAAGCCCCGCTTGCCGCCGTGCAACGAACAGGGCATCCCGCCCGGATCGTTGTTGGTCGGCAGGGTATAGGTCTTGCCGTCCAGAACGAACTTACCATTCGCGATACGGTTACCGTAGCGTCCGATCAACGAACCGAAATAAGGGTCGTGCGTCTCATAGCCCGCGACATCATTAAAGCCCAGCGTAATGTCGGTCTTGGCGCCCGTGCGATCCGGCGTGAACAGACGCACAACCTTGCCGCCGTAATCGATCACATCCATCACCACGCCGCCCGCGCCGGTCAACGTGTACTGCTGCACCAACTGGCCGTCCTTGGTCTTGCCAAAAGGTTTAACTACTACCGAAGGCTCACATCCCTTACTCATTTTCTTGCACGCTCCTTTATCTGTCATACACCCTGTCACAGCCGCAACCGCGACACCCGCCAACACAGCTCTGCACATCATACGTTTCATGTTGAACTCCTACTGGGCGCCCACCGCAAACGCAGCAATACCCTTGCCGCGACGCAGATACAGAACGCCATCCGAAATCACCGGCGAGGACCAGTGCGGCCCGTTGCCATAATCGATCTTGAACGAGGCAATCACCCGATGGCTGTCAGCCCCGACCTCCACCAACATCACCGTCCCGCCGCGCTCGTCATACGTGATCATGCCGACGGGCGTGATGCAAAAAGATGTTTTTTTCGCGCCTTCCACATGGTACACCGCGCGTCCGTCCGCTGGATCGAAGCAGGTCAGTCGCCCGCCGCCCGACGAAAAGATACGGCCCTTGTAGAACGCCACGCCCTGAAAGTGGTTGTCGGAGGACTTATCGGTCCAGACCTGCTTGACCGTGCCACCCGCGATCTCCAGAATCTCCGAACCGAGGGCGTAACCCGAAGAGATGAAAATGCGATCCTTACCGCACAGCACCGGTGTGTTGGGATGAACCGCGTGTTTGTTACGGTGCGGGTGCTTCCAGAGCGGCTCGCCGCTCTGTGCGTCGAGTCCCACCACATGATCCTCCAACATGGTGACCACCTGACGCCGCCCGTTGATCGTGAGCAGGGCAGGCGAACAGTAGGCGCTGCGCTCGCTCAACCCCTTGCTCTTCCACACCGGCCGACCGGTTTTGATATCGAGCGCCACCACGGCGGCATCCGGGCCGCCCGGCTGACAGATCACCTTACCGTCGTAAATCAGCGGATTGTCGGCGATGCCCCACGTGATGTTGCGCCCGCCGAACTCTGCATGGCTATCGACGCGCCACACGATATCGCCCTTTTTCGCATCAATGCACACCACATGCCCGAGCCCGCCGACCAAGTAGAGACGCCCTTCGTGAAACGTCGGCGAGGTACGCGCGAACTCATACGAGGCCCCCCACTCCGGCCCGTACTCCACCTGCCAGCGGATCGCGCCGCTTTTCGGGTCGAGCGCGAACAGGTGCCCCACGCGGCTCTTCTTATCACCGGTACTACCGGTAACAAACAACGTGCCTTGCGCCACGATCGGCTCGGAATACCCTTCGCCCGGCAACTCGGCCAGCCACAGCCGTTTAGGACCGCCCTCCGGCCAGGTCGCGGCCAGTTTTTCCCCCGTGACGATCAAATCACGGTTGTTACCGCGCCACTGCGTCCAATCGGCAGCCCGCATTTGCAACGCCATGCAACCGGCCAACGCCGCCCATACAAAAAATGATCCGCGCATACCCCTCCCGTGTTGCTGTACATGATTCATGACGAATGCGTGTAGTGTATTGAATCTCCGCCGGGATACCAAGTCGAAATTCGTGATTGTCGCGCCTGTGCGACTCCTCTAAACTGTTCTACATGCGTTGTGTTTTCCATCCGGTCGCCACTGTCGGCGCGTGTTTGCTGGCTTTGAGCCCGTGTGCATGGTCAGCCGAAACGCTCACGCGCGTGTTTTATTTCGCGCCACCGACCGTCATCACGCTTGCGGACAACACCTCCCGGGTGACGGTGGAGGGGTGCGCACCGGATGTCCGGTCGGCGTTGCCGGTGCTGCCGGTACAGGGTGCCACCTTCGCGATTCCCGACGGCTTTGAGGTTGAGACCGTAACGATCAAGCCGTTGGTCGAGAACGAGTTGCCACTTCCCGGTCCACTGGAGTGGGGGCAGCCGCCGCGCATCCCCGGCGCACCGCCTGCCCCGGCCATCGGCCCCGACGCAGCCGTCTACGCCCAGACCGACTCCTACCCCGACCTTACGCTTACTGCCTGGCGCGTTGATCGCTGCCGCGACGCCGCGCTGCTCAGTGTCCCGCTCTATCCGGTGCGCTATCTGCCTGCCGCACACCGCCTGCTCGCGGCGGAAAGCCTCGCCGTCACAGTGACCCTCCGCCCTGCCCCCCCGCTCCCGCCCGCACCGCCGCCGCGCCTCGCGCAGGCGCTGGGCGGCACGCGCCGCGCCATGACGCCGCCCGCCGCGTTTGAACTTTCGCCGGAGACGCCCTGCACCTATCTGGTGCTCTCCACCTCGAACCTGATTCATCACGCCCCAGGCCCCTGGAACCTGCAAGCCCTCTGCGAGGCGCGCACGCGCTCCGGCTACGCGCCCGGCCTCGTGACCGTCGAATGGGTCGCCGCCCAATACGACGGCCCCGACCTCCCCGCCAAAATCCGCGCCTTCCTGCAGGAAGCCTACGCGCAATGGGGCATCCGCGACCTGTTGATCGTCGGCACGTTCGACCTCATCCCGGCGCGCAAGTTGTATATCTCGGTTACCGACATCCTCTCCACGGTGACCGCCGAGATTCCCTCCGATGCCATCTACTACGGTTGCCTCGACGGCCCCTTCGATGGCAACGGCAACGGTCGCTACGGGGAGATTACCGATGGTCTCAACGGCAAAGATGTTGATCTGATCGCTGAGATCATGGTCGGTCGCTTCCCGGTGGCCACGACGGACGAACTCGCCCATATGGTGCGTAAAACACTGCGCCATGAAAGCGCGACAGCCGCCGAACTCGCGCCCAACGCCTTTCTGGCCGAAAAGGTGAACTTTGGATCGGTCGTTTACGCCACCGGCTTTATGGAAGAGCTGCGCTGGGGAACCAACGCCTACGCACTCGTCTCCATGGGCTATGAGAACTCGCCCTACGCCGACGCCTTCGACACGACGCATATGCTCTACGATTCGGATCTCGGCCTGTGGAATGCCACCGACGCGCTAAACCACCTCAACCGCGACTATTTCTCGATCAACCACCTCGGTCACGGCAGCGCCA
>DAOTMQ010000266.1:0-4274 GCA_035450385.1 Kiritimatiellia bacterium | reverse complement strand
CCGCCTACCTGACCGGCACGAACATTCCCGTGGACGGCGGCTATACGGCGAAGTAAAACCGGACGTGCCGGAAAGAACGCATAAGCCTAAAAAGAGTCCTTCACAGCCCTACCGGCAGGCAGACGCGCACAGAGTAACGGATGAGAACGGCCGTCTGCGGAGCTCTTGCGCGATAGGCCGAACGCAAATGGGACCAGGCCGCCGAGTAAGCCCCTCCGCGTACGACACGATCCGTGCCCGTCGCCGGACCGACAGGCTCTGTCACGGCAGAACCGTCGGAGTATGCGCTACCGCTCGCGTACCGATCAAGACAGAACTCCCAAGAGTTACCCAGCATGTCGTAGAGTCCCCAAGGGTTCGGCTTTTTGAGTCCGATCGGATAGAGATTTTCTTCAGCCGGAGAAAACCCATACCAGCCAAGCTCAGAGAGTGCGACGGAGGAGTCATACGTGGCCGTATCCGTGCCCGCGCGGCAGGCGAACTCCCACTGCGCGTCTGTCGGCAAGTCGAAGAGCCCCCATCCCACATGTGTGCGGAGTCTGCCAAGAACTGTATTCTCCCCCACGGCGCGCGCCGCCGCCCAGTCACCCGTGCCCGGCCAATCCGTGTTGCCGCGCACGATCGTCCATGATAATCGGTAATTGATGCTCTTGCCGGATGGGTGAAACGCCGTGTCGGGCGATGGACGAGGTTGCCCCATGAGCAACGCATACTGGTATTCCGTCATGGTGTAAACGGCGAGGTAGTAATCGTTCGTGAACGAGACGTAATGCAGGATCTCGTCGTTGGCCACACGCCCAGATTCATCGGATGGCGAACCCATACGGAACGTCATGCCCTTTGCGGGAATGCGTCGCAGTACAAGCTTGTTAAGCCGGTACATGTCGTTTGCAAGGCCCCCCTCCGGCAACGCCTCGGCAGAGGTGTAGTACCTTACCGTGTTCGTCACACTTAAATCGATGACCATGTAGTCTGGCGGTGTAGTCAGTTCCCATGCCTTCACCACAGCGCGAACATTTTCTGTTGCGAGGGTTGGTCCGTTCCATGACTTGTCGGGGCGCCATGTGATCGTACGCACCGTGTCTTCACCCGCCGCCACACGTTTGTTCGCGTCGCCAACCACGCGGCCGATATTCGCGTCACCAATCGAAACCCACGGCCCTTCGACAGTACCAGTGGCGTTGGTCTCGATATCAAGTGTGATGATCGCGTCTGCGTCCGCGAGTCTGTAATGTACCGTGACAAGGGCGCCATCCGCATCTTGCGCGGCGGTGACGCTATCTGTGACGATGCGGGGCGTCGCGGCCGAAACTAGACCGACGACAAGAAAGAAGACGGAAAAAAACAGAACCTGTTTGGCCATGTTGGATTCCTTTCTCATTTTGCAACTGCCGGACAACAAGCACGCCAGGTGTAGCGGACGAGCGTTCGATCAGGCGGCGCGCTGTTGCGGTGCGCCGAGCGCGCTTCCGCAAAAGTGTTTACACTATACGCGCCGCCCCTTGCGACACGTGTCGAACCGGTCGGAGGCCCCACGGGGTCCGTGACAGGCGAACCGTCAGAATAAGCGAGACCGAAGGAATACCAGTCCAGACAGAGCTCCCACGAATTTCCAATCATGTCATAGAGCCCCCAGTTGTTCGGCTGCTTGAGCCCCACAGCCTTGAGCCCGTCCGTATTAACCCAGGCGATGTCCAAAACCGCTGCCCACGTCTCGCCGCCGTTGTATAGCGCGCGACCCTCGCCGGCCCGGCACGCAAACTCCCACTGCGCATCCGTCGGCAAATCCAAATCGAGCCCCGTGCGCGCACGGAGTTTCCCGACAATCGAATCGGGAGCAACCGCGCGTGCGACCTCCGGATCGTCGGCAGGCCACACGGCGGCGGCACCACGCAGCATATCGTAGCTAAGGTCGCCGACCGGACGGAGACGCGCCGGTTTGTCGTTCCAAACGACGAAGCCTGAACGGTTGACATCATGGTACTGCCCGCTTGTGATGGGAAAGATAGAAAGGTAGAAGTCCTCCGTTAACGTGACAAGATGCGGGATCTCCACATCAGACATGCGGGAGTCCTCACCCGGTGCAGACCCCATGCAGAACGTGGCATTCGCCGCCGGGACTTTTCGCATTACAAGGCGTGTAAGGCGATAAACGTCGTTTGCAAGCCCGCCCTCCGGCAAAGCCTCGGCCGAGGGATAGTAGCGGACAAGATCAGGCGAATCGCCGGCTTCCAAATCCACCACCATGTAATCCGGCGGACAGTTTGTCGCCCACGCTGTTACCACGGCGCGTATCTTTCCAGCATCGATGTACCCGAGCGCACCATCCGGCCTCCAGAAAATCGTCTGTGTACCGCTCTGACGCACCATGCGGTTAACGGCACCCCCCACGCGCGTCAGGTTGTGGTCGCCCACGTGCACCCAAGGTCCCGCCGCCGTGTCGCCGGCATTCGTCTCCACGGCGAGCGTCACCACCGCTGGCGCGTTCGCAAGCGTGTATTGCACCGTTACCATGGGAGCGCCGCTTATAGAAAGCGTCACGCTTGCCGGATCGATGGACGGCACCGCCGCACACACGACGGTCGCCGCGAAAAAGGAAATTCCAAAAATGTTCGTTTTCATCGGCGCCTCCTCCTTCAACGTACAACAGCGTGATGCCACAGACGAATGACGTAGCGCTCATTTACCTGCGTCTCGCCCGCACCATTGCGGTACGCGCTACGCATGCCGTACTGGGGCATATTCACGGCACCGCCGCGTACAGTGCGCTTGTTGCTGACCGATGCCGACTTGACGCAACCGACGGGTTCGACCACAGCAGAGCCGTCCGAGTAATTGGCATTCATCGAGAGCCAGTCGAGGCAAAGTTCCCAGCCATTGCCGAGCATGTCGTAGAATCCCCACGCATTGGGCTCAAGTTGTCCCACGGCGTACGGTGTCATCCGGCCGTCCGGGTTGTTCTCCTGATACCAAGCGATCTTCGCAAGCCGGGTTTGATCCAGTTGGCCGCAGTAGGCCGGATAGTCGGTGCCTGCGCGGCAGGCGAACTCCCAGCACGCTTCGGTGGCAAAATCGAACCAGTCTAACCCCGCATGACGGCGTAACTTATCGAAGAAGGTACCGCTCCCCACGGCGTGAGCCGTGGCGAAATCGCCCGCACTCGGCCAGCTCGTGTTGCCGCGGGTCCCGTTCCAACTGATCGAGGTCTGCGGGAAAACCGCATCGGTCGCAGACGGTTGCGTACCGCCCATGATGCGCCAGTACTGCTGTTTCGTCACTGTGAAGACGGAGAGGTAGTAGTCGTTCGTGAGCGTGACGAGATGCGGAATCTCATACGCGGCCGAATTCGGATCGTCCGATGCGAGACCGCCCATACGGAACATCGCACCCGCGCCGTGAACCTTGCGCATCACGAGGTGATCTGTACGGTAAAGGTCATTTGTGACATCCCCTCCGGGCAGTGCATCGGCCGTAACGTAGAAATTCACCGTGTTCGTCCTGGTGAGGTCCACCACCATGTAGTCCGGCGGTGCATTCGTCGCCCATGCGGTCACCACAGCGCGTACACGTCCATCCGTGTATCTGCCGCCGGGCCAGGACACATACGGCTTCCAAGTGATTGTCTGCGGCACGCCGACCTCGCGCACCACGCGATTCACCGCGCCTTCGGCAGTGCGGAAGTTCACAGCGCCGATCGACGCCCATGGCCCTTCTGCCGCGCCCGTCACGTTCGTTTGGATGTCGAGCGTCACCACCGCCGACGCGTTGCGCAACGTGTATGTCACCGTCACGAGATGCGACACACTATCCTGAACAAGCGTCACATCGTCCTGATCCACATGCGGAAGCGCAGCCCAAACGGACATCGCGCAAAAGGCCAGTGCCCAAACCGTTAATTTCTCGCGCATATCCACCTCTTCAGCGTAGGAACAGGATTAGGCCCTGCGGCTTCTCGCGTGAGAAGACCTGCGGCACGTTTGATTCTTTCTCCGTGAAAACCCGCGCTTCCAATGCGTCCGTCGTCACGGCCGTCCCCGCAGACACGAGTCCGCCCACAAATGCGGTGGCCACTACGCCCGCGCCAGCACTTACAGGCGAACGCGTCGTATCACCCTCGAATTTCCACGGCAAGTCTGCGCCGCCCGCGATCAAAACGAGCGCCGTCGTCGCGTTAAACAGCACCTTTCGTTTCATCGTCGCTCCTTTCGTAAGCTACCGGTCGTCAGTCGAGTTTCATTCCGCACGCCATCAGCGTCGTCTTGCTGACTTCAATG
>DAOTMQ010000265.1:2356-4297 GCA_035450385.1 Kiritimatiellia bacterium | reverse complement strand
GCGTGATCGGTTCGGCGGTGGTCGCGGGCGTGCTCTACACGCTCTGCAAATAATCCGCTGTCTTTGCAGATTTCCCCGTTTAGGGAAAATAGATTTTTAAATCGCGATCATCCATGCACATATTCCGCTTGTCAGAGACGGCCCAACTATGTCATGATACCCGCAAATGACATCGAAAGTCATAGCGATTAACCTGCGACTTACCGGCTTGTGGCTGCTGTGCGGCCACGGGAGGGTTGACGTGTAGGTTTTTCGCAGTGCGAAGGTAAGGCCAGAACTCCCGTGGATCAGCGAATGCTGCCGCGGGGGTTTTTGTTTTCCCGGCGACAGCGTGGCGGATTACGGGGGCAAAGCCCGGAAACCAAAACGATAACAGCCCCGACAGGGGCACGACGAGGAAACAGAACCATGAGCGAAACTTCTGAGATGCGACGCATCTACATATTCGACACCACCCTGCGCGACGGCGAGCAATCGCCGGGTTGCACCATGAACTTGCGCGACAAACTGTTGGTCGCGGAGCATCTCGAGGCGTTGCGTGTGGATGTCATCGAGGCCGGTTTCGCGATCGCCTCAGTCGGCGACTTCGAGTCGGTCAGAGCCATTGCCGGCGTGGTCAAGGAGGCTACGGTGGCCAGTCTGTGCCGGGCGTTGCCCAAGGACATTGACCGCGCATGGGAAGCGGTGCGTCAGGCGAAGCATCCCCGCATCCACACCTTCATCGCAACTTCGCCGATCCACATGGCCTGCAAACTGAAGATGGAGCCGGATGCGGTGTACGAGCAGGCGGTGGCGATGGTCAAGCATGCGCGCAACCTGTGCGGCGATGTCCAGTTCTCGCTGGAGGATTGTTCGCGTAGCGAGCGTCCGTTCATCTACCGCGTGGTGGAAGGCGTGATCGCGGCGGGCGCTGGAACGGTCAATATCCCCGACACCGTGGGGTATGCCGTGCCGGAGCAATTCGGCAAGCTGATCGAGGACATCAGGAACAACGTGCCGAATATCGACAAGGCGCGGCTGGCCGTGCATTGTCACAATGACCTCGGGTTGGCGGTCGCCAACTCGCTGGCCGCTGTGCGTGCCGGTGCCGATCAGGTCGAATGCACCGTCAACGGCATTGGCGAACGTGCGGGTAACGCTGCTCTGGAAGAGATCGTCATGGCGCTGCACACGCGCCGCGAGTTTTTCCAGGCCGAGACCAACGTCGACACCACCAAGATCTATGCGACCAGCCGTTGCGTGATTACCGTCACCGGCAGCCGCGTGCAGGCGAACAAGGCCATTGTCGGCGAGAATGCCTTTGCGCATGAGGCCGGCATCCACCAGCACGGCGTGCTCGCCAACCCGCTGACCTACGAGATCATGACGCCTGCGTCGATCGGCCTGCCGCGCAATAAGATGGTGCTGGGCAAGCACTCAGGACGGCATGCCTTCGAGAGCCGTCTGAACGAATTGGGCTTTCACTTGGACGAGGCGCGCCTCAATGAGCTATTCGAAAAGTTCAAGGATCTCGCCGACCGCAAGAAGACCGTGACCGACGCCGACCTCGAAGCGCTGGCGCACGGCATGCAGATCATGATCACCGAGCACGTCAAGCTCGACCGTTTCAACGTCACGGCCAGCAACGCGATCACGCCGGTGGGTACGATCCGTCTGTTGCGTGACGGTAAGCTGATAGAGCACGTCGCCGCGAGTGACGGCCCGATCAATGCCTCGTTCAAGGCGATCAATCAATTGCTGGGCCTGAAGGTCACGCTGGAAAGCTTCCAACTCAACGCTATCACCGGCGGTCGGGACGCCCAGTGCGAGGCGACGGTGCGCGTGCGTGACGGCGAGCGCGTCTACCACGGGCGCGGTGTCTCGACCGACGTGATCGAGGGCAGCATCCTGGCCTATCTGCAGGCGCTGAATGTGTTGCTTGATGAAAAAAGTGACAGTTCG
>DAOTMQ010000265.1:0-2256 GCA_035450385.1 Kiritimatiellia bacterium | reverse complement strand
GGGCTGGCGTGATCTGGTGATCGTGGGCGCCACCGGTCTGCGTGAGGATCACACGCTGAGCAATCTCGCCTGGCTGGCGGATTTCGCGCAGACACTGCATGCGTCGCGTACTGCAGGCACTGCCCGCGGGCGCGTCGTGTTGCTGACCGATACCGGAGTTTTCACACCGGTACTCGCCTCCACGCAGTTCCGGTCGCATGCGGGGCAGCAGGTCTCGGTCTTTGCGTTCGCGCCCGGTCTTCAGGTTTACGCTGAAGGCCTGAAATACGCGCTCGACGGCGTGCCCTTCACCCGCTGGTGGCAGGCCGCGTTGAACGAGTCGCTTGGCGAAACCTTCAAGCTGGTTTTCGAGGGCGGTCCGCTACTGGTCTTTCAGACCTACTAATGAGCGCGTGACACACTGCGCCGGTTGTCGTACAATGCGGATATGACAAACAAAGTTGACCTAAAGACGATGATACAACAAGCCGACCACATGGTGGCCCTGACCGGGGCTGGGATTTCCACGTTGGCCGGCATCCCTGACTTTCGGGGGCCGCAGGGGCTCTATCGACAACCCGGCGCTGAGCGGATCTTCGACATCCACTGGTTCCGTCGTGATCCTGCCATCTACTACGAGGCCTGCCGCGAGATGATCTACGGGCTTGACCGTTATGCGCCCGGCCCGGTTCACACACTGCTTGCCCGGCTGGAGCAGGTCGGTCGGCTTAAGGCAATCATTACGCAGAACATCGACATGCTCCACCAGAAGGCTGGCTCGCGCCATGTGATCGAGGCTCACGGCTCGCCGATCCAGCACCACTGCATTCGTTGCGGACATTGCGCCACCTTTGACGAGGTCTGTGCGTTGCTGAAACAGCATGGGCCAGTTGCGCTGTGTACCCAATGCGGCGCGGCCTACAAACCCGACGTCACCTTCTTCGGCGAGGCGTTGCCTGAGGCTGCGCTCGCGGAAGCCGTCGCGCAGGCGCGTCAGGCCGACCTGATGCTGGTGCTCGGCACTTCGTTGACGGTGCATCCTGTGGCCGCGCTGCCCGGCGAGACTTTGCGGACCGGCGGGAAACTGGTGATCGTCAACGCTCAGCCGACATCATTCGACGACCGGGCGCAACTCTGCCTGCCCGATCTGGCGGCCTTTGCAGAAACCGTCGGCGCGTGGTTTGAGGAGTGAGTGAAGAACGGGGGCTCCGCCCCCGAACCCCCTATCGACTCATGACAATGCGGCTCAAGTTCGGCGAGCAACGCATTGAGCGTGAGCGGATAATACTCAGGCGTGGTGAGTGTGTTGCGCGTTTCACAGATCGGCTTTCAAAATTAGTTCTGCATTGCCTTGACGAGGGGGGAGTAAAAAGGCAATAATGACACTAATTGTGGTTTAAGTGGTAAGCGGCCGATCAGGCGCGGAGGTGTAGTATGCGAGTTGGGTTGAGGGCAGGTATTGTTCTGTTGGTGTCGGTTTGTGCGGCGCACGCGCAACTCAAAGTTGCGGGCGAGTTGCTCGTGGATGTGGATGCGGCGTCGTTGTCTGCCTGGACGCCGGACACGGCGGTGAGCGCCTGGACCAACGCCGGTTCGCTGGGCGGGAATTTCGTGCCGGCGGTGGCGGGTACGGGCGCGGTGTATCAGGCCAATGTCAGCGGCGCACCGGCTGTGACCTTTGCGGCCTCGGCCAATTCGATTATGACCAACACGGTCGCGCCGCCGGCGTCGTTGTTGGGCTCCGGTACGATCTGGAGCGTCGAGATCTGGGCGCTGAACCCGACCCTGCAGACGCCCGAGGATATGTTCGCATGGACAGACCGTGGCTCGTGGACTGGTTCGGCGAACGGCACCTGCATGGAGGTCCGCTACGGTGCAGACGCCGGGAACGCCGTGGAGCACTATGGTGGGGGTTACAACATTTCTTGGAGCGGTACGCCGCCGTTGGCCGGCGTGTGGCACCATATCGTGATCACGCGTGACGCTGACGGTGTCGAGCGGCTCTATGCCGACGGCGCGCTGCGTACTGCCATGAGCCCGCCGATCAGCAATCTGCGCGGTGGAGCGCCCTTTGCCATGGGCGGCGTCTGGGATCGCGGGGCCAAAAACTGGCAGATGCTTTTCAGCGGCTCGCTCTCCAAGGTGCGCGTGCACAGCGGGACGCTCAGCGGCGATGATGTCGTCAGCAATTATCAGTTTGAGAACGGCCTGTTTCAAAGAGCCTGGGCCGGTGCAGCGGGCACACCGCTGCCTTGGACTGACCCCAACAACTGGCTC
>DAOTMQ010000264.1:0-4318 GCA_035450385.1 Kiritimatiellia bacterium | reverse complement strand
GTGGCATGGGCGTCCCGCCCATGAAACACGGGCAAGATGCCCGTGCCACACTTGTGAGCAAAGTTGTTTACGTATGAAAAAACTGTTTGATGATGAGGTGATCGACCGGCGCTTCCACCGCGGTCAGTGGCGGATGCTCGGCATGACGATCATCGGGTACACGCTCTTTTACTTCCTACGGAAGAACTTCAGTTTCGCGATGCCGGGACTCGAACAGGATCTCGGTGTCTCCAAATCTATGCTCGGCAACTGTCTGTTCGCCGGCGGCATTGTTTACGGCATCTCGAAGTTCTTGAACGGATTCATCGGCGACCGCGTCAATGCGCGCAAGATGCTCTGCTTCGGGCTTGCGATCTGCGTGTGCGTGAACATCGCGTTCGGCTTCGCGGCGGAGATCGCCGGTCTCTTTTTGGGCGAGGGAGTGGATGCGGCTTCGCGTGTGGCGACACTGGCCGTGGTGATCGGCGGACTCTACGTTCTCAGCCAGTTTTTCCAGGGGACAGGCTTCCCGCCGTGCGCGAAACTGCTCGCCTTCTGGATTCCGCCGAACGAGCTGGCCACCAAGATGAACCTGTGGAACACTTCGCACTCGATCGGTGGCGGGATCGTTGCGAAAATCTGCGGTGTGATCATGGGGCTCGGCGTGATCGGGAGCGCCAATCAGGGCATCGGAATGTGGAAGTGGTGCTTCTGGTCGATGGCCGCTTTGGGGTTCGCCGGTCTCGTGCTCCTGTGGCTCTGGCTCCCGGGCACGCCGGAGGAGGAGGGGCTGCCGCCTGTCCCAGGAACGGAGACCTTGAACACGGAGAGCCAGACGACGATGGTCAAAGGCGATCGTCCGTCTGTCTGGAAGGGAGTGTTCTCGCATCCGGCGATCTGGGTGCTCGGATGTTGCAACTTCACGATCAATGCCGTGCGCGCGCTGGTGGCGGACTGGGGACCGACCATGTTGCAGGAGGCGAAGCACCTGACATCGTCCGAGGCAGGGACAGTGATTATGGCCTTCGAGTTCGCCGGTATTGCGGGCATGCTTCTGTCGGGCTGGGTGACGGACCGCTTCGCGGGCGGGCGTAGCCCGCGCGTCTGCGTGTTTCTGATGGCGCTCACGGCGTTGTTCCTATGGCTTTTCTTGAAGCTGCCGACCGGTGCCGCTTCCGGCGCGGCGCTGTGTGCGGTCGGGTTCTGCCTGTACGGGCCGCAGGCCCTGACGGGTGTCGCGGCGACCAATCTTTGCGGTAAACAATTTGCCGGGACATCCATCGGTTTTATCTCGCTCTTCTCGTACATCGGCGTGTCGATCTCCGGCAAGGTCTGCGGTACGCTCGCGCAATCAACAGGCGGGTGGCAGATGCCGGTAACGGTCATCGCCAGCACGGCGGTGGCCGGCATGGTGTTTTTCCTGTTGCTCTGGGGGGCGAAGGCCGACAATTATGGTGAGTGAGAATATGTCAAAAAATATGATCGAAAGGGCGCTTGAAAGCGCCTGTGATACCAAAGTGTGTTTGATCGGCGAGGGCGTGCTTGAGCAGGTGCCGTGTCTCTTTAACGAACAGTTCGAGGGAGCATTAGATGCGTTCGTGGTCTGCGACCCCCGCACGAAGGCTGCAGCAGGCGAGCGGGTGACAGCGTTGCTCAAGGATGCCGGCGTCGCCGTGAGCGAGCACGTGCTTGAGCCGGGCGGAGAGTTGGTCCATGCCGACTACCGCTATGTGGAAGAGATCCGCGTTGCCATCCGGCGCGCGATCGAACGGTCAGACGGGCGGACGCTCATCCCGGTGGCCGTTGGCTCGGGGGTAGTGAACGATCTTACCAAACGTGCGAGCGGCGAACTCGGCGTCCCGTACATGGTCTGCGCGACAGCGGCGAGCATGGACGGCTATTCCAGTTTCGGGGCATCGATCCGTTCTCCAGAGGGCGCGAAGACGACCTATGCGTGCCCCGCTCCGCGTGTGATTGTGGCGGATTTAGAAGTGATGCGGACGGCTCCAGCGTGGATGGTCGCCAGTGGTTTCGCCGACCTGCTCTCGAAAGTCACGGCGGGCGCGGACTGGATTCTCGCGTTTGAATTGGGTGCCGCAGAGTGGCATGACCGTGCCTGGCACACCGTGCAGGACGGCCTTCCCGAGGCCATCGGCGATCCTGAGGGTGTGGCGGCGATGGAGACGGTACCGCTCACGAAATTCGTCGAGGGGCTCATGCTCGGCGGCTTCGCCATGCAGGACATGCAGAGTTCGCGCCCGGCCTCAGGCGCTGAGCACATGTTCAGCCACATCCTCGATATGCGCAACCACACCTACCGTGGCGCTAGCGTGTCGCATGGTTTTCAGGTAGGGGTGTACACGCATTTTATGGCGAAGCTCTACGAAGAGATACTGGCCTTCGACTACACGCAACTGGATGTGGAGGCCTGCGTCGCCGCATGGCCGGAGTGGTCCGCCGAAGAGGCGGTCGTGGAAAAGATTCTGGCAGGAACGTCACTCGTCGAGGTCGGTAGAACCACTACAAAGAAGAAATACGTGGACAAAGCGGGACAACGTGCCCGGCTATCGGATTTGAAGCAGCGCTGGTCTGCCATCAAGGCGCGCCTTGAGAAGCAACTGCTGTCGGCCAAGGAGATTGAGCGCAGACTGCGGGTTGTCGGTGCGCCCGTCCATCCCGAAGAGATCGGAGCGACGCGAGAGCAGTCGCTCCGTGACGTGATGGTCGCCGCGCACATGCGTGATCGTTACAACTCGCTCGATTTTCTCTATGCGACCGGCCAGATAGACCTCTTCGCCCAGAGGGCATTGGCAGTGCGTTAGCGCCCAAAAGGGCAATCTTCGGCTCTTATTGATCAGGCGTGCGGAGTAGCGGTCTTTTCAAGGCGCGGACTTCGCTGTCGCTGAGTTCGCGCCACTCTCCGGGCCGCATGTCGCCGATCTTGAGAAAGGCGATGCGCACACGCGTAAGGCAGAGCACAACGAAGTGTGCCAGCGAGCACATTTTGCGGATCTGGCGGTTGCGGCCCTCCGCAAGCGTGAAGGACAGCAGGTGCGTGTTGTCGCGCCCCACCTTCAGCACTTCGACCTCCACCGGTTGGATGACGTAGCCGTCGATTTCGAGCCGTGAGCGCAGGGTTTCGATCTTGCCCTCCTCCATGCGCCCCGCGACGCGCGCGTGGTAGGTCTTGGTGTGGCCGTAACGCGGATGCGTCATGCAGTGAGTCAGTTCTCCGTCGTTTGACATCAGGAGCAGCCCCTCGCTCTCCTTGTCGAGCCGGCCGACCGGCACGAGCCGTTCGCGGAAGTGCGGGCGCATCAGATCGCAAACCGTTGCGCCGCGCTGGTTGTCTGCCGAGCAAATCAGACCGCGCGGCTTGTAAAGCAGGATGGTGCGCAGGCACTCGGCCTGTTTGGGTAGGCTCTTGCCTTTGACGCGGATATCGTCTTTTTTCGGTTGCACACGTGCGCCGGGCTCATATACGGTTTGGCCGTTGACGGTAACCGCGCCAGCGGTAATCCACTCGGCGGCATGGCGTCGCGACGCGACGCCCCGGCGCGCCAGAACATTCTGCAGGCGTTCGCCACCTGCGGCACACGAGCTTTGCGGCGCGGCGCGCGATGTGGTATCGTCTGATCTCATCTATGGGACTTTCCGATCGTGAATATATGCGGCCCGGCGCCCGCCGGAGCAATAACGCAACGCCCTCGGCGACATTGTGGCAGCGGCTGCGGTTCTGGCTGTGGCGTCTCTGGCACCGCGCGTGACGGTTGTCAAGTACTGCGGTAGGCGGCCAGCGCCTCTTGGTAGGCGGCGGTCTCGACGTAGCCGCAGCTCTTGAACTCTGGACAGAAGCCACGGTAGACGCACTCCGGCACGCAGACGCTGTATAGCTCGGGCTCGCACCGTTTAACTTCATCCAGCACAAGCTTCCAAGCCGCTGTCGTTTCGGGGGACGCCTGGCGGCAGAGCCGTTTGCGCGAGATGAAGATGATCGCCTGCGCGTTGGCAAAGCACTCGTGATCGACCGGCGCGGACTGGGGCATGGTTGTGCGGTCCACGCCTGTGCGGTCGGTACGTTGGGTACTGACGAAGTGCTCGATACCGATCTTGTGGCGGACGAAGTGAACGCTGACCCAATAAGGAAGGTCGAGCCATTTCCACTTGAACATCATCTGGCGGATGGGCGAATGTTCAGAGAGCAGGATGCGGCGCTTCCAGGCGCTGCTGGGCTCTTTCTCCCCCTCTGCCATACGGATGGTGGTGCGCGCGGCATCGGCGACATCACGCCATGCAAAACGCATCTTGAAGTACTTGAGGGTGACAGACGGTTCCATGG
>DAOTMQ010000263.1:0-4350 GCA_035450385.1 Kiritimatiellia bacterium | reverse complement strand
CGAACCACCCAGCGTGAGCACGCTGCCGCGTTCAGGATCATTGACCAACCATTGCGCTTGCGTACCATTCGTGACCAGATGGTTGGCATGCGGGCCGGAGTCTTTACCGATCTGCCCCGCGTCGTCGAACCGCCACCAGCCCGCGACTTTAATGCTGCCCCCGCACGCCAGACTTCCGTTCTCAAGCCGTACAGCAGCCACGTTCTGGGTATCGGTCAAAACCAACTTGTCACCGCGCGCCAAACACAGTGTTCCATTTGAAAAGTGGCCGTCGAAGACCCGGACGGCCCAATTTTCCCCACCGACCGATAACGTATGCCCACCCAGATCCACCGTCGGCAGCGGCACACTCCGCGATTCGATGCCGCCGATCTGCGCGTCGCCCTCAAGTTCCAGCGCTGCATCAGGAGAATCAAAGATCAAGGTGCTGACCGCCAGTGCCGCGCCTTGGGTCAACACCAGACGCCCCGCCTTCACATGCGTGGTGCCTGTGAACGTATTCGTCGAGGAGAGTCGGAGTGTGCCGGTACCGGTCTTGACGATCCCATCGTTGCCACCGGTGACCGGCGACACCAGATTCAACTCACCCCCATCCACCCGAATCTCGCCGTAGCGTTCCACCAGGAAGTCCGGGGCATTCGCGAGGCCCAGACTGCCCCCAGAGATTGTCCAGAAATCGCCAGCAAGGCCCGAGAACCACAAGGCGCCCGAGGCGGTGTGATTGGTCACCGTCACGGTTTCACCGGCGGCCAATAACGAAAAATCCGCAACATCCCCCTCGCCGGGACTGGACCCCGCCGACGACGGCACCACGTCGTTCTGCCAATTCGATGCCTCCGCCCAATAACCACCAGAGACATTCGACCACACCCCCGTCGCAGCCTGAACCGGAATGGCCTCCGATATAACGCACACGCACACCATCCGCAACAGCACATTGGCATCTAGCTTCATTTGTCACCTCATCTTTTCTTTACGAAAGGGACACCACACACATGTCCCTTGAGTATACCATCAAGCGGAAAAACAACCATCCCTTTTGCGCAAAATAATCCTCTGTTTTGCGCAACCCTCCTCTTTTCTCCTATCTCCATCCTCCCAAATCTTTCTCCCTTAGCCTTGCGTCTCCGCCCAGTTCCGCTACACTCTCCGGCTATCACACACCCTCAATGGATTGCTTCAGTCATCGACCCCAATCACCTCTATGGCGCTATTATCCCTTCGCAACGTCTCTGTGCAGTACGGCGGCCCCGCCGTGCTGGACGATGTCAGCCTCAGCATCGAACCCGGCGACCGGGCGTGCGTCACCGGACGCAACGGCGAGGGCAAGTCCACCCTGCTCAAAGTCATCGCCGGACTGGTCACGCCCGACTCGGGCGAGATCATCCGCCAACCGGGTTTACGAATCGCCTGTCTGACCCAGGATGTGCCGGGCGACACCGACGGCACGGTCGCCGACCTCGTCGCGCAGGGCTTGGGCCGTGAAGTCGGTGGCACCCACCACCCCGGCCCGGCACTGTTTCTGACCCAGCTCGGGCTGAATGGCGACACCCCGTTCAACGCGCTTTCGGGCGGCATGCGGCGTCGTGCGCTGCTGGCGCGCGCCCTGGTCGCCGACCCCGATCTGCTGCTGCTCGACGAGCCCACCAACCATCTGGACATCGCGACCATCGAGTGGCTGGAAGGATTCCTGCGCAAAAGCCGGTGCGCGTGTCTCTTCGTCACGCACGACCGCGCCTTTCTCAAGCGGGTGGCGGTCAAAGTGCTGGACCTCGACCGTGGCCAGCTCGCCGGCTGGGACTGCGACTATGCCACGTTTCTGCAGCGCAAGCGGGATCTGCTCAATGACGAGGCGGTCTACTGGGAGCGCAAGAGCAAACGGCTCGCGCAGGAAGAGGCGTGGATCCGGCGCGGCGTCAAGGCGCGCACCACACGCAACGAGGGCCGCGTGGCGGCTCTGCTGGCGCTGCGCGAAGCGTTCAAGCGGCGGCGTACCCAAGCCGGCGTCAGCCGCCTGCAGCTCGATGCGGCCGAAGCCTCCGGCGAACAGGTGCTGAAGATCGAGGGACTCTCCTTCGCCTACCCGGGCGGGGCACCGATTGTCCGCGACTTCAGCGCCAAGGTTTTACGTGGCGAGCGCATCGGCATCATCGGGCCTAACGGTTCCGGCAAGACCACGCTGCTCAACCTGCTGTGCGGACGCCTCGCGCCCGACGCCGGCCGCGTGACGGTGGGCGCGCGCGTGCAGATCGCCTTTTTTGACCAGCTTCGCGCCCGGCTCGACCTGGAAGCCAGCGTGGTCCAGAACCTCGCCGACGACCAAGACGAGGTCATCGTCGGCGGCGTGCGCAAGCATGTCTTCGGTTACCTTGGCGACTTCCTCTTCACGCCGGATCGTGCCCGCACCCCTGTCAAGGCGCTCTCCGGCGGCGAGCGCGCGCGATTGCTGTTGGCCAAGCTGTTTCTGCAGCCCGGCAACCTGCTCGTGATGGACGAGCCGACCAACGACCTCGACATTGAGACGCTGGAGTTGCTGGAGGAACAACTGCTGGGGTACGCCGGCACCCTGCTGCTGGTAAGCCACGACCGCGACTTCCTCGACAACGTCGTCACCAGCACGTTCGTGCTGGAGGGCGACGGGCGCGTGGGGCTTTATCCCGGCGGATATGCGGACTGGCTACAGCAGCGTCCAGTGCCTGACTCCGTCCCCGCCAAGAAATCCGCAGATACGACCACGCGGCCTGTGGTGCGAACCCAAACCCGGCTCAGCTACAAAGAAAAACGTGAACGCGAGGAATTGCCCGTCAAGATTGAGAAACTGGAGGCCGAAGTGGCAACGTTACATGCCACACTGGGTGATGCCACCCTCTACCAGAAAGACCCTGCGGCCATCGCGGCCGCGCAAAGCCGGTTGCCGCAGGCCGAAGCCGAGCTGGAGGCCGCCTTCGAACGCTGGGCCGAGATCGAAACGCGCGCGGCTCAGACCGATGCGTGACCCCTGCGCAAAACAGCATTTCTTTTTGCGCAAATGGACATGACCGGCTGAAATCGAGTGTGTTAAAATGTAGATGTTGTTAACGGGTCGTCTTGTATTTTTGACAAGGAGTCGGGATATGAAATTTACTGGATATGCCCTTGCACTCGTTTGTAGTGTATCGATCACCACGGCATTCGCCGACACAACCATCGGACCAGACGTTACCTTGGCCGTCACTAACAGCGAGACCTTGGGTACCGGTCTGGTGCAGCTCAAAGACGGCACCACGCTCGTGCTCTTGGGGGCGGATGCCGGTGTCGCCGGCTTCAACGAATACACGAATCACATCAACAAAGGCGGTACACCTTACAGCTCCCCCTACGGAACCTTCACGCGTGTCATCGACCACGTCTATTGGGCGACAAACATAATCACCGAAGCCCCCATAGAGTATATCTACACCGGGCGCTGGTATGTTCCTGAATCCGGACTGTACAGTTTCTACGAACACATTGATGACGAAGCGAGTATCGGTATCGACGGCCTGGTCATCCTCAAAGATTCCGGCAACTCAAGTTGGAGCCGACAGTCCTGCGTGCAGGATATTGCTCTGACGGCGGGTTGGCATGACATCGAGATCCGCATTTACAACGGCAACGCCAACGGCGGCCCCGTTTCGCCTCTTCTGCTGAGCGGCATTCTTTTCAGCCCCAGCAATGACCTGATCAGCATTGGCAACCAGACCAACGCCTATGCTTTCAGCGACCCCGGAGACGGCAGCGTGTTGCGTAACGTCCACAACGGACATCTCAGTCAGAAAATATTGGTCGAGGGAACCGCCATCCTGAATCTCACCAGCCATGGTATGGCACAACCGTTCCGTCTTACCGGCGGTCTCATACCGCTCACGAACACGACCGTTGCGGCGCAACTTGTCGTGGACGGCGCGGATGAACTCGTCTTCGGTGCCGCCGGCCTGGACATCAACTACCCTCCTTTCAATCTGGACGTAGCCTTCAGTCACGCCTCACCTGATGCTTGCCTGACCTTTGATGATCTGGTCACGCTGTACGCCTGGCCCACCTCCTGCGCCTGGCGTGTGGCCGACAACGCCATGCTCGCGCTGGCCGGCACCAACCTGCTCGGTACGGGCGACATCGCCCTGACCAACCACAACATCACCGTGCTCAGGCGCTACGCCGTCGCGGAGGACGCCGTGATCCGTGTACAAGGCACCAACCTCACAGCCGCGATCAAACCGTGTGATCTGGACGCGCTCGGCGTGTGGAGTGGTGTTGTAGCCACCTTCACGAATCACATTTCGCTGGAGGGTGTCGGCGCGAGTGCGCTTTTCCCGGTCAACAAGGACTTAT
>DAOTMQ010000262.1:0-4458 GCA_035450385.1 Kiritimatiellia bacterium | reverse complement strand
CGCGCCAACCGCTGAACTTGTCCGGCAAGGGCCCCAAGGCTTCCACCCCAACACTTGCGAGGTCAAACACCACGACATGGTCGCGTGCGGCCTCGGGCAAGCGGGCGCGCGTCTCGGCGTCCGTCACCTTGCGGAATCCCGCCGGCGGCAACGCATAACCGCCCGTGACCATAGCCCCGCTCGCGCCGGCCCGGACCACCACCGGCGCGTCAGGCCCAGTACCGCCATCTTGCGCTTCCAGCACCAAGTTTTGGGTCGCCAGCGAAAAGTTGCCGGACACCTCGATGACCACGCCCCGCTCTGGAAAAGCATTCGCCTTTTTCAGGGCGCGCACGGCGTCGCGCGCCCGCGCCAGCGATGCAAACGGCTTCGCTTTCGATCCGTCATGAAGATCATTACCGCGTTGCGCATCCACGTACAGCAACTGCTGCGCCTGACAAGTCATCGCTGCGAACATCGCCAGCGCACTGGCCGCCACTACTCGCATCACCCTCTTATCCATGCTCCCCCCTTTGCTACCGTCCCCGGCTCGTCACTTACCGACACCGGTATTGTTAGCACAAAGGGCCGCAGATAGCGAGTGGGTATTGACCCTACTTGACAAAGATGAGCAATCCCGCGACGTGCCAGGATATCTCATCCGCAGCGAAACCGATCTCGCCCATCGGAGTGAGATCGTGCTTGTCCGCGCCGTTCGCCACGCCGTCCAAAAGCCCCGCTGCCCCGCCGTCAAGCGACCAGCAGCCGATGAGTCCCGCCTCCGTCCCGCTCACGGGATGGCTGCGTGTGCACGCGACCTCCTGCTCGGTGATGGCACGATTCCACAGCGTCGCGTAGGCGAGCGCGCCCTTCAGCGGGAACTGGTTGTTGCGCATGCCAAGCGTCACGGGGGTGTTCCATGTAAGCGAGGGATCGACCATCGCGCTCGGATCGGTACAGGTATCCACGACCCTGCCGTCCAGATAGAGACGCGCCACGCCCGCGCCGAGGTCGTACGTGCAAGCGAGATGGTGCCACTTGCCGTCCGTCCTGAGCGTTTCCGCACTTGTACGCAGGTAGGTCATCTGGTTCTCCTTATCGCGAACCTGAACCGTAAGCGTGTAGCTACCGTTCGTCGTGTTGTGATTGATAAAACAGGCGAATCCCGCCGCGCCGCCGCCGAGCGCCCCTTGAGAGAAGAGCACGCCGTACCGTTCCGTTTCCCATCCGAATCTCCCGGCATCTGGATTCTTCGTCCAGACGGTGAACGAGAAGTTCGTGAGATTCCAGAAGCAGGTGTTGGCGCTGAGACCGGCAGACTGGCTGGCGCTCAGGAAATGCGGGATCCCCACCTCACCGCCCACCCCGTGCAGGAACGGCGCCTCACCCGCTGACGGGAAGAAACTCTCGGTCACGAGGTCATAGAGGCCCGCCAGACCGTCCGCGATGCGGTAGCACGGCACGAAGTTCCGCAGGAGTTGTCCGCCCTGCCAGATGTAAGCCGAACATAGCTTGCCGGAACCGTACTCGGCGGCGGTGCCGCCCGCCCGCATCAACTCAATCGACGCGGATGAAACCTGGGTGCGCGAACGCGCGAGCGAAACCTGCTTCACGCCGTTTACGTAAAAGGCGTCGCCGTGCGAGTCGAGCGTCAACGCCGTCCGGTTCCCAGGGGACGGCGCCGCAGTGCCGGACGACCACAAACCGGCGGTATCGACGGTGGGATCATACGGGCCGTCCGTGCAGCAGCAGGCCCAGCGGCCGCTGTCGTTGACATAGGTCTCGAAGAAGAGGTCGTCCGCCGTGACGTCCGACGGCTCCGTGGCACGCGCGGCAAACACGCGCTGCTGGCCCGTGGCCGAGTGAGGTGTGAATTCCACCGTCACCGTGGTGTTCGAGCCGGCGATGACACCCGTCGCGATGTGCTGCGCGCCGGTGGCAATGATGCCGTCCAGTTGCCGGTACGCGGCGGGCAGCGCGGCGTCGTACGTGGTGATGTCATAGGAGAAGTTGCCCGATCCCGCGTTCGCAAAGAAGCGTCCGCTCACGCGGTCCAGCAGGCCGACCGCAAGATCGAAGACACGGTAGCACGGCACGAAGTCGCGCACCAGCGTTTGGCCGTCCCAAATCTTCCACCCGAAGACACGCATCCCGAAGACGGTGATCGGCTTCACAAGTCCGTCAACGTCGCGTATGCCGAAAATGCACATTGAGTTGACGGAGTGTGTGGTGGTCTTAGACAGGGCCTGCATGGAGACCGGGCCGTACTGGACGGCGCCCGTCGCGGCGTTCACGGTAAACGTGCTACGCACGGTGCGCGTGGTGATGTTCATGCTCCTGATGGCGGCACCCCGGCCATACGTCCTCTCGAACCAGGTGAAAAACACGTCGTTCTGGTTCCACGACGCGCCGAAATTCATGGAGAAGCTGGCAAGGCCATTGTTTTCAGCGCAGCCGAAGGGCGACAATCCCACCCTAGATCCGGCCGCCCCGGTGAAGAGGAGTTCGGCCTCCATCCGCGTGTTCGGATTGGGGTAGTACTCCGTGTCGATGTACTGGGTACCCGAAGACTGGATATACTCGACCAGACGGTAGGCATCTGACGGGCAGATCAGGAACGGAACCGTGACCGTATGGCTGGACCAATCATTAAGCCCCGTAACCGTGACGGTGGCATAGCCGGCGCGGTCGTTCGCCGCATAGGAAAGCTCATAGTCGGTCCCCTTCACGAGCCGCTGCTCGGTAACCGGGTCCACCACGACCGGATCAGGTTCGCAGGCGTGGACACCATCCCAGAGCAGTTCCGGTACAGACTTCACAAGGAACCGCTTCTCTCCGAGGAAACGGGTGCGGTCGATCAGCGCGTTGCGTTCCAGCTCGTACTGCGTGAGGACACGGTCATACACGCGGATCGCGTGGAGGCGGATGTCCGCGCGGATGTTGCCGAAAAAGACGAAGTTGGTGTTCCAAGCCGTGGTATAGTATTCGTTCATGTCGATCATGTTCTGCACGCCGTCCATCCGGAGGATGCTCGTCCCCGTGCTGTTGCCGAAAACAACGGAAACGGTGTGCATCTCATCGGCCAGAGCGGCGGGACGCCAGTTCATCAGGCGCAGCGTCGATTTGGACGTGGGGCCGAAGTAAAAAAAGCCGTTCGTTTCGTTAAACCGGTAACCCATGGTGCCGCGTGGCGTGCTGAAAGCATACTGGAGATTGTAATGATTGTCGTTATAGTACCACCGGACACGCTGCATCACGACCTCCACGGTGAACGGCGGATCGTTGGTCCCGTGGTTGAGGCCGTTCAACTTGGAAAGCTCCGGCCGTATCCCCACCTTGGAATTATCGATCGACGTGGACAGGTTGGTTATGACACTGGAGTAGAGGGCGTTGCTCTCCACCGCGACATAGTCCGGCAGCCACACATTGTTCGTCTGCCCGGAGAGGTCGCACCAATTCGTAGCGGCGGGATCGTGGAAGCGCACGCCGTTCGTCATCGTGTTGTCGATGCCGTCCCAATGCGCCTTCAGCCCCACCTGCACGTACGCCGTTGATCCCACGGTATCCGCCAGACCCGCGAGGCACGCCAGCGCCGCGAAACACGCCAGCACGCCTCTTTTCAAGGGAACGGACAAGAAAGGGGTGAACCGAGTACCGTTGTGAGTCGTCGTCAGTGTCATGCTCGCCTCCTTGTAGTCTGTGCTGTCAGACAGCCGGATATTAAACGATTCCTAATTGAAGACAGTATGAGTATCGCAGAAAAAAGAAATCCTGACTATTGCGTTTTTCAACAAATTGAGTGCGAAAACAAACAACCCTACCTGACAAGGATGAGCAACCCCGGGACATGCCAAGGGATCTCATCCGCAGCGAAACCGATCTCGCCCATCGGGGTGAGATTGTGCTTGGCCGCGCCGTTCGCCACGCCGTCCAAAAGGCCCGTAGCCCCGCCGTCAAGCGACCAGCAGCCGATGAGCCCCGCCTCCGTCCCGCTCACGGGATGGCTGCGTGTGCACGCGACCTCCTGCTCGGTGATGGCGCGATTCCACAGTGTCGCGTAGGCGAGCGCGCCCGTCATCGGGAAGACATCGGTGCGCATGCCGAACGTCACGGGGATGTACCATACAAGCGAAGGATCGACCATCGCGCTCGGATCGGTGCAGGCATCCACGACCCTGCCGTCCAGATAGAGGCGCGCCACGCCTGCGCCGAGGTCGTACGTGCAAGCGAGATGGTGCCACTTGCCGTCCGTCCTGAGTGTTTCCGCACTTGTACGCAGGTAGGTCCTCTGGTTCTCCTTGTCGCGGATCTGGACCGAAAGTGTATAGCGGCCGTCCGTCGTCCGAACGACGTAACAGGCGACCCCCGGCTGACTACCGAGCGCCCCTTGGGAGAAGAGTGTGCCGTATCTCTCCCCGTCCGCCCCGAATCTCCCGGCATCTGGATTCTTCGTCCAGACGGTGAACGAGAAGTTCGTGA
>DAOTMQ010000261.1:0-4478 GCA_035450385.1 Kiritimatiellia bacterium | reverse complement strand
CGCAGGAAACCGTCAGGACCTCGTGCATGGTGATGGTGATCGTGGCCGGGGCGACGGTGTTTGGCCACTTTCTGGCGCTGACGGGTATGCCCACGCAGTTCGCTGGCTGGCTGGCGCATCTGCCGGTGCCGTCGACCGTCATCATCATCTTGATCCTTTTCTTCTATCTGGCTGCGGGGTGCTTTATCGATTCGCTGGCGCTGGTTTTGCTCACGGTCCCGATCTTCTATCCGGTGGTGATCGGAATGGGGTATGATCCGATCTGGTTTGGTGTTATCATTGTGCTGGTGACGCAAATGGGCGTCATTACACCGCCGGTCGGGGTCAATGTGTATGTCGTGAGCGGTATTGATCGCAGTCTGTCGCTGCAGACGGTGTTCCGCGGCGCCATGCCCTTTCTGCTGGCGTTGGCGGTTGTCTGCGTGCTGTTGATGGTCTTCCCGCAGCTTGCAACGTGGCTGCCGTCGGTATTGGATTGATAACGAACAAGTTGTTTCTCACACGAAGACACGAAGGGCACTAAGGGGAATAGGGTGTTATGGGAAAACCTTTGTGTCCTTTGTGCCTTTGTGTGAGGTTGAATGAGAAAAGGAGGACGTCATGAATGAATCAGTCTTGCGTGTCGGTCATTATCGGAGGATCCTTTTCTGCACGGACTTCTCCGACAACGCGAAGTTCGCCTTTGACTTCGCGATCAATGCCGCGGTCCGCAACGGCGACTGCACGTTGACGCTGCTGCATGTGATTCCCGAGCCGGACGCGCAGTTCTGGAAGGGGTACATCTATGAAGTGGGCGACATGGATGCGAAGGCGCGCGAGGATATTGATCGGACGGTCGATACCGATTACCGCCCGCGTGTGCCGGAGGGCGTGACGTTTGAGGTGGAGATGCGCATCGGCGACGCGGCGCGGGCGATCCTCGATTTCGCGGCCCAGGACGAATCAGAGCTGATTGTACTCGGGCGTCAGGGGCGCGGCGCGATCACGCAGTGGCTGCTCGGGAACGTGACCGGCAAGGTGGTGCGCAGGGCGGGCTGTCCTGTGCTTGTCGTGCCGTACGCGTTCAAGGAGAAACAGCCATCCCGAACGGCGGGATCTCCTGAGGCAATGCCGTGAGGTCCGGTTCGCCTACGCGGTCGTTTTCATTGGCGTAGCGGTAGGTGATTGAAATCGCGTCGTCGACTTGCGCCAGCTCGGGCAGGCTCTCTTCGTCTTCGTCTTTCTGTATTTTGCGGGGCATGTAGCGGATGAGGTGCGCGCGCGTTACACGTCCGGATGCGTCGAACTCGACGCCGCGGTGGCCGTGTGCGGTGAAGGTTTCCGTGTTGAAGCCGCGAAGGCGCCGCCAACCGATGAGGTTGCCCTGCGGGTCGTATTCGAACACATCCTTCCAGTGGCGCATCACGCTCAACAGGGGATCGGTGTAAGTCGCTTGCGGTCGCGTGTAGTCAATAGCCAGTGGGCGCCCGTCATCGGCGTAAAAACGTTTTTCATTCGTCAGGAAATAGATGCTGAGTATCGCCGGCATAGAGAATGTCTCGGCTGCTTCGGCGATCACGCCGATGTCTACGCGGCTGGTGCGGATGCGGGTGTCGTCATCGAGCGGAGTATCGAAGGGCGTGTGATGAGCCACGGTAACGGTCATGAGCGCGGCGTTGGTTGGCGAGGGCGTGAAGGTCACCTTGGCCGGGTCGCCGTGCAGCACGACCCAGTGGAGCTTTACGTTGTCCTGTCGGCACAGCGCCTGAACTTCGTAGTCGCGGGTACGGGCGATGCCGCGGAAGATACGCGCGACGGCCACGGGCGTATCGAAAAGCTGTTCTGAGTCGGCGAGGTCAAAGAAGTCTCGATCAGCGTACGTCGGCGTTTCACGATGCACGTTGATCAGCACCAGCGGCGGCAGATTGTTGGTCGTCAGCGCGTGAGCCGCTTCAACCAATCGCGCGGTATCTAAGCGGCTGCCGTCGAAGACAACCGGATGCGCCCGTCCGGTCAGGTAGTCGCCACGGTGGCGCACGGTTTTCTGCGAGGCGCGGAAGAGCATTGAGAGCGTCGGCATAAGCAGGAAGTTCCGTGTCAGCTCGGCGCGCGTTTCCGGACGCATCGCGGCGAGGGCGGCGGCTGCCGCCTCGACGAACGGTCGCTCGGCGCCGCTTTGTCCTGCGACGGCGATGAAGGAGGGTATATTGGCCGGGAAGAGGTCGCCGCCCTGCATGGTATAATCGCTGAACGCGGGATAGAAGAAGATCTGGTTGCCGAACAGTAGGATTGAGTGTCGGCTGGCCTGTTCTAAGTCGCAGCAGACCGCGCGCGGTTGACTGCGCCAATAGGCAGAGTTCAGGTAGCCCATAGCGGAGTGCCCGACGACTGGCACCAACCCCGCGAGTCCCGGCTGCGAAAAGAGTGTGTTCGGCAGGCCGATCGAGAGTTTCCGGTCGACCATCTCCGGCACATAACCGAGGCGTGTCATGCCAGGGAAGCGCGCGAGGTCGAAGGCCCGCGTGTCGTTGTCGCGGTTCACGTAGAGAAGCCCCGCCGTGCCGGCCGCCGTTCCTTCGCGCGACCAGGCGTTGATCCGTTCGGCTTCAGGGCCTTGATACACGGCGTTGGCCGGTGGATTTGATGGCAGGAGCACCCGCGTGTGGAACAAGGCCGCATCGAAACTCCAGAGCGTGTTGGATGCGCTCTGCATGACGGTGCCGTCGGCATCAGGCGCCAGGGCGGCGATCTGACGCGATTTCTCGTCGGTAGTGTCACTCATTTCGCGCATGCGGGCAATGCGTGTGTTCAGCGCCTCGGTGTCGCGTAGAGTGGCGAGATCAGGATCCTGCGTGAGGTGCTCGATGTCGAGGAAGCCGAACGTGATGGCCTGATCGAGCGCTTCGAGGGCTTCCTCGCGCTTGCCCTGCAAGGCCAGCGCGCAGGCCAGATTGTAGTGCCAGAGTTCGTCTGCGGTACCGGCCTTGATCCCTTCGCGGCTGGCGACCTCCATGGTAATGTAGTCGCCTTCTTGATGGGATTTGTCCATCAGCGCCAACAGACGCATGTGCCGCACGTGCAGGTCCGGCATTTCAAAGACCGACGCGCCACCGAACACGCTGCCTGCGAGCAGGATGGCGGTCAGCGCGGATAACACGCGGCGAAAAAAGTATGGATGATCAGGTGTCATGGGTGAATGGGGCGACCACGGCAATTACGGTCTCGGCTGAGACGCCGTATAGTTTAACACGTTTGAGGCGCGCGGTACTGCCCGATAAAATTTCGACCGCGCGTTTGGGAACAGAAAAAACCGATGCGAACAGAGCGACCAGTTCGGCGTTGGCCTTGCCGTCGACCGGCGGTGCCTGGAGCCGCACACGCAGCCAGTCAGGGTCGGCCGCAATGATTTCAGAACGGTTCGCGCGCGGAGTCGCTTTGACCGTGATGGTGCAACCGTCAGATGTTGGGGTGAGCCAGGACATGGGATCTCAGTTGAGTAGGGGAGTGTGTATGAGTTGAATCAGGATCCGGCCGATCGATGAGTAGAGCAGGTCGACCACAAAGAAAAAGATCAGCGGCGTGAAGTCAAGGCCCATGCCGGTACCGCCGCGCCGCGCGAAACGCCCGAGCAGCAGTTCCACGCCCTCGCTGCAGATGATGACGGCACCGCGCGCATGTAGCAGCGCCGCGCCGAAGCTGGCAATGATTAACACGAAGAGGCCGCGCGTCAGAAACATCAGGCCGTCAGTGAAGGAGAGCACGGCCAGCCAACCCATTTTCAGTGCCTGCGCGAAAAGAGGCCCGGTCAGGAACGGGTTGAGGGAGCCCTGCGCATCCGGCATTACCGACCGTTTCAGCACACAGACATGCACCAGGACAACGGCCAGCGCACCGTGCAACGCCAGCAGGACGAAGGGCTGGAGCAGGAACGGAAGGTAAGAGAAGGGGCGGACAAAGAAGGCCAGCGCCTCACCGGCGCGCGAGGTGCGGGCAGGGGGGGTGATCAGTCGCACGAGCAGGTAGACGGTCCACAGCCGCAGGATGAACACTGCGGTCTGAAGGGCGCTGAACAGAAACAGCGAGACGGCGTGATGCTTGGCGGGCGGTGGGGCGAACACGAAGCCCTGACCGATTCGTATCAACCACTCGTCGCCGAAGCGCCAGGCGACAACCGTCTTGAAGACCAGAACAAAAAGCAGGAGAAACAACGCCGCTGCGCGCTCCGGCATGAACAGCACCGGGCGCAGAAACGCGAAGATGCTATCCGTCAGCCGAATCGTACCGGAAAGAAAGGGGTTGAAATAAAATTCGCGCGCCGGTGCCGACCACAAACGGACCCAGAAGATCAGTACGGCGACATGAAGAGCGTAAAGGACGATAGGATACATAGAAAACCTACAAAACCGATAGGACAAGCATAGGCTTTGCAGGCGCGTGTATCAAGGCGAAAGCGGGTGTATTTAACGCAGGGACGCAGAGGCGCAGAGGTTTTTTGGGGG
>DAOTMQ010000260.1:0-4506 GCA_035450385.1 Kiritimatiellia bacterium | reverse complement strand
TGCCGTCCGGCGCGAGCAGATGCCGCCAGCGCAGCGCCTCCAGCCGCTCGAACGCAACCAGCAGGTTGCTGGCACCGTCCGGGATGATCGGCGAGTACACTTTTTCGCCGAAGCGCACTTGGCTGATCACACTGCCGCCGCGCTGCGCCATGCCGTGGATCTCGCTCTTCTTCACATCCAGCCCGGCCAGCGCCGCTGTCCGCGCCAGAATATCGCTGGTGAGCAGAATGCCCTGACCGCCCACGCCAACCAAGGAAACGTTTGTGACTTTCTCACTCATGTTCTTCTCCCTCAATCCTCCTTTTAACACAACTTCCAATACGGTAAAGCGCTAACAATACCTGCGTAAGGTCTATGCGATGCTTCCGTGGTTTTTGCAAGACCCTTTGCTTGCAGGTGTGGCACGGGCATCTTGCCCGTGTTTCATGGGCGGGACGCCCATGCCACAAGGGGTTTGGCAAGAGCTTCCTTCGATCCGCTCGCGCGCGACCCCCACGTAATCAACTTGGACCTTTTTGAACAGATGCGCATCCTGATTGCGCTCGATGCCGGTATAACTTCGCCCTTCCAGCGCAGCAGCGACAAGAAAGCTCCCGCTCCCAAAAGCGTTGTCAAGCACCAGTGCTCTAGGCTCGGTAAACGTCCGAATTAAATACCGCCCGAGTTCAACAGGTTTCTGCGTAGGATGCCACACCGGCCCTTCGCTCTCGGCTGTTTTGAAATAGACCACGTCCGTAGGATAGCGCGCACCGCTGCTCTTCACACGTGCCGGTTGGAAATCACCGTAGCTGCCGGACAATTGGTTTTTCCGAACACCTTTATCGTACGGCTCGCCGCTATTCATCTGCGGGTTGTAGACCGGTTGTCCAACATAAAAAACACACACATCCTCATGTTTTCTGAGCGGCTGTCGTTTAGCGTTCAAGAAATTTGTGGGCTTGGATTTTTCCCAGACGATTTTGTATTTGAACCACGCCTCGTTGCTCAAAATAACTTTGGCAGTGAAAATCCCCTGCGCGGTTAGCACCACGACCCCGCGCGGCTTAAGAATCCTGCGGTACTGTTCCCAAAGCAGATCCAAAGGGATAAGACTGTCCCATTTGTTTTGAGTTGTCCCGTAAGGCAGATCGCATAGCACCAAGTCTACGCAGGCATCGGGGAAAAACGGCAATATCTCCAGACAATCACCTTCGAAAAGCGTGTTCTTGATATCGCTGAGCCTAAGTTTACGCTCTGGAACAAAGCGTCGCCCGTCATTAGGATCATACGCCGACACAGGCGGGCTCGAACTGCTCACCTCTGGCCGATCATCATCTGCCGGCCAAAAAAGCATCTGACCGTTTTGCAACAACCCCGGACATTCACGGTGAGTCAGTAAAGTCACACCGTTGCGCAGCAAACAGTCATGCGTTTTGGGCGATTCGACATCCGCCATTTCGCACACCAGCGAAGCCGACAGTAACTTTCCGATATGGGCGTTAGCAAAAGCCAAAAGCGGTTCCATATCAGTACGTATCGGCGTCCCGTGCGGATATTTGAATGTCTTTTTTTTACCCATAATAAGAAGAATGTGACCGGCTACCGCACCCGCTTGATCGCTCCAAATTTGCACAATTGCTCGCACATGGTACATCCCGCGCACTGCACGGGATCGATGCGCGACTTGAACCGTTTGCCATCCGGCGTCGGCTCGCCGCGCTCAATCGCGGGGCAGCCCAGCTTGAAGCAGGCACCGCAGGCCTTGCACTTCTCCGCGTCCACCTCGAAAGTGCCGGCGTTCGTCAGCTTGGCGGCAATGCGGCAAGGGCCGCCGGCGATCACGACCGACGGCTCGGGCGCATCCAGCTCCTCCTTGAGGACGCGCTCCAAGGCGGCCATGTCATACGCATCTACGCTCACCACACGCTTGAAGCCCATCGCCTTGGCGATTTCTGCAATGTCCGTGACCGGCGCGGGATCGCCACGCAGGGTGCGTCCGGAGCCCGGATTGTCCTGATGGCCGGTCATGCCGGTGATGCGGTTGTCGAGCACGATCGTGGTGATCGTGCCGCCGTTGTAAAGCACGTTCAGGATGCCGGTCATGCCGGAGTGGAAGAAGGTCGAGTCGCCGATCACCGCGCAGAGACGCCCGCTTTTACCGGCTTTCTCCATGCCGTAGGCATTGCCGACGGAGGCCCCCATGCAAATCGTGGTGTCCATCGCGTTGAGCGGAGGAAACGCGCCCAGCGTGTAGCATCCGATGTCGCCCGTAACGGTCGCGCCCAACTTAGCCAACGTGTAGAAGACCGAGCGATGGCCGCAACCGGCGCAAAGCACCGGCGGACGCGTCGGCAGGCCGGCGTCCGCGCGCGTGACGACGGGCAGTTCGACATCGCCAAGCAACTCCTCGCGCAGCGCGGTCAGACGCATCGGATTCATCTCGTGCATGTTCAACTCGGTCGTATGCTCGACCACCGCGATGCCCAGCGCCCGCACCTGATCCTCTAGGAACGGATCCAGTTCCTCAATCACCAGTACACGCTCCACACTCGCCGCAAACGCTTTGACTTGCTCGATCGGCAGCGGATTGGTGAAGCCCAGCTTGAGCACGCTGAACTCAGGGAAGACCTCCTTCACATACTGGTATGTCACGCCGGAGGTGATGATGCCGAGCCGGTCGTCACCGCGCTCGACGCGGTTGAACGGCGTCTCACCGGCGAAAGCACGCAAGGCGGCGGTACGCTCCTGCGCCTTCAGACGCTGAGGACGCGCAAACATCGGAACGGGGATGTAGCGCCGGATATCCTTGACGTACTCTTTGCGCTCCGGGTGCCCCGGCCCGAAATCGTCACCGACATCCACGACCGTCGAGGTGTGCGACGTCCGGGTCGAAAGCCGTACAAACGCCGGCACTTGAAACTGCTCCGAGACCTCGAACGCGGCCTGCACCATGTCAAAGGTCTCCTGGCTGTCGGCGGGCTCGAAGAGCGCGGCGCGCGCGAACTTGACCAGATTGCGCGAGTCCTGCTCATTCTGCGAGCTGTGCATGCCGGGGTCGTCGGCCGTGACCACCACCAGACCACCGTTCGCGCCGACATACGTGTAGGTCATCAGCGGATCCATCGCCACATTGAGGCCCACATGCTTCATGGCGGTCAGTGCACGTGCGCCAGCGATCGAGGCGCCGATGGCGACCTCCATCGAGACCTTTTCATTCACGCCCCACTCACAGTAGATCGAGTCCTTGAACTTCGCCACTTGCTCAAGAATCTCGGTACTCGGCGTTCCGGGATAGGCCGACGCCACAGCACAACCCGCCTTGCAGGCCGCCCATGCGACCGCCTCATTTGCTGACAACAAAACCTTACGGCTCATCGATTCGTCCCTCTTTCTCTTTCTTCACAGGCTCCAGAAATCTGCATGCCGGCACCGGCAGGAACGCGGGGCGTCCGTCGCCGTCGCCACACCTCCGGGTCTTCATGGTTCGTGATTGTCCCACGCCCCACGCCCCCCGTCAATGAAGAACCCCAATAAAACCGGAGTTTGGGTGTAATTCAAAATAGATGATAGGGTAGCGGCATTCTGGCGGGAGTTTTTCGTTCAGCTCGCTGCTCAGGCGCCTCGCGTTCAGCCGCGGCCTCGGCTCCGGGCGCTTCAGGATACAGGTCGTCGGCGACGGCGCCGACTGGGTCGCCAACATCGTCCGCGACGCCTTCCCCGGGGCGGACGTCGTCTTCACCTGTGACTTCTACCACGCCTGCGGGCACCTGCGGGACTTCCTCGGGCTCGCGCTCCCGCAGAAGGACGTGAGGAAAGCCTTCGGCACCGCCCGCGCCGTCCTGCGCCGCCACGGCGGCGCGTCGCTGCTCAAGCACCTGCGCAAGCGTTTCGGAGCCCTGCCGCCGGACCACCCCGCATGGGAAAAGCTGGACTACTTCGAAAAGCGCAAGGACAACATGCGCTACGGCGAGTGCCGCAAACAGGGGCTCTACATCGGATCGGGCGCCGTCGAGGCCGCATGCCGCACCGACGTCGCCAGACGCTGCAAGCAGTCGGGCATGCACTGGCGCTTCCACAACGCCGCCGCGATCTGCGCGCTCACCGCACGACTCAAATCCCGTCTGCCTGCCGCCTAACCATCAACTATTTTGAATCACACCCCGTAATCGGTTAGTGACAGGGGTGCGAGTCTAGTGCGTGGTTTGTGCCCGTTTCGGCACTCACAAGTCAGACGAAAAATCTGGAGTGCGGCGGCAAGCGGCATTCCGCGCGACGCCGCTTTTTGCGCAGGGACGCGCTGGCTGTGTGGTGCACAAAAGCGGTGCCGCGACCCGCGCACAGCGCGGTTCTTGTCACCGCAAATTTTTCCGCCGCGCCATGAATTGCCAAACTACCTGCCCCTTAGTTGCCATCAATCATCGATCAATGTGCCGAGCTTGTTCAGAACATCATGCACGACTTCTCGGGTGAGCGTGCAACAAAAAGATGCCTGACGCGCCTTCCAATCCAGACTCTTCACCTGATCCG
>DAOTMQ010000259.1:0-4617 GCA_035450385.1 Kiritimatiellia bacterium | reverse complement strand
TGCTGTCGGGCGGTGCGGTGTTCGACACCCCGAACTGCAACATCACGGTGATCGCCAAATTGCGGGGTTCACCGGATGACGGCGGACTGACGAAGCAAGGAAGCGGCACGCTGTATCTGCGGGGGACCAACACCTTTAACGGCGCTACTGTTTTAAAAGGCGGGCGGTTGAATGTTGTCGCGGATCACAATCTGGGCGCCGTTCCGTCGTCGCCAGCCACGAACCTTGTTTTCCTGACGGACGCGACGCTCCAGTCCAGCGAGTCGCATGCACTCGCCGCCAACCGGACGATCTGGGTGACCAATGCCGTCACGGCGACATTTGACCCGCAGACAAACACGCAGACGATTTGCGGCACCATCGTGTGCGCTGATACGAACGCCACGTTCTATAAGGTCGGAAGCGGCACGGTGGTTCTGGATCCCGGACCGGCGGCGGTGAACAGCTTCGGCACGCTTCACACGGCGGCGGGAACGTTGGTTATCGCCAGCGGCACCAATCTGGTGACGCGTTACTGCGGCGTCCAGAATGGCCCGGGGCTGCGGGTTTCCGGCGGAACGCTGCTGGTGGCCGGCGGCCTGCTGAAGACGACCTCCAAACTATACGTCAATGTGGACGGCGGGCACCTTCTCGTTACGAACGGTGTGGTGGATACCACGAGCTGCGACGAAATCCTGAACGGCATCGCTTCGACATACGGATTCACCACGGTGAGCGGCAGCGGGACGCTGATCGCCAACGGGGTACGCATTTCCCAAAACACGGGCAACCCGTCCAACACGGTGGTGAGCGTCAACACCGGCGGCGTGATGCGGCTCAAAAACTTCTACATCGATATCAATTTCCCTAACCAAAAGGGCATGTTGTTCCTGAACGGCGGTACGGTTGAGGCTAGGGTCAATACGGACAATTTCCTGGGGACAACGGAAAAACTCGTCGGCGATAAAAACGACAAGTGGTTGACCAACATCTTCGTGCATGTACGCGAGGGCGGTGCGATTTTCGATACGGCGGGCAAGAATATCTCAATCAAGCAGCCGCTGTATACCGGAGCGCCGGAGGATGGCGGACTTACCAAGCGGGGCGAGGGGATGCTGACCCTGCTCAACACCAACACCTACAACGGCGTGACTGTGGTCGAGGGCGGTACGCTCAGGTGGGGACGGGACGATGTCCTGCCCGCGGCGAACACGGTCATGGCGGGATCTAACGGCGTCTTCGATGTCAGCGGCAAGACGCAGACGCTGGCGGGACTGGGCGGCGGCGGCACGGTCGAGAATCTGGCGGCGCTGACGGTGACCGACACGCTCGCGCCCGGTGATGCCGACAGCTTCGGTACGCTTACGCTGGCCGGGAATGCGGCGTCGATCGCCGGTTGCACGCTGTCGGTGAGCGTTTCGCCCGAAGGTGAGTCGGACGCGCTGCATGTGGTAGGCGATTTAGATTTATCGACGCTCACGCTGCATGTCGAAAATCCGGAACAGCTCTCGCGCTTCAAGAAGTACACGATCGCCAGTTGCACCGATACGTTCACCGCGCCGTTTGGGTCTACGGAAACGTTGCCCGCGCGTTGGATCGTGACTTATGACGCTGCAGGGAAGAAGGCGCGGCTGGCCTACAACTTCGGTACAGTGATCTTGCTGCGGTAGCTGAATTCGCAGCCGCAGTAGTTTTGGCGATAAAGCTCAAAGAGTTTGGCGAACTCGATGCTCTGCTTGAAGCCGTCCTTCCTTTTGAAATTAATGGGCAGGAAGCGCGCGGCGTCCAAGTCGCGGCCGACCTGAAAGATCGTCGGCGTGTGTTTATGCGGGCTGACGGTGAGCGTGGTAGTGAAGGCATCGGATCCGTGAGTCAACATGGCTTCGTGCGTGCGGCTGAGGCTGTAGCGGAAGCAGCGCGCGCAACGCGCCCCGCTCTCCGGCTCTTGTTCCAACCCGTGCGCCACTTCGCGGAGCCAGACGTCGTGGTCGGGCTCGTCGATAAGTAAAGGCACACGCAGACGTTCCGCCAGCAGGTGCACGGCATCGAGACGCTTGAGGAACTCGTCATGCGGCGCGATGTTGGCGTTGGAGTAAAAAAGCGTCACGGCGTGGCCCCGTTCGTGCAGGGCGAGCACGCAGTGACTGGCGCAGGGTGCGCAACAGGTGTGTAACAGAACGTTCATGGTTGCGTGTGGCTTACAACTGCGGTGAGGGGTGAGCGAGGATCGGCTGGCGGGAGCGGCCGTTCACCACGATGGCGATCGGCAACGCGGGGCACTGGCTCTCGCAGGCACCGCAGCCGCGGCATTTGTCGGTATCGACGATCGGGCACATGACGCCGTTGCGTTCGACTTCGATAATCGCGTGGTAGGGGCAGTACTCTTGGCAGACCACGCAGTACTCCTGTTTTTCCCAGGCGATGCAGCGGCCCCTGAAGACACGGGCGAGACCAATGGCGGTCTGCTGTTTCTGCTCGACAGTCAGCGGGCGCAAGGCACCGGTGGGGCAGACCTGCGTGCAGGCGGTGCATTCTTGGAAGCAGAACTGCTCCTGTTGGTTATTGCGGCTGCGGAAGGCGAGAACCGGTGTGAAGAGTCCATCGATGCCGGCGCTGCCGAGGTCGGGCAGGATCAGGCCGTAGGGACATGCCGTCATGCAGTTACCACAGCGCGCGCAGCGTGCGTTGAAGCCGGTGGCGGCCGCGCCCGGAGGACGGATGGCGATATGGTGCTCGGGGGCACACTTGCATGCATGGTCGTGGCCGTGGTCATGATCGTGGTCGCAGGTGCCCTGTTCGCCGGATGCTTGCTCCCGCCGTCGGCGACCCCGACCAAGTCCTCGGCCTTGGCCGCGCTGGCTGGCGGCGGCTTCGCGTGATGCGACGGCTGCTGCGGCCTGCATGCCGAAGTGGCGGTAGAGCACGCCTGTGAGGCCGCCCAACGCGAAACCAAGGAAGACGCGCCGCCCTGCGCGTGCGCGCGAGAGGGCAGTCGCGGTTTCTTGCGTGACCGGTTTGCGTGCCGCACGCAGGCGGTTGCCGAGTTGCGTGATCCACTCTTGCAGACCACCCAGCGGACAGAGGCGGTGGCACCAGATGTTCGGGGCGATCAGACTGACCAGCAGGATTAGGACAAAGCCGCTGGCGGTGACGGCTGAGAGCCAAGTAAACGGTTTCCGCCAGGCCGCGAAAAAGCCGTTGAAGATACAGAGCGGGTCGGTCCAGATCAACAACGGCCAGCCGATGGCCGCGCTGCCGATGATCAGGAGCGCCAGGCCCTTGCCGATAAACGGAAGGCGGCGGATCAGGCCGGTGTTGCGGCGGTTGAGGCGGCTGACCATTTCAGCGGCGAAGCCTATGGGGCAGAGTCGCCAGCAGAAAAAGCGTCCTTTGAAGAGCGGCAATACCAGCAGAGGCAAGCCGAGCAAGGCAAGCAGACCGGCGCTGCGGGCGGCGAGAGCACCGCCCAGACTGAGCAGCGGACTCAGGCCGGGCAGCAGAACGCTCCAACGTCGCCACGCCTCGGGCAACACGCCCAGCGCGAGCAGGGCGAACGCGACGAACAGAACGAGGCGGAGCAGGTTGCGGCGGGTCATCATGGGGTTACACTTCGATACGCTCGACCTTGATTTTTGTGAGATCGCCGCAGCCGATGCCCATTTCGTGGCCGATCTGAATATGGCCGATATCGAACGGCGCTTTTTTGAAAAGCGTCGCGGCATAAGCATCGGCCGCCACCGGGTCGGTGCTCAGGATCACCTCGTTCGGGTGCTCCAGGTCGCCGGGGCCTTGCGGTCCTTTGGTGAGCATGATACGCGTGGCGTCAATGACCACCAACTTCGGGCGGATGAAGGTGCTGAAGTCGGCGATGCACTGGTGTAGGCCGTCGCGATGCCAAGCGCGGCGATCCTCATTGGCGATCGAGCCCATCCAGTTTTTCATGGAGAGCGTGAGCGTCGCGCCGCTATGGTGTTTGGCCACCGGCATATTGATCAGGCAGTCGCACTCCAGAATGTCCTTGGGCACGTTGGCCGTTTTGGCGACCTTGCCTTTCGGAATCTCAATGGCTTGGTAATCCCCCTTGGCGGGACGGTAGAGCCGTGCTTGGGTACCCTTCAGCGCGTCGGCGATGCCACTCGCTTGGAAGGTTGCCTTTTCCGGATGGCAGGGGTTTTCCGGTAGGGAGATCTTGGTGGCGCCCTGAGCCTCGGCCGCCAGCACGCAAGCCTTGACCAAGTCGGGATGGGTGTTGCCGCCCTGCTCGGGCTTAGAGTTCCAAGCGACGTTAGGTTTGATGACGACCTTCATGCCGGGCTTGATGAAGGCATCCCATCCGCCCAGTTTGGCGATACCCGCAGCCAGCATTTTGGGGATATCCGTGCCGTGCACGACAATCACCGTGGCGGCCGGCGCAGTGGCCTCTTGCGCATTGAGCGAAATGCTCGGCAACGCACTGACGGCGGCGGCAGAGACAGACGTTTTCAAAAAAGAACGACGTTTGACGGTATTCATGAAGCACCTCCGATTTATTACTTTATCAACGCGTCTTTTTTAACAAAAAAAGGCCTCGCCGACAATCTGCAAGGGTGTGTGTCAGATTCGTAACATCGTTTCCGCTGTTTCCGCTGTCACGCCGCG
>DAOTMQ010000258.1:0-4621 GCA_035450385.1 Kiritimatiellia bacterium | reverse complement strand
CAGTCCCTGCTTCTCAAGGCCGTCGAGCAGGGCGGTCACGGTTTGGCGGGGAATTATCAGTTCGTCAGCCGCTTCGGCTGCCTCAGCATGTTCGCGGTGGCAGTCGAGATAATCCAGCAGCATATACGTGTTGAGGGGTACCCCCCATTTGAGGAGAAAGAGGTTCACTTGACGGGCAAGTTTATGAAAAACCTCCTTCATCTCACCAGCCAACTGAATGACTGTTTCGTCCTTCATTTCGTTGTGCATGTCGAACCTCCGTGGCTCATTTAGCCCTCCACTTGCGCCGCCAGCCGGTGAACAGCGCGTAAGTCACGGGGAGGAGGGTCAGGGTCAGAATACCCGCCATGAAGATGCCGCCGACCGAGGCGACACCGATCCCCACGCGGTTTTCAGAGCCGATGCCCGTGCCGGTCGCCAGCGGGATCATGCCGATGCCGGAGGCCAAGATCACCATGAGCACGGCGCGGAACTCTGAGGACATGGCTTCGCGCAAGGCACGGTGCGGCGCCATGCCCGCATTCAGATTCTGCCCCAGCTTGTCGGCGATTAGAATCGCGGGGTTGACCACCACGCCGATCAGCATCACGACACCCAGTTGCACGAAGATGGAGGCCGAATAGCCGGTCAGGTACAAGGCCCACATAACGCCGATGAGTCCCATCGGCAAGGTGGTGAGCACGAGGAACATGCGGCGGAAGGATTCCAGCATGGCGGCCAGAGTCAGCACGGTCAGGAACGCGGCAATGATCGCCGCCTCCGCAAAGTCGACCATGGCCGTGCTCATCTCCTCGCTGAGTCCGGCAAACTCGAGTGTATAGCCCGGCGGCAGCAGATTTTCATCGTGGGCGGTCTGCATGAGGCTGTCGCGGACATCGCCGAGCTTGGCGCCGTGGGAAATGTCGCCGACGATTTTGACGGCGCGCTGCTTATCGTGGCGGTAGATCATGATCTTCATCAGGGCGTCGCGCACATCCGCCACGGTTTCAAGGGTAACGGCCTGCCCGTCTTTCGTAGGCAGCAGAAATTCGCGAACCTGCTCGCGCCCGGGCACCTCGTCGAATTTAACGCGGATGTCATAGGTGCGGTCGCCCTTCTTGAAGTCGGCGGACTCAATGCCCTCGACGTTGGCGCGGACCGTCCAAGCAAGCATTTCAGGGGTCACGCCCATATCCGCCATGACGGCGCGCTTGGGCAGGACGCGGACCTCGCGCTTGGGGTCGCGCACGGTGGCGTCGAGGATGCCCACGCCGTCGACTTCGAGGAACCGTTTATGGATGTTCAGAGCGGTCTGATCCAGTACTTCGAGATCGTCGCCCTTGAGTACCATGTCAAGCTGGAGGCTTTGGGCGCCCCCTGTGGAGGTGGGAACGGCAGCCGTGGCGATCACATCGGTTTCATGGGCCAGCAGTTCGCGGACCTCATCCACGCGTTCGAAGATCGACCAGTCGCGGTCGGTTTTGTCCTTGAAAAGCAAGATCATCATCGCCAGATAGACGCCTTGGTTGGCCTGTCCGCTGAAGGCCTCGGCGCGTCCGACCAGCGAGAAGGTGCGCACCCGGTCTTGCAGCGGCTCAAAGAGTTTTTCGATTTCGCTGACGCGTTCAGCGGTGTGCTCAAGATCGTAGTATGGCGGGAACTCCATACGGACAAAGATCTTGCCGTAGTCGTTGTTTTCGGCGAAGCCCATGCTGATGTCCTTGCCGCAGAATTTCCATGTGCCGACAAACAGGAGGATGCCGCCCAGCACGATCAGCGCGGCGAGCCAGCGGCGCTCGATGATGCGTCGCAGGACCACGGCGTGGAGACGTCCATAACGTTGGACGAAGTCGACCCAGCGTCCGCCGAGGCGTGTCGCCCAATTCTGCTTGCGCTGCGAGGCCGGCCGCATGATGAGGGCGCAGAGGATCGGGGTGAGGGTGAAGCTGACGAGAATGGAGGCGCAGTTGACAATCAGGGTGGTTCCGGCGAACGGCGCGAAGAAGCGGCCGACCATGCTTGACATCATTGCGATCGGGATCATCACGACCACGTTCGTGCCGGCCGAGGCCAGCACCGCCACCGCGACCTCCGACGTGCCGACGCGCGCCGCTTCCCAGCGGTCCGGGATGTCGTCGAAGCGTTTAACAACGTTTTCGAGCACCACGATGGAGTTCGAGACCAAGATGCCCACTGAAAGGCCGATGGCCAGCAGGGTGGACTGGTTGAGCGTATACCCGGCCAGCCCCATAAAGAACAGCGAGATGATGATGGTGACCGGCATGGCCAGCGCGACCACAAACGTGGCGCGGATGTTGACGAGGAAAAGGAACAGGATCGCCGCGCACAGCAGAATACCGGAGAAGATGTCGTCGATCGTCGCATCCACCGAGGCCTGCACGTTGCGCGCGTCGTCGTCAACCCAGATCAGCTCCATGCCCGGCGGCAAGGTTTTAATCACCTCTTCGTAACGCTTGCGGGACTCTTTGACGACGGAAACGGTATTGCCTTCCGACTTTTTGACGATTCGCATCGCGATGCCCTGACGCCCGTCCAGGAACGAGCGCTCACGCACCTCTTCCGGTGCGACGCGCACGGTACCAAGGTCCTTCAGGGTACGGCGTCGACCATCGCGCGTGGCAACCTCCAGCGTCTCAATCTCTTCAACCGTGTCGTATTCTCCGTAGAAGCGTACGTTGTACTCGCTGCCCGCCTCGCGGATACGTCCGCCGGGCACGTTGACGATGCTGCCACGCAACGCAGCGACGATGTCCCAACTGGTCAGACCCGCCGCAACGACCTTGTCGCGATCTAGTTCCACCCAGACTTCGCGCTCATTGCCGCCGGTGAGTTCGATCTTTTCCACGCCGCGCACGGTGGAGAAGCGGTCGTCCAGCGTGTTGTCGGCGTAGTCGTAGAGTTCGTCAACCGAAATGTCTCCCGTCAGGAACATGTTGGCCACGGGAACCGCATTGATGTCCACTTTTTCAATGATAGGCCGGTCGGCGGTATCTGGCAGGTCGGGCAAAACAGCGTCCAGTTTTTCCCGCACGTCGTCAGCGGCGACGTTGACATCCACGCCCATTTCAAACTCAAGCACAACCAAACTGACGTTTTCCTGACAGGGCGAGTAGATGTGCTTCAAGCCCTCTAGGCCCGAAACCGCATCTTCGATATGCTTCGCCACGTCCTTTTCCATGTCTTCGGGTGACGCGCCGAGCCAGGTGGTCGTGATCGTGATATAGGGGATATCGATACTCGGCAGGAATTCGAGGGAAAGTTTGCGCCAGGTGTTAAGTCCCAGCGCGATCAGAGCGATGAGCATACAGCTCATGGCGACGGGGCGTCTAGTGGAGGCATTAGCAAGGAACATAATTAGAAGAGCGTTTTAGGGGTTAAGATTGAGGTGCCGGAAATGAGGTGCGACTAGCGGATGTCCACCGCGACGCCGTCAGTGGCTTGGGATTGGCCTTCGACTAAGATCTGTTCACCTGCCGATAGTCCTTCAAGGATTTCGGTCCAGCCGTCATTGCGCAGGCCGGTTTTCACATCGCGCATGCTGGCCTTGCCGTCTTTGACAACGAAGACGACCGAGCGGTTCAGGCGCGCCACAATGGAGGCGTCCGGCACGGACAGGCCCTCACGTTTCTCGAACACGAAGGTGAATCCGGCCATGTTGCCGGGGACGGCTGCAGGATTGTTCTCGATCAGACCTTTCACCTCAAAGGTGCGCAGGATGGCGTCGATCGTCGGGCTGCGGTAGATGACGGGATAGGATCCCAAATCCTCTCCATCGGCTGAGAGCCTGAAGGTGGCCTTGTTCGGTTCTGCCTCGGCGTAGAGCGCGGCGGGCAGATAGGCGGTGGCCTCGACAACGGAGGGATCGTCAATGCGCAGGACAACCTGTCCGGCGTCGAGTTGCTCACCCGGCTCGGCCGCGCGTTTGTTGACGATACCGGAGATCGGCGCGATGATGCGTGTGTCGTCCAATGCCTTCTGTGCGATGCGCAAGGCGGCCTCGGCTTGCACGACCCGCGCTTCGGCGAGTTCCACTTCGGCCTTCGTCAGGCGCAGGGCTGCCTGAGTGACGATATACGCAGTTTCGTAAATCTCAAACTCGTTGTCGGTCACGGTGCCTTTTTCATGGAGGCGGCTGTAACGCTTGAAGTCCCGTTCGGCCTTCAGGCTTTCGGCTGCGGTTTTTTCCGATGCGGCACGGCTGACCGCACAGGCGGCGCGCGCTACGGCCAGATCTTGCTCGGCGGCGGTGACCGCATTGCTCTGTGCGACAGGATCGACCTGAAACAGGACGGTTTTTCCCGCTTCCACACGATCCCCGTCATCCACCCAAATAGCATCCAGGTTGCCGCCGGTGCGTGCGGCGACGTTGGCGAAGTTCTTGGTCTGGAGCGAGCCTTGCACCAGAAAGCGCCGTTCAAAGTTACGCGCCGCGACCGGCGTGACCTTGACAGGCAGCACCTGTTGCGCAAGCGATGTCGTAGCGGCGAGCGCGACCGACGCCAACAGCAGATTCATAGGTTTGATAGCAGGTAGGGATACGTGCATGATTTATTCTTCCTTCTTTAAATCGGTTTCGGGGAGGAGGGTCGTGCCCATGGCCAAGTCCAAAGTGGCGCGGGCG
>DAOTMQ010000257.1:0-4639 GCA_035450385.1 Kiritimatiellia bacterium | reverse complement strand
TTGACATAGGATTTCCTCATCAATGATGTTTGAGCCTCTTGCCAAACCCCTCGTGACATGGGCGTCCCGCCCATGAAACACGGGCAAGATGCCCGTGCCACACCTATAAGCAAGGGGTTTTGCAAGAGCCTCGTTTAACTAACCGGTAACCAGTATACCCATTCTAGTCAGCATGACAACGGAGAAAACCGAGAAGGAACGCAGGAATGTTTGGTGGTGTTGCGCGGTTCTTATCGTGCTACAATACGGCACGAAGGAAAGCTAATTCATTGAGGAGAGGAACAGGTATGAAACGGATTGTGGAAATGGCGATGCTGTTGGTGGGAACCGCGCTGGTTGTTGCGGCGGAACCGTGGGTCAATGGTGACGCGAGGCACAGGCCCACGCTTTTCAAGCAGTTCGGCGCGGTACTCAACACGCCAGACGGGCTGGCCTTAGATGCAGCGGGCAACGTCTACCTTTCTGCAGTGAATGGCATAGACGGCTCCTACCCCGGACACATCTGGCGCATGGAACGCGCGACCGGGAGGTGGTCGGTCTTCACACCGTGCAAAATACACCCGGAGACGCATGCCGCTTCTCCCATGGGGTTGGCTTTCGATCCGCAGGGCAACCTCTACTACGCGGACGCGCAGTACTTCGCGAACCGCAACTACCAGTCACGTATCCTGCGTGTTGTGATCCGGGATGGCGAGCCGCGGCACATCGAAACGGTAGTGGAGCACATCAAACTGCCCAACGCGCTGCGATGGCATGACGGCGCGCTCTACTTCACGGAATCATTCTTCGATGTGGCGGACGCATATCAGAGCGGTGTGTACCGTATCCCGGCGGCGGACTTGCGTCCAGATAAACCGGCGCGGTTGCTGGACAAGGAGCGGGCCGCAACCGACCCTTATTGCGTGGGGATCGTCGAAACCGTTCTGCGCGATCGCGGCACAGCCAACAGTAAGCCAGAGGTCCGGCCCACGGATCCCTCGCTGCACATCTACACCGCCGGGTGCGACGGCATGGATTTCGACCGGGACGGCAATCTCTACACCGGCTCGTTCGGCGACGGACGGTTTTGGGTCCTGCGGCCTTTGGGCAACGGGTGCTACGCCAAACCGGAACTGCTCCATGCGGGGACGGTCACCTGCTGCGACGGCATCTGTTACGACGCGGCGCGCCGCCAAATCCTGCTGACCGCCGCAGAACAGAACGCGATTTACGCCTGGGACATCGCACAAAAGAAGATGAACTTGGTGTGGGCCAACGGTGACTCCGACGGTGCCGACGGCCTGTTAGATCAACCTTGTGAAATCATGATGATCGATGAGAACCGTGCGCTGGTGGTCAATATCGACGCGCCCTCGCCCTTCATGGTGAACACCAAGCCCGACGAGGTGCATACGCTGAGTGTAATTACGTTGGGCCGGTAAGTTGGTCGGGAAGACGTTTCTCCCACGTTGGTGCATTAATGTCTAACCCTATAAACCGCTGGGCGGGTGGAACTCTAGCATACTAAATTTCGTGAACGTATACGGCCTCCCGCCAGCGAAGCGCGGGCGGCGGGCTAACCGATTACTGTTAGGTAATTTTCTAGGGTTGACTGTTCTCCCTTTCCCATATGGCGTGTGTTCGTCGCGGTATGAGGGACTGGTGTGTCGCCGGTATGCACCTTGTGGAATGGTTGTTCCGCGAAAGAAGAGGCAAAAAATGAAAAAGTTAGTTGGTATCGCTCTGGCATCTCTCGCGGCCCCGCTGTTGCGGGCCGAGTTCTCAGCCGGTTTCGCGCGGCTGGACATCACGCCGCCCCCCGGACTTCCAATGCCCGGATATTTCAGCAAGCGTATCGGCGACGGCGTGCTTGATCCGCTGTGCGTGGAGTGCGTTGCCGTCTCGGACGGCACGAATGACGCGTTGATCTATTCCGTGGACGACCTCCAACTCCCCGGCCCGTTCTTCGAAAAGGCGTTTCCCGCCATCACGGCGGCGACGGGCGTGCCGCGCGACCGTATCTACGTTCATTCCACACATACGCATACCGGCGTCTCCTCCATGCTGGGAGAAAAGGTTGCGCCGGAGAATCAACCCATCGTCGCCCATACCGAACTGCGCATCACTAAACTCGTCGATGCCGGGCGTGCCGCGCTCTCCAACCGTGCGCCGGCGACGATTGCCATCGGCCAGACCGAATGCAAAGGCATTTCCTTCATCCGGCGCTATCGCATGAAGGACGGTTCCGTGCGCACAAATCCGGGCCAGACGAACCCCGATGTCGCGGCGGCGCTCGGTACACCGGACGAGTCGCTTCGCGTCGTCCGCTTCAAGCGGAAAGGCGCACCGGACATCGCCATTGTCAACTTCGGCACGCACCCCGACTCGATCGGCGGCACGAAGTACTCCGCCGACTGGCCGGGCGTCGTGCGCCAGACGTTCGAGAACGCGATCGGCGGCGGCGTGAAGTGCCTCTTCCTCAACGGCGCGCAGGGCGACGTGAACCACTCCATGCGCTTCCCGCCGCCGGCGCGTCTGGCGCTCCGCGCAGCGCGGCAGGACGGAACAAACCCCAAGGCCATCGCAACGTTCATAGGGCGCGCCGTCGCCGGCGCGGCGATCTCTGTGTGGGATATTTGCGAGGATGTGCCCTCCGGTCCGGTGCGCGGCCTCGTAAAGGCGCACCCGTTGCCGACGAACCGCCCCACCGCCGAAGAGACCAAGTGGATCGAACTCTACGACGCGGGACGCGAGAGCGAAATCCCGCTCAAGGGCATGGAGCTTAAGACGCTCACGGGCCAGTGGTCGCGTGCGCGGAGGCTGAAAAACGGCCCCGATCACAGGGACATTCTCATCAGCACGCTGGCGATTGGCGACGCGCTCGCATTCGCGGGCGTCCCCGGCGAGCCGTACGTCGACATCGGCCGCGCGATCAAGACACAATCGCCATTCGCGACGACGATCATCTCCTGTCTCACCAACGGCAGCCACGGTTATTTCCCGAGCACGCAGGCCCATCAGGAGGGCGGCTACGAGGGCCTTTCCGCCTGGTTCGCCGCTCCGGCAGGCGATATGATCGTCGCCGCCAGCGTGACGCAACTCAAAGAGTTGCAGGGGAAGGACTAGCCTGATATACACTTGCTGAAGATGTCGACGGATTCCTTCAAGACAGCCTCGTCACTACGTTGAGTCCGGGCCCAACTGGCCATCATGAACCCCTTGAGCCGTTCAGGCGCAACCGCCTTCTTGCAATACTCTATCGTCTCTTGCATGTTCTGCGGACAGTTCCTGTCCCAGTTTGATCCGGTCGGTACCTGATCGAAACCGCCGGCCTCCAGCCAATCGTACGCCTTGATGTACGTTTCGCGCGCGGACCCGGGCTTGACATCCTTGAAGCCATGATAGTACCAATTGGACTGCAGCACGCTGCGTGGCATCCGCTTCAGGAACTCATCCTTATGTCCCCAAATGTAGTCAGACCATATCCACGGCCGCACGCCTTTATCCTCGACTTGCTTCACAAACCACAGGAAATCGCGCCACCAAAGATCGCCCTGACGGATGATACACATGCGGTAGCGTTCGGCGCTTTGGTGCCCAGCAGTCTCCTCGTCGTAGCCGAGATGGAAATAGCGGGGCGTGCCGAAGATCTCAATCGTGTCGCGGATGACGTCGGAACACACCTGATAGTATTTCTGCGTTGACAGCATCCGTTGATAATCCTTGAGCCAACTATCGTGCGTCGCTGAAAAATTGAGTTTCGGAATGACCTCAAGCCCCATCGCCTCCAGACGCTTCTTCTCCGCCTGCATTTTCTCCGGTTCCCACGACCCCTTCACCGCGAGTTCGGGATGGCTCGGGAATTTCATGAATTCACCGAGATCGATAATGACGATGTTGATACCCGCCTTAGACAGTTGCGGCGACACTTCCTTCCACAACTCTTCGTCGAAACGGACATGATCCGCCATGCAACGCGTCAGGTAATGCGGCTTTGCATCCTTGGGTGCTTCATCGAGCGGCGTGTCGTACCAGTTATTGAACCCGAAGTGTACAAGAAACGCCCACATCGTGCCCTTATTCGCGGGCGATACCGCGAATGCCGGATCAATCACCGTCGTGGCTGCGGCACCAGCAATCGTTCCGATAAACTCTCTTCTGTTCATGTTCCTATCCTTCCTTAGGTCTTTTTCAGATCATACAACACCCCGCGCATAAAGCCAATCGCTAACGCGGGCGAAGCCCGCGTTCCAAGTTCATTAGTGCCTTACGGCTCGACAAGCGCGATAAAAGACAGGTTGTTTCCTCACACGAAGGCACAAAGGGCACTAAGGTTTTCATTTTTGCGCGCCACCCAGATGCCGTCCTCCAACTCTTGTCATCGGGTTTGCGAAGCGCTGGGAGGGGCAAGTGTCTGCTTACCCGCGGACGAGCGATGCTCGTCCCGGCGCTCTGCGAGGGAACCTGAGACCATCCTTCCGTGCAACGGAAGGCGGCTCGTGGGGACACTCGCCCTCCAATCTTCGCGCCTTCGCGCCTTCGCGTGAAACGACCGGGCAGTGCTTTTACTCGCGACCCGCGACTTGCGACCTGCGGCCAGCCATCCCCCCAAAAAACCTCTGCGCCTCTGCGTCCCTGCGTTAAATACACCCGCTTTCGC
>DAOTMQ010000256.1:3496-4653 GCA_035450385.1 Kiritimatiellia bacterium | reverse complement strand
TGCGTCTCGGACAATATTTTGGAACCGGGCCTGAGTTCTGGATCAACCTCCAGTCCGCCTACGACCTGTGTGTTGCCGCCGCCCAATCCAAAAAAGAGATCGAAACACTCCCCGTGCTGACATCCATCTGACACCCAATCAGCGTTCCTAAGTCATCAACTAACGTGAAACGCCTTTTGGCAGACCCCGCAGATTACATCCTCGTGCTGCACATCAGGAGGGCAGTCGACAAGGACACCGCACTCCGCGCAGGCCACGACCTGTTCGGCTGGCGTGTTGATCGTTACAGCGGCCAAAACCCTTGGTGCTGAAGCATAAGCAGGAGAGACATGTTGCGGGGGTGGCTCTTGGCGCGGAAGAGGAGTTGGAGGGCGCACCGGCTGCCTTTTTGAGGTGACGGGTATCATGACCTCAACCTTACGCGTGGCCGCAATAGCGTTCACAATGAATTTCAGAAGTATGCCAGCACTGATCAGAATCCCAGCGCCAAGCAGTAACCAACGAGTGCGCTTCGCCTTTTTTTGGTGAGCGGCCAGAGCCGCATCCTCAGCGGCGACTGCCTCTTTAAGTTCGGCCAGTAACAAGCGTGCCTCAACGCTGTTGGACGCATCAGGGTGGTCGATCAGAAATTGCTGAATTGCTGCTAAAGCGGCACGCTTGGATTGTGTGTCGCGAATGGCTTGTAAGCTTTCTTTTTGCCGTTGCGCCTCTTGTTCTTTCGCTAAAGCGAGCTTCCGTTCTCGCTGCTCTTTTTCTTGGGTCAACGCTTCAAGTTTGTGCATCTGCTCGGCAAGCATTGCTGACACCTGCTCGCGATTGAGGGCAACTGGATAGGCATCCAAGCACCCCTTCAAGGCAGAGACCCTCTTTTTCGCATCGTCAAGCTCTAGCGCATCTTGGAAAGACTTCTCACAGTCTACGGTCTGCTGCAGGAGCGCCGTGGTATCCCGGCACAACTCAACCAGTCCCTGACGTGCAGCAGCAGTGCGAACACCCTTGGCCGGAACCCCCGCGCATGTGGGGCATTTCCGAAAGCCGCTTGTTGTACCCTGTCGGCCGCGGCATTGCGGACACTTCCCGGTGCTGCTACAGTCGGTGCATTTTTTTTGCTGGAGGCGCGTCGGCTCTTTTTTGCCGTAAGCACGCTGTCTTGAAGC
>DAOTMQ010000256.1:0-3396 GCA_035450385.1 Kiritimatiellia bacterium | reverse complement strand
GTCGAGCAAAGGGCGGTTTTTTCGTATGGCACACTGCCGGTGCCGCCGCATGTCGGACAGGGTTCAGGGAAGAGGTCAAGGTTATGAAGGTACTCAATCACGGGCGAATTCGGATGGCGGTTGCGGATAGAGAGAAAGCCGCCCTGACAAACAGTTGCATTTCCCATCGCCCCCATGTGCAACGTGTAAATGCCCATGCAGCGCGCAACGATATCGGGGTGATCCTCCGAGCACGCAACGCCGTAAATAACCTCAAACGCATTCGTATCGGCATAGTTAGCCTGATAATTCTTGAGCGCCGCTAACAGCTCTGGATAAGTCGTATCTGCGCAGGCGACCATACCTGCAAACACAAAAAGCATGGATGATACAATTTTTCTTTTCACGACGACGCCTCTTCTTGACATTTCACGCATTGCTATCACTGACAATATGACAGAGTCCTTTCTCCAGTTGCGAACATCTTACTATGTTCCCAAAACAGGAACAAGCCGATTTTGCATTTTTTGATTTTTACCAGTGAGCAATGCAAAGCGTGTTCCGTTTTTGGGAACACCGCGCTTGCGACTCTATACTTGACGGGTATGAAAACCATCCACTCCGCCGAGTACCGGGCTCTGCTGGGCTGGCTGCGCGAACAGCGCCAGTCCCACGGGCTGACCATGCGCGCTGTGGCGGCGAAGCTGGATGTCCCCCACTCGTGGGTGTGCAAGATCGAGACCGGCGAGCGGCGGCTGGATGTCTGCGAATACCTTGCCCTATGCCAGGCGATCGGTTGCGACTACCAGAAGGGGATGCGCATGCTCATGGACGCGAGAGGACGAAAGGCGTAAGGGTGACGCACCCAGAGAACAGGGGCACGGCCATTCCCAACCTTCGTGCCCTTTGTGCCTTTGTGTGCGCAAAAAGTGCAATGCCACTTGTGGCCGGGTTAATCCGCCGTTCGGGATGGCTGTCTCTCCTTGAACGCATACGGCACGACCAGCACAGGACAGCCCGCCCTGCGCACCACCTTGCCGGTCACGTTTCCGAGCAACCATTGCGTGATCGCGCCGCGCCCTTGACGTCCGATCACAATCAGATCCGAATTGTCTAGGGCGGCGAAGTCGAGAATCACCCGCGCCGCGTCGCCGATGCGCATCTCCACCTCAAACGTCACGCCCTCCGGCACGTATGGACGGTAATCGGCATCGATCGTCCGATCGATATCCTCGCGCGCTTTCGCGTCCATGTCGCCCACTTCATAGATGTACCCCTTCCAGAACTGCGCGTCCGGTTCGGGAATCACATGCAGCAGCGTCAGCGTGCAACCGGCGTTGCGGACCGCGGCGTTAATCGCAAAGCCAAAGGCGAACCTCGCATTATCGGAGAAGTCCGTGCAGAAGAGGATTCTCCGGTAACGATCGACATGCAAGCCTGATTCATTCATGACGTCCTCCTTTTCCTGACCATAACTTCAAAGTTGAAAGTTGAGCGTTGAGCATTGAACGTTTTTAACGCTGAACGCTGAACGTCGAACGCTGAACTCTGAACTTTGAAAAGACCCAAAGCATCAATCCAGTGCCGACGGCAACCACGTTGCAAGCTGCGGAAAGATCATCAGCAGCACACAGGCGACCGCCAGTGCCAGAAGGAAGGGCATGGCACCGCGGAACACCGTCTGCAGCGGCAGACTGCGCTCAATGCCGCTTACGACATACACATTGACCCCGACCGGCGGCGTGATGACGCCCATTTGCGTCACCAGCACGATGATGACGCCAAACCAGATCGGATCATATCCCAACCCGATCACCACCGGATAGAAGATCGGAACCGTAAGCAGAACCAGCGCCAGCGAGTCGATAAAACAACCCGCAACCAGATAGAAGAGAATGATCAAAATGATGATGACAGTCGAAGGCACCGGCAGATGGGTCAACCAGCCGGCAAACTGCATGGGCATCCCGGTCACCGCCAAAAAGTGGCCGAACACGGTCGCCCCGGCCACGATCACCATCACCATGCACGAGGTCCTGACGGTTTCCTGCGCCGCCTGCCAAAGCTTGGCGACGGACACGTTACGGCCTGCGACGGCAATCGCCACGCTGCCGGCCGCACCCATGGCCGCCGCTTCCGTCGCCGTGAACCAACCGGCAAACATGCCGCCCATCACGAAGACAAAGAGAATCAGCGTCTCAATCACGCCGCCCAGTTTGCGGAAACGCTCGCGCCACGGCACACTCGTGGCCGGCGGCGCCAACTTGGGATTCAGCCAGCACTGCAAGCTGATGACGGCGCAGAAAAGCACCGCGACGAGAATGCCGGGAATCACGCCGGACATGAAGAGCTTGCCGATCGACTGCTCGGTCAAGATACCGTACACGATAAAGACCACACTGGGCGGAATCAGCATCCCCAGACCGCCGCCCGCCGCGACCGTGCCGCTGGCCAGCGCGTCGTCGTACTTGTAGCGCCGCATCTCCGGCAACGCCACCGCCGCCATGGTCGCCGCCGTGGCCGGCCCCGAACCGCAGATCGCTCCGAACGCCGCACACGCACCGACGGTCGCCATCGCCAAGCCGCCGCGCAAGCCGGAAAGCCAACTGTTCGCCGCCGCGAACAGACGTCGGCTGATCCCGCTGTGAAACGCGACCTGCCCCATAAAAACAAACAGCGGGATGACCGTCAGGTTATAGTTTGCGAAGACATCGTACAGGTCAGCAGACAGCATCGCTAGCGCTGCTTTGCCGGAAATGACCAGCGCGTAACCCGTCACGCCCACCACCGCCATCGCGATCGCCACCGGCAGGCTGCATACCAGCAACACCACCAACGCGATAATCCCAAAAACACCGATTGCTGTCGGGGTCATGAGCGCACCAACTCCCGGCCCGGATAGACCAAATGAAAAACGACCACCAATGCCGCGACCGCAAACGAAATCGCCATCAGCCACGGCACCCAGCAGATCGGCAGTTCAATCGTATCGGTCACTTGGCCGCTCCTCAGAAAGCGCAGACCGTAGCCGACACTTTCGTACGCCGCCAAGAGAAAGCCGCCGATCATCAGTAACCGCATCAGGGAGTCCACCGCTAGACGCCAGCGCCGATTCAGGCGCTGAAAGAAGTATTCAATCGCGACGTGCCCACCAGCAGCGACTCCATGTAAGGGCCTGACCACCAGAACCCGGCCTGCGCGTCTTGCGGCCGGCCCGCGATGCTGGCCGCCACCCATTCGCCGTAATGACCGCCTCTGTTACGCGGGATCGTCTTCGGCGGACGCTCGAAACCGGTGGCGGCATCAAGCGGCAACTCGAGGCTGAGCACCATCTGCTCGCGCTCAAGGCTGGCATCGAGCGCGGCAGCACCGTGGATATGGCCCTTGGCCGCATGTGCGGCAGGCGGCAGTATCGTG
>DAOTMQ010000255.1:0-4667 GCA_035450385.1 Kiritimatiellia bacterium | reverse complement strand
GGTTTTGCAAGAGCCTCAACCCATTATGAAAACATCCATCCGCCTCATCGCCCTGCTGCCCGTTTTCGCCACTTTGGCAGGACGCGCAGCCGAAGAAGCGCCCCTCACCGCGCTACCGCCGCAACCGACTGAAGACCGGTCGCCAGCCGAACGCTTCGCCAATCCGCCCGCGTCGGCCCGTTTCCTGCGCATCATCCACGCCCAACGCGACAAACCGGAAGAGCAGGACAAGCACCTGCTTAAACTGGCCGAACAGGGATTCGGCGGTTTCGCGGGCAACGTTGCCTTTGACGGCTACGTCGAGGATGAAACCAAGTGGCCGCCTTTTATACGCGGCGTGAAGATGGCCCAAGCATCCGGCATGTCGCTCTGGCTCTACGACGAACGCGGCTATCCCTCGGGCAGCGCGGGTGACCTCACCTTGCGCGGTCACCCGGAATGGGCCGCGCGCGGTCTGCTGATCGCCGAGACAAACGTCACGGGCGGCGCGACAGCATCGCTCGCATTGCCGCCCGGCCGCCTCGTAGCGGCGGTGGCCGTGCCGCGACACGACGGCGTGATCGCGCTCGACCGCACGGTTGATCTCACCGCATCGGTCGCGGACGGACGCCTCTCATGGCAGGCACCGGACGGCGAGTGGTTCGTGACGGTCATGACCGACGACCTGATCTATGAAGGCACCCATGCCGCCATCAGCCTGGCCTACAAGAAACCGTGCATCGACCTGCTGACACCCGAGCCGACCGCGCGCTTCTTGGAAGTCACGCACGACCGCTATGCGGCCAAGCTAGGCAAGGACCTTGGCCGTTATTTCGTCTCGACCTTCACGGACGAACCGTCGCTACAAAACCTCTGGTTCCGTCCCATGCCCTACCGCGTATTGCCGTGGTCGCTCACGTTCGAAAACGAATTCCAAAAACGTCGCGGCCGCGCACTGCGCCCGTTGCTGCCGGCACTGGTCACCGACGCGGGGCCGATCGGTGCTCGCGCCCGTTACGATTTCTGGAACACGGTCGGCGAGTTGGTCTCTGAAAACTTCTTCGGCCAGATTCAAACGTGGTGCGCCCGCCACAACATCCTCTCGGGCGGTCACCTGCTGGCCGAAGAGAGTCTGGTGGGCCACGTGCCGCTTTACGGCGACTTCTTCCGCTGCGCCCGTCGGCTCGATGCGCCCAGCATCGACTGCCTCACCAGTCTACCGCCCGGCGTGCCGTGGTACATCGCGCGCATGATCGGCAGTATCGCCGATCTGGAGGGCTACACCTACACGATGTGCGAGGTCTCCGACCACAGCCAGCGCTATCGTCCCAAGGGTGACACGCGACCGATTCAAGTCGTAACCGAGGACGAGATCCGCGGCACCTGCAACCGGCTCATCTGGGGCGGCATCAACACCCTCACCAGTTACTACTCCTTCAAAGACCTCAGCGACGATCAGTTGCGTCGGCTCAACACGCATGTCGGACGCTGCCAGACCCTGCTACGCGGCGGCCATCAAGTGACCGACATCGCCGTGCTCTACCCGATCGAGAGCATCTGGACTGTCTTCACGCCGGCCTATCGCGGCGCGACTTCTGAACCGGCGGCGCACCGGATCGAGAGCACCTTCGACGGCGTAAGCACAGCGCTCTACTCCGCGAACCGCGACTTCCGCTATGTGGACGCGCGCGCCCTGTGCGAGGCGTCGGTCGATGGCGACACCATGCGCCTCGGCGACCTGCGCTGGCGCGTGCTGGTGCTGCCGGCAGCCAGCACCCTGCCGATGGCCGCTTGGCAGAAAGTCCAGCGTTTCTGGCAGAACGGCGGCACCGTCATCGCCATCGGCACCCTACCGGCCAACAGCGAATCGGACTTCCCCTCGTCTGCCGTGCAGGCGATCGCGCGCGAGATGTTCGGCACGGAGGCGCTACCGAATATCGTCACGAACCGCGCCGGCGGCGCAGGTATCGCGCTGCCGTTCAGCATGCTTGCGCTGACGCCGAAGATGATCGACGCCGTTCTGGAGCGCGACGCCACCTGTGATAATGTGCACGACCCCATCAAGATCACGCGCCGCCGCGTCGACGGCCACGACCTCTATTTCGCGATCAACGACAGCGCCACCGCATGGGATGGCACCGTACGCTTCTGCGGTGACGGCGTGCGCGAACAGTGGGACCCGGCGACCGGCACCAGCAGCGCAGTCGCGGAAGCGACGCGCGTCCCCCTGCACCTCGGACCGTACGGCGCGATGTTTTTCCGCACGCCGCAGGCTGGCGTTCCGCGCCGCCTCACGAAAACCGCCTCGGTCGCGCTCAAGATGACGTGCAAGCCCCTGTCGGAGGCCGGCCAGCCCACGGCCGGCAAAGGCACCTACGTGCGCAGCGAACTGAACAAAGACCCGACTGGTGGTTGGCGCGCATTAGCCACGTTGACCCGTGGGCAGGTCGACACCTTCCTTTTTGTCAACTTCCCCTACGCGCAACCGCTCGATCTCTCCGGTTATGCAGGGCTGGTCCTCGACACCGCCGTCCCGACGGGCCAGCGCACGCCCGCCGAGCTTCTGGTCTTCATTCAGACAATCGACGGCGGCACCTATCTCGGACATTCGGGACGCTTCCTGAACGAAGCAGGAACGGCACGCGCCTATGCGCTCTTCGGCCAGTTCTCCGCCTTCGGCAACACCAAGAAGGCACTGGACCTCACCCAAGTCACCGCCATCCGCATCGGCTGGGGCGGTTACTTCGGCAGCGAAGGCGAAGTGATCGACCTCACCGTCCACCCACCGCAAGCGCTATCGCTTTCAAACTAACGCGGGCACAGCCCGCAACCCAATTCAATCTCACACAAAGGCACAAGGGTTTTTCCATAACACCCTATTCCCCTTCGTGCCCTTCGTGCGAGAAAAAAGAGCAGCCCCCAGAAACCAATTTTCAGGTTTAACGAGACTCTTGTAAAACCCTTTGCTTGCAGGTGTGGCACGGGCATCTTGCCCGTGTTTCATGGACGGGACGCCCATGCCACGAGAGGCGTTGTTCATCAAAAGTCAAAAATCATGATCCCGGTCCCCTTGGACTCTTACGCAACGAAAACCAGTTGAATTAAAAGCCCACACGTGTTGTCCCCCTCCTTCGAGATATTCAATGTTCCCCGGCCTAAGTCTTTCCGGTGATGTTCGCCAACTTCCCCCCTTCGTAATTTTCCAGCGGCTAGACGCCTCATTGTCGTCCCAGCACCACTCACTGACATTTCCGGACATGTCATACAGACCAAATCGATTGGGCGGGAAGCTCATCACGGGGCTTGTCGCCGCATCCCCGAGAACATTCAAGTTCTTTCCTTTTGAAAAAACTGGATGAGCACGGCCTGCGATAGTCGACACCTCGTAGCGATTTGTCCATCCTGTGAAGTTTGCATTTGAATATGAGATTGTATTTCCCCAATGAAATCGTGTGCTGGTTAAACCCCTTGCCGCATATTCCCATTCCCGGGGAGTTGGAAGCCTGAAACCAGAAGCAGATGGAGCGCATCTGCTGATTGACTCGGAATACTTTTTTATGCCAGAGCCAGCAGAATTTATGTAGCAGGGCGCCAACCCATTCTTTTCACTTCTGGCATTGCACCAAAGCACCGCCACACCGAACGTCACGGCATGAACAGGATAGTTGCTTCCATTTGCACCCACACGGTTAACATCCGAAGAGAACTCATAGCCATTCGTAAGGGCCCAGTTGTATATTTCTAGCCACAACGATTGCGTGACTTCGGTCCTGTCCATTAAAAGTGTTTTCGAATTGGTTATACAGACAACTCCAAAGTCTTCGTCAATTCCATCCAACACCCCTTCGGGGATACACACAAGGTCATTTTCAGACGCCAGACCCAATGTGCCGGAAAGGAAGAGAAAAACGGCACAATGTATCATTGCTTTCATGGTTTCTCCTATCGAATTGGCTAACCTAGAGTTGTCAGGGTCGTGGTTTGACATTAGCCTTTTCGTGTTTCTTCCGCCCAAAAAACACCGCGCCGCCTCGCGTGATTCTGATGACGTGTCTGCCTGACTCGAGAGACATCACAACATTCGATTCTGGGGTGTCGTCCGAAATCGGATGGTACTGAATCTGCCGCCAGTCGATCCCGTTCTGTTTCAGCTTCGCAATGGTCGTTTCGTCAAGCACCTCCGAAAGCGCACGTGGCCATGCGTGTGCCTGACCCTTTGACTCCGCCTCAGCGTTCGCGTCAACGAGGGTTGTATAGACATCCTTAAGACAACGCACCTGCACGGTCAACCGGTGCCTGTCCCACTTGTCTCTGACAACCGGATACAAGGCAAGCGCCAAGAGACATGCGCCGATCAGCAGAACGGTGTTTCTCTTTCGCAAGTGTTTCGCGCAAGGGTTGCGAACTGATTCGGTGAAGTCGTATTCTTCTCTCATAGACGGCTCCCGTGTTGCTTATGACCACTGTATTTCCTATGGCGCTATGCCGCAAGGACATTTTGGATTTAAATCCACATGACGCGCTATGCGCACCATGCGCTTGAACCGTACCGTTCTGAGTGATAAGATCCGGTTGTCAATAAAGGAATCCCGATATGAGTCGAGTCATCGCAATTGACGGCCCCTCCGGCGCAGGCAAGTCGTCTGTGTCCAGGCGCGTCGGCCAACACCTTGGTTTTTTGCATGTCG
>DAOTMQ010000254.1:0-4682 GCA_035450385.1 Kiritimatiellia bacterium | reverse complement strand
GCCTTCTTAATGGCACGGCGGGCCGATTTCACGAGCCCCGCCACATCCGCGACCGTCAGATTTGTCGGCACCGCCTGCGGGGCAGTGAGCGTCAGTGTGCCGGTCCCGTATTTTCCAATCGAGACCGCTCCGCTGCACCATGCACGCTCCCATGTGTCGTCGGAGCCGTCCGCCAGCACGCCCAGCGTGGCGGGGCCGTTGGTGCTCAGCACACGTCCCGCGCCGATCAAGCGGTTCACGATGTCGTCCTTGCCGTTGAGGTCCAGTACCGTGTCCGCCGCAAGGCGGATATGTCCCGCGCCGGGGCCGTGCGGCAGCCGGTGGTGCTCGCCCAGGCGCAGCACGCCCGCCACGACCTCGGTGTCGCCGGCATAGCTGAGCTGATCGGCTGCCAAGGTCAACCGGCCGGTCCCCATCTTCCGCAAGCCGCCCGAGCCGGAGAAGATAATCGTGCCGGGCGGATCCGGGATCGTCACATCGAACCCCTGCGTATCAAGGTTGATCGAGTGTCCGGACCTGGCCACGACATCAAGCGTGCCGTAGGGTTGCTCGGCATTGAAAAATTTCGAGTGGTTTTGACGTGCGCGTACGAGGCCCCCCTCAAAAAACACCCTTGCGATGGGGTCGTCATTTTTGTAAACCGACACCGTTTCAAGCACGCCTCCCTCTTGCAGCGTCAGCTCGCCCGATTCCACAGTGTGGACGCTGCCGTCCAACGGCCACCATGAGTTGAAGCGGAACTCGTTACAGCGCAGCAGCGCATTGCTGACCGTGACGCTGGCCTGCGGCCGCAGACCGGTGTTGACGCTTGGATTGCTGGCGATGCGCAGGTTGCTGTTGACGATGAACTGCCCGCCTGTGACCAGCAGCGTGCCGGTGCTGCCGTCCGCGCCTACATACGATTCGGTGTTCAGCGTCACGGTACCGCCCGACTGTGAAAAAGTACCGGCATATCCCGTGCCGCCGCCTATCTTGACACGTCCGGCCGAGATTGCCGCCCCGTCCGCCGCAAAATGAGCGAAGCCGGTCACGCCCACGTCAAGGCTGGTGGCAGCCGCAAACCGCCCGCTCGACAACGCCAGCACGGCAGGCGTGTCGATATTCGGATCGGCGAGTGTGAACACACCATCCTGGCGGTAGCCGCCATCGGTGATTGTCAGGCGTCCGGCATCGGCGGAGGTGAAGTCGCGGTGGCCCAAAAAGTTAAACGTGCCGCTGCCCTCGACCTGCAAGAATACGTTCTCCAGCCCCGTGTTGGTCAGGTTGAGCGTGTTGCCCTGTCCCGACAGCCGGAAAGGATTGTCCGCGTCGCCCGCCGCGTGCGTCACGGTGTTGCTGAGCGTTGCCGTCCCGGAAATCGGGCCGGCCAGGCGGTCATCATGGTAGCAGTCATTTACGGCGGTGAGGTCCAGCGAGTCGGTATCGACGGCGACTGTGTAGGTCATCCGCTCATCCCCTTGCCCGAGGTAGGTGATTTTGGCAAGGTCAGCGGCGTCCCGCACCACGAAATTTGCGCCCTCCGAAACGGTCACCGTCTGGTACTCGGCCAGCGGACGCCCCAAATCCAGCACGCCGGCGAGAACCGTCACCGCGCCGGTAAACGTGTTGTGAGAAGGCGGCAGTTGGAACATAAGCGTGCCCTCTCCTGTTTTGACCAGCCCGCCATTGCCTATCGCCATCGCATTGGTCTGGCCGCGCAGACAGACACTCCCCGGCGACATACCGGGTGTGATAATGACGTTCTTGCCGTTGGTGTCAAAAACAGCGTTGGTGTTGTCCGCGATGACAAGGTCCAAGGTGCCGCGGCCGGAAAAGAGTGCCGCCGTGTCCCGCTGCGCCCGCAGGGTACCGCCGTTAAAATGGATCTCCGAGCACGCGCAGTCATTTTTGACGATTATCCCGGCTTCGACCACACCGCCAGCGTCGATAGCAAGCGTCGCCGAGAGCACGTAAGGCGGCGCGAGGTTTGTCGGGAAAAACCCCGTCATTTCAATGTAACTCGCGGCGAGCCGCCCCGCCACCGACACATCGCCCTGTGCCGGCAGCTCTCGCAACCCCTCTTCATTGCGGGCGACACAGAAACGACCGGAGGGCATGCTTACCTCCGCCCCGGCTGCGATGGTCATACTGCCGGCGGCCCCTGCATGGCCGACCACGAAAAACCCCAATCCCTGATTCAACAGCCTCCCGCCTAGGCATTCAAAGACACCGGTGGCATCCACGCCGCTGCCGATGGCGGTTATCACGGAACCTGTCAGCGTCACCTCCGCTCCGGGCAAAAAGGTAAGCGTGCCATTGTTGGTGAAACAACTGATCGATGGTTGGAGCGCTGCATTCGTTACAGACATCCCCGCCGGAATCGTAAAGGACGATCCGCCCGGCCACCCCGCCGCTTGCACACTCATGGCCATGCCCACCAGGCAAGCCGCGATCACTTTCCATGCAAACCCACTACTGCGTGCGCTCATACTCCGCTCCTTTTTACAAAAGCTTAACAACGGGGATTATGTCAGAAGCGAGTTCAGGTGTAAAGCCCAGCGTCATCTGTGCAAATCTGTCGCGCTCCCATTTTTCCCCAACGTTCGGATTGACTTGTTAACGGAGATCGTTCACAGTAACGGACACCGCCATGATTAAGACCTTTCGATGCCGAGACACGGAGCGAGTGTTCAACTTTGAGTTGGTCCGCAAATGGGAGAATTGCTATGAGAGACCCCGTTTTAAAACCCGTGCATCCCGGCGAGGTTCTGTCTGAAGAGTTTCTTCAGCCGATGGGCCTCTCGCAATACAGGCTTGCCAAGGACATCGATGTGCCCGCTCGCCGTATCAATGAGATCGTGCTCGGTAAGCGTGGTATCACCGCCGACACCGCCTTGCGTCTTGCCCGCTATTTCGACACCACCCCTGATGTTTGGCTGAACCTCCAAGTCCGTTACGAACTCGATAAGGCTCGTCTCGCAATCGGCAAGACCGTCGCGCGCCTCCCGCGCTTTGCCGCTGTGAACGAGTAAGACTATCTCCCTTTCTCTCACACAAAGGCACCAAGGGCACTAAGGATTTGAGATTTGGGATTTGAGATTTGCGTTGCTCAGGTTTCCTCTCACAGGGGCGCAGAGACGCAGAGAGTTTTTTGGGGGGCATTGCTCGGCTTTTGAAACCGCCAAGACGCCAAGATCGCCATGGTTTTCATGAAGTTTCATGTGTTTCATGGTTCGGTTTGAGCGGTCAACATTTCACTGGGCTTCCATCGTCCATAGTCTCGTTGATGATCTCCCGCAAGGCCTTGTCGATCTTCTTCTGTTGGAGTGGTGTCGGCGGTTCCTTTTCGTGGATTTCATCATCATCCGCGACACGGATGCGCCGCATGAGCTTTTCTTGCCGCTTCAGTTCTTCGGGTGTCGGTACAACTGAGTCCATCGTTAACCTCCCTCGTGTTGCTGGGGCGTGATTTCATCGCTATCGGGATCGGGATCGCTATCGGTATCGTCACCCTCTCCCGCCATTGCGTAAACTTCTCCCGGCTCCCGTACTTGGTATCCTCTTCCGCCCAGTCGGCTCAGCATAGCCGCCATGCGGTCGAGTTCCGTCTTACGGTTCTGACTTTCCTCTTCTTCCAGAGCCTTGCCGACCACGAGGACATCCTGAATGGCCGCGCACTCCAACGCCGACCCCCGCGCAATCTCAAAGTAGCGTCTCCGGTCGGCTTCAGCCGCTTTTCCGTTGCCCTCGGCGATGTTCAACGGTATCGATTGACTGGCGCGCAGCCATTGGTCACGCGCCGCACGGTGTATGCTCTCCAACGCACCGGCCTTCTCGTAGACCCAGGCAACGTAACGGATCGCCAGACGGTAGACGTCCAATTTCTCGTGTCCGAAGCTCATGGTTTTTCTTTTTTTCGATAGCGATACCGATACCGATAGCGATACCGATAGCGATTTCGCTGGCGCTCAATCTTACGGAATGCTGACCCATTTCTGCCATGACAGGCACCGGCTGTTCGCCGTCACCTTGCGGTTAGGGCGTGATTTCATCGCTATCGGTATCGCTATCGCTATCGGTATCGTCACCCTCTCCCTCCATTGCGTAAACTTCCCCCGGCTCCCGTACTTGGTATCCTCTTCCGCCCAGCCGGCTCAGCATAGCCGCCATGCGGTCGAGTTCCGTTTTACGGTTCTGACTTTCCTCTTCTTCCAGAGCCTTGCCGACCACGAGAACATCCTGAATGGCCGCGCACTCCAACGCCGACCCCCGCGCAATCTCAAAGTAGCGTCTCCGGTCGGCTTCAGCCGCTTTTCCGTTGCCCTCGGCGATGTTCAACGGTATCGATTGACTGGCGCGCAGCCATTGGTCACGCGCCGCACGGTGTATGCTCTCCAACGCACCGGCCTTCTCGTAGACCCAGGCAACGTAACGGATCGCCAGACGGTAGACGTCCAATTTCTCGTGTCCGAAGCTCATGGTTTTTCTCGATACCGATACCGATAGCGATCCCGATTTCGATTTCGCTGGCGCTCAATCTTACGGAATGCTGACCCATTTCTGCCATGACAGGCACCGGCTGTTCGCCGTCACCTTGCGGTTGGGGTTGGCAAGGCAAGTTGTAGTGCCGGCGGCGGCATAGACGTAGTACGGCTTGTTGGCCTGCATCCCGAACCGCCGCGCACCTTGGTAGTAGTTGCACG
>DAOTMQ010000253.1:0-4704 GCA_035450385.1 Kiritimatiellia bacterium | reverse complement strand
CACTGCCGCTGGTTATGGAGCGCGTGGAGAAGGTGCGCGAGTTCCGGGAAAAGAGCACGGCCGCCCCCACCCGCAAAGCGGCAAAGACACCGGGGCTGTTCTTCTACCGCTCGCAGCCGATCACCGATTACATCCTTACCTGGTGAAGGCGCATGCCGACCTCGACCGCGCGGTGGACCGCTGCTACCGTTCCCAGCCCTTCACCTCCGAACGCCAGCGCGTGGAGTTTCTCTTCGCCCTCTACGAGAGCTACACCGCGCCGTTGCTTCCGGCGGAGAAGACGAGAGGGCGTCGGAGACGAAAGCACTAAATACCTGCCCCTTTGTTGTCGGACATGATTGTCATGATTTCCCGCTGCGCGGGCGCATAAAGGTTGTGCCGCGCATAGTGCGGCGGAAAACTTGGAGTGCGGTGACAAGAGCCGCGCTGTGCGCGGGTCGCGGCACCGCTTTCTCTCCGCGCCGTGCGCGGAGACACACACTTAGTCGTTTACGCTTAGTCGCCACACTTAGTCGGTCTTAGCCCCCACTCTTTGTCGATTGCGTCAGCGACGAAGTATTTTGGACGAAGTGTACGCGACAGTGTAGGGACGAAGTGCGGCTCGCGGGGATGCTCGCCCGGCGGCGCATGCGCCGCCATGTCAACCGCTCAACGTTCGCTGATCCGGTAGAGGTGCGTCTTGGTGCGCAGAATGAGATCGTTGGCAACCACAGCCGGCGAGGCCATGAATCCGGTTTTCAATCGGTTGTCGGCCAGCATCTCAAAGGTCCGGCGCCCCGCGCGCAGGACCGTGGTCTTGCCGGAAACACCGAAACAATAAATACGGTCGCCGCTGCACAACAGCGAAGCCTGATAGTTGCCGCCGACCATCTGCCGCCAGACGGCCTTGCCGGATGCGATTTCGAAACAGGTCAGGGCACCATAGTCCGAAACCATGTAGCCCAGTCCGCCGTATGCCACCGGCGAGGCCGTGAGCGGCACATCTTTGCCGCTGACACGCCAAGCGACATGGCTGGCGGTCACGTCGCCGCGACCATCTGGACGCACTCCGATCATCTCGGGCACCCCGAGCCCGGTAGCCACCACCACCAGACCGTTGGCATAGATCGGACTCACCACCGACGTATGCGATGTGTGCGTCACACGCCAAAGCTCCCGTCCATCCTCCGGCGCATAGGCAAAGAGCGCGGTGGAGGCCGGACTGATCATCTGCTGGCGCCCGTCCACCTCGATGACGATAGGCGTGGCGAACCCTTTGCGAAAATCCCCCTCGCGCTTGGGCTTGCCGTTCGCGTCGAGATCCTTCCATTCGATCACGCGATCAGTGCGCCAGACCGTCTTGCCGGTACGTGTGTCCAGCGCGATGAGGTACTGCTGATCGACGCCGTCAAAAGTAAGGATAAGCAGATTACGGTAAAGTAGCATTGACGAACCCGGTCCGCGGTAGTGGCGACAGGTCAGGTCTTCGCGTTTCCAAAGCACCTCCCCGCTCGCGGTATCCAGACACGCCGTACCGTAGCTACCGAAATTGACATAGACCCGACCGGATTCAATCGCCGGCGAGGGCGAAGCGTAACCATTGACGTTATTGCCAAGCGGTTCCGGCGCATCGCAGCGGAAAAGCGGCAACGTGTGCAGAATGCGTCCGGTTTCAGCCTCCACGCAATAGGCGGAAAACAGATGCCCGTCGTGCGTGGCGCTGGTCAGCCAGATGCGCCCCTCCATCACGACAGGCGTCGACCAGCCGGAGTCCGGAATCGCCGTCTTCCAGCGGACGTTATTGGTCTCGCTCCAGTGCAAAGGCAACTCGCGGCCAACAACTGAACCATCGCCGCGCGGCCCGCGAAACATCGTCCACGCCTCTTCAGCGGCGGCAAGTCCCCCCCCCGCCAACACCCCCACCAATCCTATGACGATTGCTTTCACACCGCCAAGCATGCCCAAACCGCCCTGCATAGTCAAGCGAGTCTTGAGCCCCTGAAGGTGAAGATGGGATACCGTTTTTTTTAGACATGATTGACATGATTGACCGCTACGCGAGCGCATGAACGTTGTACCGCGCATGGTGCGGCGGAAAAATTTGGAGTGCGGTGACAAGAGTCGCGCTGTGCGCGGGTCGCGGCACCGCTTTCTCTCCGCACTACGCACGAAAACAATCGATTGCGCCAGACTTGCGAAACGCCGGAAGGGGTAACACAAGGACGAGCAGACGCCCACTCAAAGAAAAATCCCAGATCACAAATCACAAATCCTAAATCCTAAATCCTAACTGTTCCCAGCGTCCACGATCTGCAGCTCTACCGACGACTCGCCACCGTAGTTGTTTTCACGCAACTCAAACACCACATCCAGCGGCGCGCTGGCCGACCTCAGCGCTTCGAGCGCGTCGCCGTTGCGGAACCACACGCCGCGCGGCAAGGGATATCCGTCCCGCTCGAACATGCACAACAGATGCTCCCCTGACGCGCCGAGCGGGCGTACCTCTTTCGCCGTCACACCGCGCACGCCCCAGCGCGGTGCCGGATTCCCGTTGCCAAAAGGCGCGAGCCGCTGAATCTCGCGGTGAAGTTCCAGCGTCAACGCTTCAGGTTCGAGCCAGCCGTCAACCGTCAGCGATCGCGGCAAGCCATCCCCACACGCCGCCGCCTGCCGCGCGCATGCTGCATTGAAAAGTTGCTTAAAGCTATCGAACGCTCCGGGCTTGAGATGAAAGCCAGCCGCGCTCGCGTGCCCGCCGTAGCCGGCCAGCGCCTCATCCGCCGCAGCCAACGCCTCGAGCGCGTGATACCCCTCACCGGCGCGCACCGAGCCGCGTCCCGCGCCGTCTTGATCGAAGGAGACCACAGCCGCCGGTCGGCCGGTGTCATCGCACAAACGGGCAGCCACGATCCCGATCACGCCCGGATGCCACCCTTCTTCTTCGCCGACGTGCGGCCCTTCGCCGCCCACAACGACCGAAGCCCCATCAAAAACGGCGTCTTCGGCGTCCAGTCCGCACTGCTTACGTGCGGCCAGCACGATACGCTCCTCCACGCCGCGCCGGCGTGCGTTGCAACCCTCAAGGCGCACGGCCAGCTCTGCCGCGCGGTCGCGGTCGCGCGTCGTCAGCAACTCGAAAGCCGTCATGGCCGACTCCATGCGTCCGGCCGCATTGATGCGCGGACCGAGGACAAATCCGAACGTGTAGGCATCGGGCGGCATGGTCTGCCGTGCAGCGCGCGCCAGCAGCGCCTGAAGACCCGGCCCGGCGTAGTGCCGCCAATACTTCAACGCACTCCAGACGAGCAGACGGTTTTCGCCCGTCAGCGGCACGATATCGGTCACAGTCGCAAGCCCCACAGGCACCAGCAATTCGCCGCCCAGCGGCGCGCCTTGGTACCAGCCGTTGGCTTTGCCGAGATCCGCCAAGGCGTGCGCCAGCTTGAACGCGACACCCGCGCCACAGAGGTTCTCCGCGCCCGGCGACGCGCCCAGCTTGGGATTGACGATCGCCGCGGCCTCCGGCAACGGCCCGTTGGGTTCGTGGTGATCGGTGATAATCACTTCGACCCCCAGACTCGTGAGATAGGCCACCTCATGCGGCGAGCTGATGCCGCAGTCCACGGTCACCAGCACGCCGGGCGGACCGCCCCGTTCACGCAGACAACGATCCAGCGCCGCGCGCGTTAACCCGTAGCCTTCGGACTCGCGCAGGGGAAGAAAGACTTCGGCCGCGCCACCGAGCCGTTGCAGCGCGGTCACGAGTAACGCAGCGGCGGCCACGCCGTCTGCGTCGAAATCCCCGTAGACCACGATATCACGCTCGTCGCGGATCGCCTGCCACAAACGTTCGGCAGCGATCCGGATCCCCGGGAAGTCAAAGGGCGCGCCAAGATGATCGCGCAGATTGGGATTCAAAAACCTTTGCGCCACCGCCGGGTCTGTCACGCCGCGCGCCACCAAGACACGCGCCACCGGCAGCGGCAGCTCAAGCTCGCGGGCTAACGCCCGCACCACCTCCGCGTCAGCAAAGGTCTCCTTCCATTTGAATTGAGGTTCCAAGTTTCAGATTTAAAAGGGATGATTCCAATTCCGATAGCGATACCGATACCGATAGCGATACCGACTAGCTATTCACTATTCGTTATTCACTATTCACTCTCTCACACGTCCAGCCGCCACGGGGCGCGCATGTGCGGCGCGAGGAGCTTGTCCGCATCGGGAGCGTTCTCGAAGCGCGTTTTCTCGGCCTGCCATTTGAGCGAAGCCCTTTCGGTCCGCATGCCGATGTGCGCCAGCACGGCGGGCACCAACGCCGAGAATCCCGCCTGGATCGGTGAAATCGGCGTCTCGCCGCTATACACCGCTTCGATGAAGTTCTTCTCCTGCTGTCCGCTACGGATCAACCGGACTTCATCTTCGCCGATCTTCTCACGGACCAACTCGGGCGGATTGGTTTCGATCTTGCCGTTGGTCACATAAATCTGCTTGCCGTCCTCGCCGTGGAAGCGGCAGCCATAGGCATAGCTCGACGAGACAAAGACGCGCATGCCGTCTCCATAAACAATCTCAAACGAGAACGGCTCCGCCAGCGTATTGTAGAGGTCGGTGGACGGCGGCAAACGTCCCTTGATGTTTTCGATCGCGACCGGCTCGACGCCATCCTTATTCAGCGCCCACTGCATGATATCGAGCTGATGCGCGGCGAAGTCCGTCAGCATGCCG
>DAOTMQ010000252.1:0-4744 GCA_035450385.1 Kiritimatiellia bacterium | reverse complement strand
GGCCGGAGACATACCGGCGTAAAGAAAGGAGCATCATGAAAACGTATCTGAAACACTACAAGAACCAAGGCACGTTCACCAAGATCGCCTCAATCGGCGACGGCGACCTGAAACTGACCGAATTCGGCATCATCACGCTCAAAGCGGGCGAGTCGTACAAGGCTGACTCCGGCGCGTTTGAGGTCGCCTTGGTCGTTCTGGGCGGAACCTGCGCCGTCACCGGCGAAGGCTTCAATTTCCCGAAGGTCGGCACACGCAAGGATGTCTTCTCCGGCAAGCCGCACACCGTCTACATTCCGTACGGCACCGCCTACACCGTGACCGGCATAACCGATGTCGAGATCGCTTGGGCGGCCTCGCCATCCGACCTCAAGACCGCCGCGTATGAGATCACACCCGAACAGGTAAAGGAAGCCCGCATCGGCAAGGAGAGCTATCAGCGCGACGCGCTGCTCATGCTGACCGACGAGTTTCCTTCCAGCCACTTCTTCATCGGCGAGGCATTTGTACCCTCGGGCAACCACGCGAGCTATCCGCCGCACCGCCACGATTTCGACAACCTGCCGGTCGAGGTGGATATGGAAGAGGTCTACTTCTTCCGCTTCAATCCGGCGCAGGGCTACGGCATCCAGAAAATCTACACCGATGACCGTTCGATCGATTTCACCTGCACGGTGCAGCAGAACGACACCACGCTGATCCCGCGCGGCTACCACCCCGTAATCAACGCGCCGGGCTACACCATGTACTACCTGTGGGTCATGGCCGGCCCGAACCACCGCAAGTTTTTGTCGGTGCCCGATCCCGACCACAAATGGTTATTGGGTTGATGAAACGCCAAGATCTTTTACTTGGAATCGATTTCGGCACGGGCGGCTGCAAGGTAACGCTGATCGACCTTGCAGGCAACGTGGTCGAGAGCGCATCCGGCGAATACCCCACCCACCACCCGCGACCGGCTTGGGCCGAACAGGATCCTGCCGACTGGTACCGCGTCATGTGCAAGGTACTCAAGAAGCTCAAGCAACGCCGCCGTATCGCGGCCATTGCGCTCGACAGCTACACGCACGGCGCGGTGCTGCTCGACAGCAAACTCAACGTGGTGCGACCGACCATCATCTGGACCGACCAGCGCAGCGTGCAGGAGTGCGCGGCCCTGAAGCGGGATCATTTCGACCTGATCTTCAAGACCGCCTATCAGGCACCGACGCCGACGTGGACACTGCCGCAGATGCTGTGGTTGCACAACAACGAGCCGCGCACCCTCAAGCAGACGCGGCACATCTCGTTTGTCAAAGATTACATTCGTTATCTCCTGACCGGCGAGATGGCTTGCGACAGCATCGAGGCGCAAGGCACGCTCTTCTGGGACATGCGCAAAGCGTGCTGGTCGGAAGCGCTCTGCGAGTTGGCCGGCATCCCGCTGAAAGCCCTGCCGCGCATCGGCAACCCGACGGACGTGGCGGGACACATCACGTCGCAGGCGGCGGCCGACACCGGTCTGCCGGTCGGCACGCCCGTCATCATGGGAGCCAGCGATTCAGCGGTTGAGGATTACGCGGCGGGCGCGATTGAGCCCGGCCAGTGCGTACTCAAACTCGCCACCGCCGGCAATGTCAATGTGATGACCGCCAAGGCTCACCCGCACCGCGAGACGCTCACCTACTCGCATGTCGTGCCCGGCATGTGGTACACCGTCACCGCGACCAATGCGGCAGCGGTCTGCCAGCGCTGGTACCGCGACACCTTTTGCGCACCGGGAACGCACTACGACGCCATCGACGCCGAGGCCGCCCAAGCGCCGCCCGGCAGCAACGGCGTCCTCTTCCACCCGTATCTGCAGGGCGAACGCTCGCCCTACTGGGATGCGGATTTGCGCGGCAGCTTCACCGGTTTCAGCATGGCCAGCACACGCGGCGACGCGTCGCGTGCGTTGCTCGAAGGCGTGGCGTACTCGTTGCGCGACTGCTACCGCACCATCGAGAAGATGAAGCTTCCGGTCCACGAGTTCCTGTTGATCGGCGGCGGTGCCAAGAGTGCGCTTTGGAGCAGCATTGTCTGCGACCTTTTCAACGCGCCGGTCAAGTGCCCCGCCTGTTGCGACGCTTCGTTCGGCGGTGCCCTGCTCGCCGGTGTCGGTATCGGCGTTTTTGACGATGTAGTCAGCGCCGTCACGCAGTGTCTGCGTTTTGATCGCGAGTTGTTGCCCGACGCCGGACGCGCGGAGTTTTACAACAGTCAATTCCAACACTACCGCGCCATCCACGACGCGCTGGCTCCGTGCTACAAGCGCCTTCTCAACACCTCTTCCTAACAGCCTTACTACCTTACAGCCTTACAGCCTAACTACCTAACCCCCTTCTCAAAGGAGAAAACATGACACCAAAAAACTACCTCTACGAGATGATTCGTAGCGAGCTGACCTGGGTGGTCGGCGACGAGTATGTCCAAGCTAACGAGGCCGATAATCTCGGCCACTCCATCGACTACTATTGGGTGCCGGAGTGCTGGCACGATCGCGGTGAACGACCCACGCCGCCGGATCTTGTTGTCTATCCCGGCAACACGCAGGAGGTCGCCGCGATTCTCAAGATCGCCAACACCCACAAGATTCCCGTGACCCCGTGGGGCGGCGGCTCGGGTTCCCAAGGCGGCGCGCTGCCGGTCTACGGCGGTATCGTGCTGGACATGAAGCGCATGAACAAAGTGATCGAAATCGATCCGGTCACGATGTCCGTCACTGCGGAGGCCGGCATCAACGCGCAGCATCTGGAGTGGGAGGTCGAGAAAGCTGGTTTCAGCACCATGCACCTCCCCGCCTCGATCTCCTGCGCCACACTCGGCGGCTTCATCGCGCACCGCGGTACCGGTGTGCTCAGCACCAAGTACGGCAAGATCGAAGACATGATCATGTCGCTGGAGGTGGTCACACCGACCGGCGAAATCATCAACACCCTGCCGGTACCGCGTCACGCCTCCGGCCCCTCCCTCACTGAACTCTTTTTAGGCAGCGAGGGTACACTGGGAGTCGTGACCAAGGCGGTCATGAAGATTCACCCGATCCCGGCCGCGCGTAAGTTCCACGCCTACCTGTTCGAAACCATGCACGATGCCATGGTGGCGGGCTCCCAGCTCATGATCAGCCGCATGCGTCCCGCCGTCATCCGTCTCTATGACGAGGCCTCGACCGCTAGAATTATCAAGCGCGTGCTTAACATCGACCGCAAGGGCGCGTATTTGGTGTTCGGCTTTGACGGCCCGGAAAAGATCGTGGATTTGGAGATGGAAGAGGCCTGCAAAATCTGTGAAAAAACCTCCAAGGAGGATCTGGGCACAGAGGCCGGGCAATCGTGGTGGAAAAACCGCTACAAGTTCTTCTACCCGCCCTATATGTTCCAGTTGCCGCAGGCTTTCGGCACACTCGACACGGTCGCCACCTTCGCCAACATCGAGAATGTCTACTGGGCCATGAAGAATGTCGTCAAAGAGAACTTCCCGCAGGCCGCCTTCATCGGTCACTTCTCGCACTGGTACGACTGGGGCTGCATGCTCTATGCGCGCTTCATCATCGAGGAACCGCCACAGGACCCGAACGAGGCGGTCGCGCTCTACAACCGCATCTGGGACATGGCGATCCGCGCGGCGATCCGCGAGGGCGGCGTGATCAACGAGCACCACGGCGTGGGCCTCAAACTCGGCCGCATCATGCGCGATCTTTACGGGCCTGCCTTCAATGTGCTTGAGTCTCTCAAGAAGGTGCTCGACCCCAACAACATCATGAACCCCGGCAAAATGGGTTTCCCCGGAAAAGGAGTGTAACAACATGCATATCGAAAATTATCTGAATGTGATTGACGCCTGCCGTTTCTGCTTCATGTGCAGGCATCTCGACCCGGTGGGGAACGTCACCTTCCGTGAAGCCGACACCCCGCGTGGCCGCGCGCTGATGTGCGACCGCATCCGCATGGACGCCGCCAACCTCTCGAACGCCGACTACATCGACGCATTCTATCGCAGCGCGATGAGCGCCGCCAACCGCTTCCACTGCGTGAGCGACTATGACGAAACTGGCCTCGTCCTCGCGGTGCGCCGGGATATCGTTGAGGCGGACCTCGCACCCGCCGCCGTGAAGGCGTTGGCCAAAACGCTGGAAAAGGACACCTTTAGCGTCAAGGGCAAAGGGCGCGTGCTCTACTTCGGCCCCACGCCCGAGTTGTACAAAGGATGCGCGGTGATCACCGGCGGCGATCCCGGCAAGGCTCTTGCGGTGCTGGGCTTCGAGGCCGCTTCCAAAAAGGTTTTCACACGCTTCAAGAAGGCGGTCACCGACAGCGGTTGTAAAACCCTGATCGTGGCGGAGCCCTCGGCGTTTGAATTCCTGCACGACCGCCTGCCCGGCGTCAAAGTCATCCACAGCGCCGCATACTTTGTGGAGCAAGGCATGAACAAGACCGGCTCGCGCAAGGCGGTTTATTTGGAAAGCGATTTCCTCAAGAACACCTGCGGCAATCCTTCCGCGCCGCGCGACCTGCTCAAGCAACTCGGGTACAAGCTCGTGCCGTTCGGCACCAACGTGGAAGAGTCCTACGCCGTAGGCGAAGGCGCCGTGGTCTACGACACGCTCTACCCGGCACTCGCCGAGCGGCTCTGCCAGCGCGTTTACGATCTTGCCGAAGGACTCGGAAAGACCCGTTTCATCACCGCGTCGCAGACCGTGAAAGACACCCTGAAGAAGTACAACCCC
>DAOTMQ010000251.1:0-4749 GCA_035450385.1 Kiritimatiellia bacterium | reverse complement strand
CCTCTGGGGGATGGTTCGTCAGGGAAAGATAACCCCGGGCATCTGTAAAGACAAGGGGAAAACGGGGAAACCACCGCTTCGGTTGACTGGCGTTTGTTTATAGTGATAAGTTCTTCACGGGTTCTATTTAGTTACAAGTGGGATGCTTTATCCATGGTGGACGAAAACGACCCGAACGACAGCGACGTGGCTCTCGATCCGGAGTTGCTCGGCGCGTACACCCCCGAAACCAAGGAGACCGCCCGCAGACAGAGCGGCTCCTTCAAGGCTCATTCGCAATGTGAGGCAGGCATTCCTGTCTGCCGGAGATGCACAGACAGGAATGTCTGCGCCACCTTCACCTTGGACAACTACTAAGGGACAGGTATTTTGACCACCGCTCTCAGCACTCCCGGCACTACCGGGCCTGCGGGGATTGCGGCATGGGCGGGGCGCCCATGCCCACGGGCAAGATGCCCGTGCCACACCCGCAGGATCGGCAGTTCCGGCAGCCCCCCAAAAAGTCTCTGTGCCCTCTGTGTCTCCGTGAGAGAAAAAACCGAGCTATGCCCCCAAAAAACTGCGGTTAAAAAAGCCTCCCGCACCCCGGCCCAGACAGCACGCTCCTGCCGCCGGTTTGGGGGGTGACTTGAATCTGTGTGCTGATCCGCTCTTTCAAGGCGGAGACGTGCGAGATGACGCCGATCAGCTTGCCGTCATGCTGTAAACCCGCGAGGGTTTCCAGCGCGGTGTCGAGCGCCTCTTCGTCCAGCGTGCCGAAACCTTCGTCCAGGAACAGTGAGTCCACGCGGACGTTCTGGCTTGCCATGTGGGACAGTCCCAACGCCAGCGCGAGACTGACAATAAAGCTCTCCCCGCCGGAAAGGTTTTTTGTGGAGCGGATCTCTCCGGCCTGATAGTTGTCGACTACATTGAGTTCCAAGGGCGACGCATCGTCCCGCGTCAGCAAGTAACGGTCGGTCATGTTCTGCAACTGCCGGTTGGCATGACCGATCATCATGTCGAAGGTCAACCCTTGCGCAAAATTGCGGTATTTTTTGCCATCGGCAGAGCCGATCAGTTCGTGCAGATTCTCCCACCTGCGGCACTCGTTTTTCTGAGCTTCGATCGCCGTCTGCTTGGTCTCCATCCGCTCTTTGGCAACCGTGTTCTCGTTCAATTTGTGCTTGAGACCGGCAATCGTATCCCGCACCTCTTTCAGGGTCTCCTCCTGCTCTTTGAATCGCGGCTCAAGCGCTTCCAGCGGCTCGTCGGTGAGCTTAAGAGCCAACTCCTTAGCCAGATGCGCTTCCCGATCCTTCTGTCGTGCTTTCAATTCGGTTTGACGGTCGTCCAAGCCTTTGGCCGTGGCCGTCAACTCGGCTCTGCGTTCAGCGGAAAGCCTGGCCGCCAAGAACTGCTCTTCATCTGCAAACCCCACCGGCGCGAGCGCTGCGGAAAATTCAGTTTCAAGTTTTTTAAGTTCCGGTTCTTGGTGCTCGATGCGCCGTTTGAGCGATGCGGCACGATCCTTCGCGGTGTTCCACTTTTGCTGGTGTTCGTGGTGCCGTTCTCGGGTCTGTTTCTCGGCGCTCTCCGCAGCGGCAATCGCTTGGTTTAAGCGGTGCTCCTCATCGTCCGGTTGTTTGTCGCCGTACAGCGACTGACGCTCCGCACTCGCGGCGGCGAGTTCCTTTTTCAAGGTCTCCAGTTGCTCCAACTTTTCGGCCAGAGCGGTGCCTTGGGTTTCGATGACCGCATCCAGCCGTTTGACCTCGCTATCGATGTCGGCAATCTGCTTTTCGATCTCTGTCTTCCTGCCAATCAGATCCTCGACTTTGTCGATCAGGCGGGTCAGCGCATCGATCTTCTGCTCGGTTTCATCGGGGAGCGGCACATTGCCTGCCGCGAATGGGTGTTCGGTCGCGCCGCAGAGCGGACAGGGCTTGCCGTCTTGCAACTTGGCGCGATGCGCTTCAAGCTCTGCGATTTTGGCGAGGAAAGCCATTTCGCGCAGCAGGGCGTCCTTCTCGGCACGGTACTCGCGCAACAAAGTGGTCGGCTTTTCATCCTGCACATATTCCTTGAGGAAGGCGTCCACGCCTTGCAACGCCTCGCACGCCTTGGATCGTTTGTCTAGTTCCGCGAATCGAGCTTTTTTATCCGCGTCGATCTTGGCCGTATCTCTTTTGCAGCCCGCTTCGCTATCCGCGACAGTTTTTTGCTGATCGTCCAATTTTTGATCCAGTGCGCGGACTTTCTGCAAGGTCGGCGCGGCCGCTTTCAGTGCTTCTTTTGTTTGGACGGTTTGCTGTTCAGCCGCTTGCAAGGCTTCGGCCTGCTCCTTGGCAGAGATTTCCAGTCCGGGCAGTGCCGCCTCCTCGATCTTCAGGGCGGCTTGGTCAGCTGCCTGCTGCTTGCGGGCGGCGGTGAGTGTGGCGTACGCGCCGTCCAGTGCGGCGGCACTCAAGGCGCGTCCTAGCTTTTCGCGATCCGGCTTGAATGCCTCGATCTCGCCCTGCAGCTTGTCCGCTTCGTCGGCCAGACTGACAATCTCCTTTTTCAGTCCGTCGATGAGGGTGAGCCAGGCGATGGCCTTCCCAGTGGCGGCTGACGCGGCGGCAAGCTCCGTCTCTTCCTTGCGCTTGTTTTCGAGTGTCTGCTCCAGCGCTTGCTCCTGCTCCGGTTCAAGAATCACGATGCCGGCCGTTTCAGCGCGGAACAGGTTCAGCTTCTCCTGCTCATCGCGCTGGCGCTCATGGACGCGGATGGATATCCGGCTGTAGATCTCCGTGCCCGTGATCTGCTCCAGGATCGGTGCCCGATCATCGGGTACTGCCTGCAGGAATGCGGCGAAACCGCCCTGCGCCAACAGCATGGAGCGGGTGAAGCGGTCAAAGTCCATGCCGGTGGCCGTCGCGATCTCTTCGGCGACGCCTTTGATTTTGGATTCAAAAATCTCGCCGGAGTCGGCATCGGCAATCTCGTGCTTCGGGGCTTGGAGTTCGCCGTCCGGCTTCTTGCGCGCCCGATGCTGGCTCCAGTGGCAGCGGTAGCGCTTGGACTGGGCTTCGAAGGTCACCTCGGCAAAACACTCGCCGGTCTGGCGGGACATGACTTCGTTGCCGCTCCGATTGACCCTGTCCAGACGCGGCGTGCGTCCGTAAAGCGCGAGGCAAATGGCATCGAGGATGGTGGTCTTGCCCGATCCGGTGGGGCCGGTGATGGCGAAGATGCCGTCAGACACATAGGCCGGATGCGTCAGGTCGATTTCCCATTCGCCGACCAGCGAGTTCAGATTTTTGAAGCGTATTTGGAGGATCCTCATCGCGAGCCCCTTCGCTCATCGTCCTCGTCGAGTGACGCAACCGCTTCTTGATAAGTCCGTAGCAGCTCGGGCCGCTGTTCGTCAGGCACGTTATGCGCGGCGAGGCAGCGCTCGAATACATCGTTTACAGTCAGATCATCGAGCGTTTCCTCTGTGTGGAGCTGTCCCAGCACGCGGTCGATGATGCGGTTGTTTTTGACACGGAGAACTTCCATTTGAGTGTCGGCAATCGCGGTCTCCAAGCGCTCGCGCAGGTCACCGATGACTTCTTCGCCCTCGTAGATGACTTCAAGCCAGCTTGAGGCGTCCGTTGCCGACAACTCAAGGATGCGGCGCTTGATATCGTCCCATGTGCCCTTGACACGCGCAAGCTTTTGAAACACCGGCACGTCGATCAAACTGATATGAGCTTTAGGCAGATTATCGAGGCCTTTGCAATCCCCCTTGCGTGCAGGTGTGGCACGGGCATCTTGCCCGTGTTTCATGGGCGGGACGCCCATGCCACGAGGGGTTTTGCAAGGGTCTCTGGCGTCAGCCTTGTCTGCGTTTCTCTGTGGATAAAAATCGACCAGCACCACACTCTTCTGCTGTTTGGCCTCGCCAAATCCCATGGGTAGGGGAGAGCCGCTGTACCGCATGGTTGCGGTGCCGCTCACCATTTGCGGGATGTGAAGGTGCCCGAGCGCCAGATAATCAAAGCTGGCGGGGAAACTTTGGGCCGTCACATGCGCCAGCGAACCCACATAGAGTTCGCGCACGCCATCGCCGTCGACCGTCTGCCCGCCTGCGGTAAACAGATGCCCCATGCCGACGACGGGGATGTTGCCCCCGAATTCCGTGCGTTTTTGTTCGGCCAGGGTAGTGACGGCGGCGTAGTGTGCGCGAATGCCGTCGGTCAGTTTCCGCTCCTTGTCCTCGACACTCTCGCCGGCTTCCGCCGTGCGGATATCCCGGTCGCGGAGATAGGGCACGGCGCAGACGATCAGTTCCGGCGCGTCCTGCGCATTGCGGAGCACCAGCACCTCATCTTTCAGGCAGTCAGAAGCATTGCCGACCACATGGACATTGAGGGCTTTGAGCAACTCCTTGGGGGCATTGAGGAAGGAGGGCGAATCATGGTTGCCCGCGATAACGACAACATGCCGGCAGTGCGAGGCAACCACCCGGCACAGAAAGCGGTAGTAGAGTTCCTGGGCGCGGTTGCTTGGGGCGCTGGTGTCAAAGACATCTCCTGCCACCAGCAGCGCGTCGATCTCACGCTCCCGGATCGTCTCCGCCAGCCAAGCTAGAAACGCATCAAACTCCTCATAGCGTTTTCTGCCGTAGAGCGTGCGGCCGAGATGCCAGTCGGATGTGTGGAGTATTTTCACCGGGCATTCTACTTTTGCTCGCAGGTCGTTTTTTCGCCCCGGGCATGGTGATAGGCCTTGCAGGCTTTGCAG